>DFUX01000096.1:21568-48472 GCA_002379855.1 Cloacimonetes bacterium UBA4175 | reverse complement strand
TCCTGTTATCCGCGTTCTATAATCCTTTCCACCTTTTCACTATAAATAATGATGAACGCAAACAATATAGTATTACATTCACCAATAACAACAGCAATATTCTTCATATTCCTTCATAGCGCTCTCCCTTGCTGCGACTGGATTTGCCGCCATCATCCTTAGGTCATCCCTCACCAAGTTAAGGATGACCCCAGGAATATATAGACTTAGCTGCCTCGTGCGCGCGAGGGCAAACGGTGGCGGCAGTTGCCGGGCTACCGGGTCGTATCACCCGCGTCTGGCTCTGGAAGCAGCGTCCCGTCTGGTTTGGAGGGATCGTAGCCCCTATATATATAGGGGCATAAAACGAATTCATAGGAGGATGAGAGGGTGTTCTTTGTTTTTAATCTAACTATAAGTTTTCTAAAAGACTGGATCCCGGGTCAAACCACCCCACCGGATCGTAACCGATCCGTCGAGGACCCCGGCTTGCCCGGGATGACGCAGTATATAGTTCTGATAGGGTCTGTTTCAGGACACCTCAAACCGCCTTCATCACTTTGCCTTTTCACCTTTCAATATATCCGCGCAAATCCTGTCGATCCTGTCGTCCGTGTTCTATTTCTTTATCAGTAACACCACGACATCACGATGCCACGAAGTCCTTTCTGGACGCCTCCTTTCCACCCTAACCACCAACTTTACGAGAGTATTTCAAATTACAACTTGCATAGATAGCTTGATGAAAGCGAATTAGCATTAGCCCGAGCCCGGTTTGGCGGGAAATCTGACTTTTTGATTGACATAATCAGGGAATCGAAAAAAATGCACTCTCCACATTATTTCGTGGGTATGCATAGAGTGAACAAAAAAGTGTTTGACAAAAAAACAGTGCTTAAATTGATTGGATAAACTTGATGCCGATGTAGCTCAATGGCAGAGCAATTGATTTGTAATCAATAGGTTGGGGGTTCAACTCCCTTCATCGGCTCCATAAATTGTGGACAGGTGGTCGAGTGGTTAATGGCACCGGGCTGTAAACCCGGCGGCGTGAGCCTGCGGAGGTTCGAATCCTTCCCTGTCCACCACTTTTTTAACAGGCCAGCGGGAGTAGCTCAGTTGGCTAGAGCATCAGCCTTCCAAGCTGAGGGTCGCGGGTTCGAACCCCGTTTCCCGCTCCAACGATATTTAAGACAAGTATATATAACAGCTCAAGTAGCTCAGCAGGTAGAGCACCTCCTTGGTAAGGAGGAGGTCATCGGTTCGAGTCCGATCTTGAGCTCCACTTTCTTTTATATAACGAAATAAACACGACATGGAGTCCGTTGCAGGATTCCTGGAGGAAAAATGGCAAAAGAAAAATTCGTACGTAACAAACCACATGTTAATGTTGGTACGATTGGACACATTGATCATGGCAAGACCACGCTCACCGCAGCGATCACTTCGTATTTAAGCAAAAAGGGCGGCGCTAAATTCCGTTCATTCGACAGTATCGACAATGCACCGGAAGAAAAAGCCCGCGGAATAACCATCGCAACTTCCCACGTCGAATATGAAACAGAAACCAGACACTACGCGCATGTGGACTGCCCCGGACATGCTGACTACATCAAAAACATGATCACCGGTGCTGCCCAGATGGATGGTGCCATCCTCGTCGTGAGCGCTTATGATGGCCCCATGCCTCAGACCCGCGAGCACATCCTGCTTGCCCGTCAGGTGGGCGTGCCCGCCATCGTCGTATTCATGAACAAATGCGACCTGGTTGATGATCCGGAACTTCTTGACCTGGTGGAGATGGAAGTGCGTGAACTGCTTGAGAAGTATGAATTCCCCGGCAGCGAACTTCCCGTTATCCGCGGATCAGCTCTCAAAGCCCTAAACGCCGATCCCGAAGGCGAAGCCCAGATCCAGGCTCTGATGGACGCGGTCGATTCTTACGTTCCTCAGCCTGACCGCGCTACAGACAAACCCTTCCTGCTTCCCGTGGAAGACGTTTTCTCGATTCCCGGACGCGGCACTGTCGCTACCGGCCGTGTCGAGCGCGGCGTCATCAAAGTCGGTGACAAGGTCGAACGCGTTGGTATCAGAGAGACAGTGGAAACCACTTGCACCGGCGTGGAAATGTTCCGCAAACTGTTGGACGAAGCCCAGGCTGGAGATAACATTGGCGTGCTGCTGCGCGGTTTTGGAAAGACCGACGTGGAACGCGGAATGGTTTTGGCCAAGCCCAAATCCATCACTCCTCACACCAAGTTCGTGGGACAGACCTACATACTCACAGCGGATGAAGGCGGACGGCAGAAACCCTTCCGTACCGGCTACCGTCCCCAGTTCTATTTCCGTACCACTGACGTGACCGGAACCCTGACCCTGCCCGAAGGCGTATTGATGGTCATGCCCGGTGACAACGTTGAGATCAACGCTGAACTTATCACCCCCATCGCGATGGAACAGGGCCTGCGCTTTGCTATCCGTGAAGGCGGCCGCACCATCGGCAGCGGAGTGGTATCTTCCATTATCGAGTAGTAGATCCGGGTAAGGAAAAATGAGAGATATAATTATCCTGGCTTGCGAAGATTGCAAAAACAGGAACTATACCACAACACGCAATAAGCGCAAACATCCGAACAGGATGGAGCTGAAGAAATTCTGCCCCACCTGCCGGAAACACACGTTGCACAAACAGCGTTAGTATAGAGCATAATTGTTGCAGGACAGTAGTTCAATTGGTAGAGCACCGGTCTCCAAAACCGGGGGTTGCGGGTTCGATTCCTGCCTGTCCTGCCACATTTGCAACCTGACGGCCTGAGGCGGGAGCGTAACCCGCCCAGCATATTTAGACGGTGGTGATTGAATGAAATTTGAAAAAGTAACCCGCTTTTTCCATGAAGTGGTGGCCGAAATGAAATCCGTGACCTGGCCAACCAAAGCTGACTTGAAAGAAGGCACAGTGGTGGTGATCGTGATCTCCGCCATAGTGGCGATCTTTCTTAGTTTGGTGGATCTTGGATTTAGCAAGATTGTCGAGTTGGTGTTTTAGAATTTATGGCGGAAATGAAATGGTATGTGATCCATACCTTCTCATCCCATGAAAACAAGGTTAAACTGGCCATAGAAAAGGGTCTTGAGGGCACCAGCCTGAAAGAACAAGTCGGCCAGTTGCTGGTGCCGGTGCGCAAATCTTTTATTATCCGCGAGGGCAAGAAAGTAGAGCGCGAGCGCAAGCTGTTCACCAGCTATGTTATCATCCAGGCGGATCTTAGCCCGGAGTTGAGAACCTATATTCTCAATATCGCGGGAGTAACGAAGTTTTTGGGCCAAAGCAAAGAGCATAAGGATCCGATTCCCCTTGAGGAAGAGGAGGTCAACCGCCTGCTTGGCATAGCCGACAGGGAGAAGGAGCCTGGAAAAGTCTTCTCCTATATGCCTGGTGATATGGTCAAGGTGACCAACGGCCCCTTCACCGATTTTGAAGGAATTGTGCAGAAAGTTGCGGATGACGGTGCCAAGTTAATAATTGATGTAACGGTTTTCGGAAGAAGAACGCCGGTCGAGCTTAGCGCCAATCAGGTTGAGATTTATAAAAAGTAATTGATATATATACAGAGGTAATAAATGGCCAAGCCAAAAGACTATGTCGCGATGATTAAACTCCAGCTTCCGGCTGGTAAAGCCACACCGGCTCCACCCGTGGGCCCCGCTTTGGGCCAGGTTGGAGTGAACATTCCGGATTTCTGCCGCCAATTTAACGAGAAAACAGGCGACCAACCAGGGATGGTTTTTCCTGTGGTTATCTATGTCGCAAAAAATAAATCCTTCACCTTTGAGATAAAGACCCCCCCAGCCTCCGTCCTGATCAAAAAGGAAGCCGGGCTGGCCAAGGGATCCTCCACTCCCAATAAAGCCAAGGTGGGGAAGATTAACCAGGAGCAACTGCGCAGCATAGCGCAGCTTAAAATCCAGGATTTGAATTGTGATACCCTTGAATCTGCTATGAGTATGATCGCAGGTACTGCAAGGAGCATGGGTGTAGTCGTTGAAGACTAAAGCCGCCCTATGCAGGAGATAATATTCATAAGGAGAGTCAATGAAACATAGCAAAAGGTACAACAATGCCTATGCGCAGTATGACCGCCAGAAGAGATATGATCTTGACGAAGCTCTCAAGTTGCTGAAATCGTTGCCAGCAACCAAGTTTGATGAGACCGTCGAAGTTCATTTCAATTTGGGCGTTGACCCGCGCAAAGCCGATCAGCAGATCCGAAACTCGCTTGTACTCCCGCATGGGACTGGCAAGGTAACCCGCGTTTTGGTGTTTGCCGAGGGCGATAAGGCAGAAGAGGCCAAAAAGGCCGGAGCCGATTACGTTGGTATGGATGATCTGATGGAAAAAATCACAGCCGGATGGTTTGATTTCGACGTCGTGATCACCATGCCGTCCCTTATGGGCCGTATCGGAAAGCTGGGTAGAGTATTGGGCCCGCGCGGCCTGATGCCCAATCCAAAAGTTGGTACCGTGACCATGGATATCGGTAAAGCGGTCGAAGAAGCAAAGGGTGGCAAGATTGCCTACCGGGTTGACAAGTTTGGAAACCTGCACATAGTCTTCGGCAAGATCAGCTTTCCGGATGAGAAGCTGAAGGACAACCTCAAGGCAGTCCTCGCAGCGGTGCTAAAAGACAGGCCGCCCACGATGAAAGGCGTCTATATCAAAAGCATCACCCTCTGCACGACCATGGGTCCCGGCATCAAGGTACAAGTCGCAAGCGCAACCTTGGAAGCAAAGAGCTAAAGGGGGAATGACAGATGGTACAACAAGTAAAATATGACATCGTAGCACATCTGAAAGAGAAGTTAGACAGCGCCAAAGCGATCGTACTGGTGGATTACAAGGGAATTAACGTGGAACAGGTTAACACCCTGCGCAATGAGTTTCGCAAGACGCAGGTGGATTACCTGGTGCAAAAAAATACTCTCATCAAGATCGCTCTCAATGAGTTGGGCATCACAGAACTGGACAGCTATTTGACCGGTCCTACTGCTGTGGCGATATGCCATAATGACGAAGTAGCGCCAGCCAGAATTCTGGTAAAGTTCATTAAAGAAGTGATGGAAGAAGCCGCTTTTCCCAGCTTCAAAGTTGGGTATATCGGTGGCCATGTGTTCAATGCCAATGAGCTTATAGCTCTGGCCAAACTTCCCTCCCGGGAAGAGTTGCTGGCAAAGATTCTGGGCAGCCTGAATGCTCCGATCAGCAATTTTGTGAACATCAACCAAGGCATCATTCGTAAATTTGTGTATGCGCTTGATGCTATAGCTAAAAAAGCAAGCTAATATAAATTATCCCTGGAGGAAATAATGTCCGATAAAAAGCAACAAGTTATTGACCTGGTTAAAGAGATGACCGTTCTTGAGCTCTCTGAACTTGTCAAAGAGATGGAAGAGATATTTGGCGTTTCCGCAGCCGCTCCGGTCGCGGTCGCAGCCGCTCCCGCAGCTGGCGCCGCCGCTGAAGCCAAGGAAGAACAGACTGAATTTGACGTAATCCTTGCTGGTGCCGGAGAAAAGAAGATCAACGTGATCAAGGTCGTGCGCGAGATCACCAAACTTGGATTGAAAGAAGCAAAAGACCTGGTTGACGGCGCTCCCAAGATGGTCGTGGAAAAAGTCAGTAAAGAAGAAGCCGAATCCGTTAAGAAAAAACTCGAAGAAGCCGGTGCTTCTGTCGAACTTAAATAAGGGATTTTGTTCCCAAGCAAATGTCCAAAAAAAGTCCTCAGGGACTTTTTTTGGACTAATTATGCATCATATTAACGGATTGTTCACTTGTATAGGCCACAGTCAGAAGAACAACGACACAGACTATTATCAAGCACTAGGCAATCTAGTATATTGGCCGATCGATTGATTATGCGTAGGTTTAGAACCACAAAGGAGTGAGCTTTTGAGAAAGATCAAAAGTTATTCCCGGATATCCGGAAGATTAGCTGAACTGGGGATCCCTGAAGTCGAAATCCCGAACTTGCTCGCGATGCAAGTCGATTCGTTTAACGACTTCCTGCAAAAGGATATCCATCCTCTTCGCCGTGAAAAGAAAGGGCTGCAAGCAGTATTTGAGTCTATATTTCCCATAGAAGACACCAAGGGGCATTTCCTGTTGGAGTTCTTGGAATACAGTATCTTGCAAGAGAAGTATAGCATAGACGAGTGCAGAGAAAGAAATCTGTCTTACCAGGCGCCACTCAAAGCAAAGATGCGACTGAGTATTTTCGAACAGAACGAAGGAGTTCGCGAACACAAGGATACGATAGAGCAAGACGTGTTCCTGGGTGAGGTCCCCCTGATCACAGAACAGGGAACCTTTATCATCAATGGCGCGGAACGGGTGGTCATTTCTCAGTTGCAGAGATCCCCGGGCGTTTTCTTTTCGGAAGAAAAGCATCCCAGCGGTAAAACGCTATACTCGGCCAAAGTCATTCCCTACAACGGTTCATGGCTGGAATTTGATATCGACATCCATGATGTCATGTATGTGCATATCGACAAGCGCCGCAAATTGCCGGTCACTATTTTGCTTAGAGCCATTGGCATCTCCACCAACGAGGAACTAAGAAAGATATTCTACGAGCACGAATCGCTCAAGCTGGCCGAGGCGAAGGGAAGACACCTCTACAAAGATATCATGGTTGCCGGAAAAGAAGAACCGGCGGCTTTGGCCAATGAACAACTGACAGATAATCTGATCAAAACCTTGGAACAAGCTGGCGTGAAAAAAGTTGAAGTTATCGACTACAACTTTGAGATTGCCCGCAAGGTGTTGGAGAACACCATATCCAAAGACCCCACCACCAATCAGGAAGAAGCACTGAAAAAGATTTATGGCCTGATACGCCCCGGCGAAGACGCTACCTTGGAAAGTGCCAAGCAACTGGTGGACAGGATGTTCTTCAACGAAAAGCGTTACAATCTGGGAGAAGTGGGTCGCTACAAGATTAACGTTCGCCTGGGTATTGACGTGGATATGAATGTTCTGACTTTGTGCGTGGAAGACTTTGTGCATATTTTCAAGACACTGATAGATATCTACCACGACAAAGACGAAGTGGACGATATAGACCATCTTGCCAACCGCCGGGTGCGCACTGTGGGAGAGTTGCTTCAGGAACAGTACAATACCGGATTGGCGATGGTCGCCAGGATCATTCAGGAACGCATGACGATTGCCAATACTGACGAGATCACCGTGCATGACCTGGTAAACAGCAACGCTTTGATCTCGGTGGTGCAGTCTTTCTTCCTAACAGGCCAACTGTCCCAGTTTATGGAACAGACCAATCCTCTGGCAGCCCTGCGTCATAAAAGAGCTTTTTCAGCTCTTGGGCCTGGAGGTTTGACCAGAGAAAGAGCAGGTTTCGAAGTCAGAGACGTACACGCGTCCCACTATGGAAGAGTGTGCCCGATTGAAACTCCCGAAGGACCCAATATCGGCCTTATTGTGTCGCCTTCCATATACTCGAGGATCAACCACCTGGGCTTTATCGAAACACCCTACCGCAAGGTTGTGAACGGCGTCGTGACCGATGAGTACGAATACTTTGACGCCGCTCAGGAAGAGAAATATATTATAGCCCAGTGCGACGTCCATCTGGATGATAAACGCAGGATTACTGACGACCCCGTCTTTGCCAGGGAAAAGGGCGAATTTATTCAGATCAGCCCCAAACTGGTTCAATATATGGACGTTTCACCCCAGCAGATGGTTTCCGTTTCAGCGGCCATGATCCCGTTTTTGGAGCACGATGACGCGAACCGTGCCCTGATGGGATCGAACATGCAGCGCCAGGCCGTTCCTCTCATAAACCCCCAGGCGCCTCTGGTGGGAACTGGTATGGAGAGGATTGCCACCATGGATACTTCCAATATCGCGATTGCTCCATACGATGGCGTTGTGACAAACGTTACCTCATCCTATATAGAGATCAAGCCCTTGAGCGAGAAAGACGAAGCTTTCTATCTGGGGACAGGCAATCAGATTAAGCTCAAGAAATTTGTGCGTACCAACCAGGATACCTGCAACAATCAAAGGCCGATAGTGCGTATTGGCGACACTGTGAGAAAAGGCCAGCCCATCTCGGACGGAGGCTGTGTCGAAGACAACCGTCTTGCACTTGGCACCAACCTTCTGGTCGCTTTTATGCCCTGGTATGGCTATAACTATGAGGATGCTATAATCCTGAGCGAAAAGGTCGCCCGCGAAGACACCCTGACATCCATCTATATTGAAGAGATGGAAGTATTGGTGCGCAACGTTAAAAATGGACGCGAAGAACTTGCCTACGACATCCCCAACGTACCAGCCAACGCGCTGAGAAACCTGGACAAGACAGGTATCGTCCGTGTCGGATCAGTGATTCATGCAGGGGACATCATCGTGGGTAAAGTAACTCCCAAGAGCATCGAAATTGATCCTTCCCCGGAAGAGAATCTGATGCGTGCGCTGTTTGGTGACCGCGCAGGTGACTTTACGAACAGCTCGCTGAAAGCGAAACCAGGCATGGAAGGCGTAGTTATCGATGTCAAAATGTTTTCTCGTCTGGAAGAGGGTGCCGAACAAGAGGACGACAAGGAAGAAAAGTATTCCAAGCTCAAATCTGAACTCAACCTCCGGCGCAAGAAAGTGGAGGAATTCAAGGAAGAGAAGCTGTCTGCCGCTCTTCTGGGCGAAACCGCCAAAACGATCTGGGATGAAAAAACCAACATCTTTTTCATTCCCCCCGGTAAGAAGATCACCAAAACCGATATCGGCAGGATCAACTTCAAAAAGCTGGATCTGGATGTGGAGTTGGTGGCGGATACTGAAAAGAACGAACAGATTTACGGCCAGATCATCCTCAAGATCAAGCAATCGCTCGAGCAAAGCGAGAATATATACCGCAAATCCCGCGAGCGCATCAAACACGGTGATGAACTCCAATATGGCGTTCGCAAAATGGTCAAAGTGTATGTGGCCAAGAAGAGAAAGATTGAAGTTGGCGACAAAATGGCCGGACGTCACGGCAACAAAGGCGTCATATCGATTGTCGCGCCCATTGAAGACATGCCCTTCATGGAAGATGGAACCCCGGTGGATATAGTCTTGAACCCCCTGGGTGTGCCCTCCCGTATGAATATCGGGCAGATCATGGAGACCCATCTGGGCATGGCTGCCAAGGTGCTGGGCTTTGACGTGGAAACGCCAATCTTTGACGGCGCTTCCGTAAACGACATAGAAACAGAACTGAAAAAAGCCAACCTGCCAGTGGATGGCAAGCAGGTATTGTATGACGGCAAAACGGGAGAACCCTTCAAAGAGAGGGTCACCGTAGGCATCATCTATATGATGAAACTCAATCACTTGGTTGCCGATAAAATGCACGCCCGTTCAACAGGCCCCTATTCCCTCATAACTCAGCAACCCCTGGGCGGCAAAGCTCAGCACGGTGGACAGAGGCTGGGAGAAATGGAAGTTTGGGCCTTGGAAGCTTATGGCGCGGCGCATGTGCTGGAAGAAATGCTCACCATCAAATCCGACGATGTCGATGGCCGTAACAACGCTTTCAAAGCCATTACCCGGGGAGAGAATCCACCTGCTCCCGGAGTGCCGGAGTCATTCAATGTGCTCATCAGTGAGCTAAAATCCTTGGGATTCGATATTGAATTCATCAAGGAATCCGATATGGGTGAGGAGAGATAAGCATGTTAAAAGATAACAAACGCGAGATTCGTCCCAACGAATATGATTATGTCCGCATCAGACTGGCCTCCCCGGAAACCATTGAAGAATGGTCAAATGGAGAGGTCACGAAGCCGGACACCCTCAACTATCGAACCTTGAAACCCGAAAAGGACGGATTGTTCTGCGAGCGGATTTTTGGCCCGGAACGGGATTACGAATGCGCTTGCGGTAAATATAAGAAGAAACGTTTTCAAAACACAGTTTGCGATCGATGCAATGTGCTGGTTACCACCTCCAGGGTGCGCAGAACCCGCATGGGGCATATCTCGCTGGCTGTGCCGATCGCCCACATCTGGTTTGTCAAAAGCGCCCCCAGCAAGATCGGGACACTGTTGGACATGACGGTCAAGGATCTTGAGCGTGTGCTCTATTACGAGTCATTTATCGTGATAGATCCGGGTGACAGCCCCTATGAAAAATTCGAGTTGATCGAAGTGGATGAATACTACGAGATCAAAGACAAGGTCGGCGACAACTTTATCGCCATGATGGGGGCTGAAGCCATCCGTGAGCTACTGAGCAGAATCGATCTACATAACGAAGTGCTGAACATACGTTCCCGCTTAAAAATGGAAAAGGCCACTCTGCACAAGCAGAAACTGATCAACAAGCTCAAGATCGTGGACGCTTTCCTCAAATCGGGCAACAGGCCTGAATACATGATCATGGAAGCCCTGCCCGTGCTTCCTCCCACACTGCGGCCTCTGGTGCCGCTGGAAGGTGGCAGGTTTGCCACGGCAGACTTCAACGACCTGTATCGCCGGGTTATCACCCGCAATAACAGATTGAAACAGCTTTTGGAAATACGTGCCCCCGAGGTTATCCTGCGCAACGAAAAGCGTATGCTGCAGGAGGCCGTGGATGCCCTGATCGACAACTCGCGCAAGGCCAGGCCCGTGAGGGGCAGAGGCAACCGCCCCTTAAAATCACTCACCGACCAATTGAAAGGGAAACAGGGCAGATTCCGCCAAAACCTGCTCGGCAAACGCGTGGACTATTCCGGCCGTTCCGTGATCACCGTGGGTCCGGAACTCAAGCTCTATCAGTGCGGAATTCCCAAAGACATGGCTGTGGAGCTCTTTAAGCCCTACCTGATCGAACGCCTGCAAAAGATGGGTGAGGTGGACAAGGTCAAGAATGCCAAAAAGCTGATCGAGAAAAAGCAACCTGAGATCTGGTCGATCCTGGAAGATGTGATCAAAGATTATCCTGTGTTGCTGAACCGCGCCCCGACCCTGCACCGTTTGGGTATCCAGGCTTTCATGCCGGTATTGACGGACAACCGTGCCATCCAGCTTCATCCGATGGTCTGTGTTCCTTTCAACGCGGACTTCGACGGCGACCAGATGGGTGTGTATGTTCCCCTGTCCATGGAGGCGCAGATAGAAGCCCGTGTCCTGATGCTCTCCACAAGGAACCTCCTGCTGCCATCAAATGGCAGGCTGGCAATGGCGGCAAACCAGGATATTGTTTTGGGCTGCTACTACCTGACCATGGAAGTGGATCCGGCGCCGGAAGACGTTACCAAGCTGCGCCATTTCTACGGCACAGATGAGGTGATTGCCGCCTATGAAGCGGAAGAACAGCTTTACTCTGTGAAAGGCCCGGACCAGGAAGGCCGCAGCCTTGATCTGCACACCTGGATAAGGGTAAAAATAGATAACAACTTTATCGTAACAACGGTTGGAAGGGTTATTTTCAACCAGATCATCCCCGCAGAAGTGGGTTTCCAAAACATCATTTACGACAAAGGCAAGCTTAACGACCTCGCCATGCTGTGCTTTGACGCCGTTGGCCAGTGGCGCACCGCCATAGTGCTGGATGAGCTTAAAACCCTGGGCTTCGCTTATGCCACCCGCGCTGGTGTGACATTCAGCTTCAGCGACGTTGTGGTGCCCGAGAAGAAAGACAGCATCATCAAGCAATCTGAAGATGAAGTCCGCCGCGTGTTTGAGCTACACCAAAAAGGCGGAATCACAGAGAACGAGCGTTTTGGCCGCGTTGTGGATATCTGGAAGAAAACCACAGTCCGCGTCACCGATGAGATGATGGAAGAGCTTTCGCGCAGCAGAAAAGGCCTAAACTCCATCTATATGATGTTTAAATCCGGCGCCCGTGGCAGTAAAGACCAGATCAAGCAGTTGGGCGGCATGCGCGGCCTGATGGACAAGCCCGCCAAGATCGGATCATACGGCGGCGGAGACGTGATTGAAACCCCCATCAAATCCAATTTCCGGGATGGCCTTACCGTTCTGGAATACTTCGTTTCCACTCACGGAGCGAGAAAAGGACTGGCCGATACCGCGTTGAAAACAGCCGACGCCGGCTACCTGACCAGGCGTCTGGTTGACGTGGCGCAAAATGCCATTATCACAATGGACGACTGCGGAACTGCCCGTGGCGTGCACATGAGCATGCTCAAGGAAAGCAACGAGGTTGTCACCTCCCTTGCCGACCGCATCCAGGGCCGTACCGCGGTGGATGACGTGATTGACCCTGTCACTGGAAAAATACTGGTGGAAGCGGGACATGAGATCAGCAATAAAATGGCCCGCACCATACAGAATCATGGCGTCGTTAGCGTGCATGTGCGCTCGGTTCTCACCTGTGAAGCCGATCACGGCATCTGCGCCAAGTGTTACGGACGCAACCTGGCCACTCAAAAACCTGCCACCATAGGCGACCCTGTTGGGGTCATCGCGGCTCAAAGCATCGGCGAACCCGGAACACAGCTCACCCTGCGTACCTTCCACATCGGTGGAGCCGCTTCCACTGCCACTGACTTGGCGGAAGTGGTATCCAACCATGACGGTATAGTGCGTTTTGACCGCATGAACACTGTCACGAATATCGAAAACCAGCTTATCTCGGTCAGCCACCTGGGTAAAATCCTGGTTATCGATGAGAATGATGACAACAACATCCTCGAAGAGTACAAGGTTGAATACGCCGCCACCGTCCACGTCCGGGATGGCCAGAAGATAGCCCTCAACACCAAGATCATGAGCTGGGACCAGTTCAACAACCCCCTCATCTCAACCGCGAAGGGTGTGTTGCACTATGAGAACTTCATCAAAGACATCACTTTCAAAGAAGAATATAACGACATCACCTTCACCCGCGACATGACGATCATCGAATCCAAAGACCGCAAAAAACAACCCCAGTTCAGGATTGTCGGGGAAGACGGCAGCGTTGTGCTGGTGCCCGTGCCAGCCGGTCTGGTGATCAAGGTGGAGGACGGCAGCTTTGTGCATACCGGCGATATCCTGGGCCAGACCTCGCGTATGACCATCAAACAAAGGGATATCACGGGCGGACTGCCCAGGGTGCAGGACCTCTTTGAAGCCAGGGTACCTAAAGACAAAGCCAAGATTTCAGATATTGAAGGCATCGTCACTATCGGCGGTTTGAAGAAAACCGGCCGCGATATCTTCGTTACTCCAAGCAACGGCATCTTTGCTCCCTTCGACGGCAAGGTTGTGGTGCAATCCGACGACTTTGTCAACCAGGTTGCCGTCCTGTCGCCCAAGACGGTCTATAGCCGGAAAGACGGCAAGGTGACCATTGTCGAGGAAGACAAAAAGAAGTTCGTGCATGTGGCCAGGCGTAACGCCAAACCCGAAATCCACGAGATTCCCAAGGGACTGCAACTGATCGTCTCCGACGGCGACAGCGTGAAGGTTGGAACCCCCCTCTGCGGCAAAGTGCTTCAGATTCCGGCGATGCAGGAAAGCATCCTGGTTACCGATGACACCGTCAAGAAGGGTCAGCCCCTGGCAGGAAGAAAGTATTCGATTCCCACAGGCAAACGCATCACCGTGCACCAGGGAGACCATGTGGAGAGCGGAGACGCGCTTTCCGACGGGCCTTTGGATCCCCACGACATGCTGGTGAAAGGTATCATCGAAGCCCAACTGATGATCCTCAACGAAATTCAGGAGATTTACCGCAAGCAGGGCGTCAAGATAGACGACAAGCACGTCAGCGTGATCATCCGCCAGATGTTCAAAAAAGTGCGCATCACCGACAGTGGCAGCACTTCATTCCTGGAAGGCGACATCGTGGACAAGATCAAGGTGGAAAAAGAAAACAGGGAGACCATCAAGTTTGGCAAGACTCCCGCTCAGTTTGAACAGTTGTTGCTGGGAATCACCAAAACTTCACTGTTGACGGATAGCTGGCTTTCGGCAGCTTCGTTCCAGGAAACCACCAAAGTGCTAACCAAAGCCGCCATCGAAGGCAGGGTTGACCAGCTTGAAGGCCTCAAGGAAAGCATCATCCTGGGTCACAGAATCCCTGTCGGAACAGGCACCAAAGCCATCAACAGCATGCTGGAAGACGCGGTGAACAGCGGTGAAACCGTGGCTGAGATCATCGACCGCTTCGCGCACGCCAGAAAAGGCGAGGAAGTGGAAGATTACTATGACTTTTAAACCAAATAACCCAAGTAATAAATGGAGGTAATCAGTGCCAACCATTAATCAACTGATTAGAAAAGGCAGAACTGAGATCGAAAAGAAGAAAAAGAACAGGGCGCTTATGGGATGTCCGCAAAGGCGCGGAGTATGCACTCGTGTTTACACGACTACGCCCAAGAAACCGAACTCAGCTTTGCGCAAAGTAGCGCGTGTCCGTCTGGTAAACGGATTTGAAGTGACAGCATACATTGGCGGAGAAGGCCACAACCTGCAGGAGCACAGCATCGTATTGGTGCGCGGCGGACGTGTGATAGACCTTCCCGGTGTGAGATATCACATTGTGCGCGGAGCCCTGGATTCCGCCGGTGTCGAAAAGCGTGTAAAATCACGTTCCAAATATGGAACCAAGCGTCCCAAAGCCAAGAAATAGGGGAGGATCTGAGACATGCCAAGAAAAAGAAAAGCCGTTGTCCGTGAAGTGCTTCCGGATCCCAAATACAACGACCTGGTTCTCTCTAAGTTCATGAATTGCCTGATGAAACAAGGCAAAAAAAGCCTCGCCGAAAAGATCGTGTATGACGCCTTCGACATCATCAGCGAAAAAACCAAACAACCACCCCTCGAGGTATTCAAGACCGCTTTGGAAAATGTGCGCCCCTTGGTGAAGGTTGTTTCCCGCCGCGTGGGTGGCCAAAACTACCAGATACCGCTGGAAGTGAACGAGAAAAACGGCCGTGCCCTGGCCTTCCGTTGGCTGATCAGCTATGCCCGTGCCCGCAGCGAGAAGACCATGACCGAAAAGCTTGCCGCGGAACTGATGGCAGCCTACAAGAAAGAAGGGGCTTCGATCAAAAAACGTGAAGACACCCACAAGATGGCAGACGCCAACCGCGCTTTTGCCCATCTCAGATGGTAGCCTAAGCCAAAAGAACAATGCTTAAAGGCGGGATATCCCGCCTTTTTTGTTTGGTAAAATCTTTTTGCTGGGAGAGACTATTTTTGTGCAAGCTTATCCTGCCTGTAAAAACAGAACGTCCCACCCTAATTGAACATCAGTCAAAAGATAAAGATATTGACAGTCATGGCGGCTACTGATTGAGTGAATCTTAGTGGAACAAGTGGGAGAAGAAGGATGAATAAATGCCGGTGTATGGCGCTTTTTTCCTGTTTTGACTTGTTGATCTTGCGCTCAACAGTATGGTCAACTGCCACTAAATTGGAGAGGTAGGAGGAAGCCATGAAAAGATATTTGTATCTGGCTTTATTGGCTGGAATGCTGTTTGTGATGAATTCGTGCATTACCGAACCGGAGTATCCACATTATGAGCCCTGGCTTTGCAGCATCAATGCCGATGGGACGGGGTTCAGGAAGATCAAGAAAGTAGATGGTTATTATGGCACAACCGGATTCTGGGATATCTACATGACCAAAGACAACCGGATAATCTTCTATGGGGAAAGGCTGTGGATATCGGAGACGGATACGATCCGTCCGGTATGCATTACAGATAATATCTACACCCTTCAGAACAATCCTGCCCGATTGTCGCAATCTCCCGATGGCAGTAAGCTCTATTTTGCCTCCAGAGATAAAAATATCCATGAGCTAAATCTAAATACGATGACTTCCAGACAACTGACATCTGAGAGTGTAAGAACACTGAGAAACCCAATTGTCTCGGATCTGGGAAACTATGTTACATACTCATCAAAAGGGTACGGGGAACCTTCTAAATTTACAGAATACATGTATTGGCTAAATCTGAATACAGGAGAATCTGACATTATTCCAAGCCCAGACTCTATTGCGGTTAATCCAACTTACTCTGAGATAGAGGACTACGTTTATTATGAAAAGGCTGGGGTATTCCGTTCCAGACTTGATGGAAGTGATAGAAACACTGTTGATGATCAAGGCGGAAGTAGTCGTCCCTATTCAATGTTTTCAATATCTATGGATCGGCGCTATATTACTCATAATACCAACACAATTACCGACTATTACATCCGTGTTTATGATATTATTAGTGAGACCGGCACCAACATACTAGTCAAAAATGCAAATTATTCATATGTATACGAGTATTTAGGGGTTATGTGTAAGCAGGCTAACATAATTTATTATGTAAGTCCTGGATATCCAGAAGAATTATGGGTAAGGGATCTTGATACGGGAGAAAGCAGAAAGCTCGTTGCTAAAGGTATGAATATAGTGGAGTGTTACATGCTTGCCCCCACCTGGGATGGCTCAAGAGTGTATTTCTATGCAAATATACCAGGTAGATAAGGAGGGTTAAATGAAACATGGCTATGCGATGCTGATATGTTTGACGTTACTCATTATTACTGTAATCTCTCCACTGCTAGCTGATAATGACCCAAGCACAGATACTTGCGTAATCGATTCTGAATTTGCTGATACTGACTTATTATACGCTCCATTGTCTTTTTGGGTAGCGGCTGGATCGAATGCTGTAATTGATTCCGTGTTATCAATGTCTCTGGCATGAACATAAAATGTTTCATCCCAAGGGAAGCATCAACGTAAATGCATTGATATTGTGATGGTTATCATTTTTAGCACGGGAACAATCGATGTCAGCCCTTTGGTGTTTCGCGGCACCCTCCCATTGCCGTATCATTTTGGGCATCAACAAGATAGCCTGTCATCCTTGGGTCATCCTTATAAATTATAAGGTTGACCTAAGGATGACCCCAGGATTATCCCAGCCTGGAAATGGGAGGGAAGTGGGGGCAACTCAGGAAAAGATTGACAAAAGGGTGCTTGCGTGAGAGCTTGGCAAAAAGTATAAAAATCACAAGCTGGAGGATTTATGCCCTATCGCGTACTTGCCATCAACCCTGGCTCGACATCTACCAAGATCGCGGTTTTCGACGATGAACAGCCGGTCTTTGAAAAGACTTTGCGCCATGAAGCGTCCGAATTGGATGTATTTGGCGGTATAATCGATCAGTATGAATTCAGGAAGAACCTGGTGCTGGAAGCCATGCGGGAAAACAATGTCCCACCCGCCAGCCTGCAATGTGTGGTGGGCCGCGGCGGCCTGGTGAAGTCTGTTCCGGGGGGAACTTTTAAGATCAATGAGGCCATGCTGCGGGATTTGCGCGATCCCTCCAGGTGGGGAAGAGTCCACGCGTCCAATTTGGGTGCTTTCATTGCCGACGCCATCGGCAAAGAGCTTGGTATCCAGAGCTTTATCGTGGATCCGGTGGTTGTCGATGAATTTGATGATCTGGCGCGCATCTCCGGAATTCCGGAAATCGAGCGGAAATCCCTGTTACACGCCTTGAACATCCGCTATATTGCCAGGCTGATGGCTGCCAAGCTGAACAAGAAACTGAACGAAGCCAACCTCATCGGAGTGCACATGGGGGGCGGAATATCCATCGCCGCCATCCGCAACGGGCGGGTGGTGGATGTAAACAACGCCCTGCTTGGCATGGGGCCTTTCTCTCCGCAACGGGCGGGAGCCTTGCCCATTGGCGACCTGCTGAACCTGGCATACAGCGGTAAATACACCCATCAGGAATTGGTCAAGTACCTAACCAAGACCGCTGGCCTGACGGCTTATCTGGGCACGGACAGCGGGATTGAGGTTGACAAGCGGATCAAGGAAGGCGACGCCAAAGCCAAACTGATCACCGACGCGATGTGCTATCAGGTATCCAAGGAAGTCGGAGCCTGCGCGACTGTCCTGAGCGGCAAAGTGGATGCCATTTTCTGCAGCGGCGGCCTTGCCTTCAACGACTATATAGTGGATCAGATCAGAGCCAGGGTGGAGTTTATCGCGCCCCTGCACCTCTTCCCCGGCGAAAAGGAAATGGAAGCCCTGTCCCAGGGCGGCCTGCGCGTTCTGAAAGGCCAGGAAGAGGCTCTGGAATACAACTACTGATCCCATACCATTTATTAAAAGTGGCATACAGACTGTTAATCCTGCTATTGGGGACCACGCTGCTGGTCCCCTTGTGCGCTGAGCAGTGGACTGTGCTCATCCACATGGCAGGCGATAACAACTTGTGGCAGAATGTGATCCAGGATGTGAACGATATGGAGTCCGTGGATTTGCCAGCCAATCTGAACCTGATTGTGCAGACAGATCTGCCTGCCAGTTCACCCTATCCCGGAGGCAGCAGGTGGAAGATCCGCAGGGATAATTCGCCGCAAATCACCTCTCCGCTCATCGCGGATTTGGGCGTGATCAACAGCGGCGATCCACAAACCCTGAACGCTTTCTTTGCCTGGGGTTTCCAGCGCTTCCCCGCGGAACGCAGAATGGCAGTGATCTGGGGGCATGGCGATAACTGGTTCAAAGACCAGTCCTTCAAATGGATAAGCCCGGATTACGATGCCCAGTCCTCGTTGAGCGTGGCGGAAGGTGACTTGCGGAAAGTATTCGCGGGTTTGCCGGGATTGGATATCCTGGTCTTTGACGCCTGTTCCATGCAAAGCCTGGAAGTGCTGGCGGAGGTGATGGACGCAGCGGACTATGTGGTTGCCTCGGAAGAGCGAGTTCCCGCTGCCGGGTTTCCCTATCAGAGCATCATTCCGCTGTTTGCGTCAGGTTCCGCGGAGCAGATCGCGGCACAGATTACCGGCAAATATCTGGAATCCTATGAAGCCGGAGGTTGCCAGAATCCCCACGGTTTCACCCTGCCCATGACCTGCTCAACCATCAAGACCAGCGCTCTGGCCGCTTTTTATCCTGCCTTCAGGGATTATTTCTTTTCGGGTTCCCTGTCCAGTTATACGGAGATGCTGGGCAAAAGAGAGCATTATTGGGAAATGAACACAGCCTACAACGACGTGGATGTGGGCGAGATGCTGGCTTCCTATGCCGGACGGGGAGGAGGAAGCGACGCCCTTGCCGAAAGTTGGGCTGCTTGCGTGGTCTCCTCGGGGAGTTTGAACATACTCCATCAGGTGGGTTCGGCGGCGGTCTGGTTTCCCTCCACGCGCCAGCATTTCGATGCCTGGTGGAAGCATTATGCCAGGCTGGATTTTGCCCAATATCGCTGGCTGACGGTGCTCAACCGGGTTTACGGGCCGCCAGGCGTTGCTCCACCCGCTCCGCAGGTCAAGGGGCATGAGTTCATTTTGGGAACGCTGGCTTTGGATCTGGTGCAACCTGATTCCCCTGATTCGCTCTGGTATGAGCTGACCATCTACGAACAAAATGTGGCAACCCAGCAAAGGCAGCTCACGCCGGGATACTGGCAGAGTGGCTTTCGGGTCTGTTTGCCTGTCCAAAACTCCTGCCAGGTCTCAATTTGCAGCGTGGATCTGTGGGGCAACAGGTCGGATTCCACGTGGGTGGATGTCGTGTATCCCGATCTGCCCCTTGAACTTTTGGTTTCGCCCAACCCAGTGTGGGACAAAGCATTTGCTTCCGCCAGATGGTATTTGCCGGAGGACGCGGCGGGGTCAGTCGAGCTTTGCCTTTACAATTTGCGGGGACAGAAGGTGTTGAGCAGGCGCTTCTTCCAGGCTGAAGCGGGAGAGGGTGTCTGGCTGCTGTCTGCGGAATCGGGGTTCAGAAAACTTGGCAGGGGAGTTTATATAGTTAAACTTCACGCTGGCGGCCAGGTCAGGCAACGAAAGTTTACAATCAATTAACAAACACGGGTTTGCGTCTTGGTGGATAAGCTGTGGATAACTTGTGGCGAACAAAATGCCGCTTTGATAATCTGCTGTATAGCAACATGTTAAAGTAAACGGATTATCCACACGTTATGTGGATAACTCTGTAGATTCTTGAAAAACAAAGCCTTGGTGAAAGGAGCTGAATGAGTGGTAAAAATCAGTAAAAACAGGGTGAAAGAACTGGCACGGCTCAGGCAAAAGAAACACCGTCTGGAAGAGCAATTGGTGGTGGTGGAGGGTTTGCGGACTCTGTCGCAGTTGAAATACTATGGCCTGCGTCCGCTGGAGCAGTATCTGGGAGAATCGGAGCAAGCGATCTGGGCTGGAGTGCCGGCGCTGCAACTTGACGCGGAAGACTTTCACAGAATCTGCGACAGCGACAACCCCCAGGCCGTGGCGGCACTGTTTGCCCTGCCGGCAGCGGGTGTAAAGAGTTTTAAGACAGCTTTCTATCTTGATGGGATCAGCGATCCGGGCAATATGGGCAGCATCTTCCGCAGCGCGGCGGCTTTTGGTTTGGATGCCTTGCTGCTGTCGCCCTGTTGCGTGGAAGTTTCTTCTCCCAAGGTGATACGGGCCTCTTTGGGCAGCGTTTACCGCGTGCCGCATGCCATAATCGAGCCGGGGGAGCTGTCCGATCCCGGTTTGCAGTTGGTTTGTGCTGAGATGAGGGAAGGGACTCTGTTGCAGAACTTCAGGCCGTCGTATGGCAGGCTTGTGGTCGCCATCGGCTCGGAAGCCAGGGGACTTTCCCGGCAAATCAGGGAGATGGCGCGGGAGAGCGTCCGGATTGGCATGGAGGAGCAAATGGAGTCTTTGAATGCAGCAATGGCAGCCAGCATTATCGCCTACCATCTCCATACTCTGGAACAGCATTAGGGATTGACAAAATTCTGATGCGAGCATTTATGGATATTTCAGATTTTCAGAGCAAGGAGATCGCGTGAACATCATTAACCAAAAAACAGGCTGGATGGAGGTGATATGCGGCAGCATGTTCAGTGGCAAGACCGAGGAGCTTATTCGCAGGATCCGCAGGGCGCAATACGCCAAACAAGCATTTGTGGTTTTCAAACCCGCGATCGACAACCGTTATGACGAAAAGAACATCGTTTCTCACTCGCATATGGTGGAGCCATCCATCCCGATCTCCAGGCCTGACGAGATCTACCAGCACCTGGCTGATGATTTAAAAATCGTGGCTATCGACGAAGCCCAGTTTTTCGATCCTTCGATTGTGGATGTCTGCAACGACCTTGCCGACCGGGGGCTGCGCGTGATAGTGGCCGGGCTCGATCAGGACTACAGGGGCAAACCCTTTGGCAGTATGCCCCAACTGCTTGCCGTGGCTGAATATGTGACCAAAAACCTGGCCATCTGCGTGAAATGCGGCAATCCCGCGAACCGCACCCAGAGGACTGTGCACCAGGGTGAACAAATCCTGGTGGGAAGCACGGAAGCCTATGAAGCCCGTTGCCGCAACTGCCACGAGGTGTTGGACTGAGCATGCGGCTGGATCCGGCAAGCATCTTCATCTTGTTTCTGGCGCGCCTGATCGAGATCTATTACTGGCTGATCATTGTCAGGGCGATACTGAGCTGGTTTATCCGGGATCCGCGCGACAAGGTCTATCGCTTTCTTTATGGCATCACGGAACCTGTGCTGGCGCCCATCCGCAGGATATTGCCGGATATGGGGCTGGATCTTTCACCCCTGATCGCTTTCTTTATCCTGCAAGTGCTTAAAAGATTACTACTGAGTTTACTATAGACTGGAGGAACAATGTCCTTGTATCCCACCGATATCAGGCATCAAGAGTTTTCCGGAACTCTTTTTGGATTTAGCAAGAAAGAAGTGCGTGAATTTCTTGAACAGCTTGCCACCGAGCTGGAGGACTACCAGCGCAGGCAGGAAAAGGAGATTCAAAGGCGCGAGGTGATGCAGCACGAAGTCAAACAGGAAGCCATCCAGGCCAGTTCGGCGGTGGAAGACCTGAAACGGCGTGAAGAGCTTATCAGCCGCACCCTGGTGTTTGCCGAGAAAACAAAAGCCGACATTATCGCCAATGCCCGCAAGGAAGCGGAAAACATAATCCATGAAGCGGAACTGAAGGCGAAACGGGCAATCCAGGAAGCCAGGCAATACCTTACCGCACTGGAGCATCAGTATGTGCAGATCAAGGAACAGAAACGGCAGTTCCTTATGCAATTCAAGTCCGAGCTACAGACCTTTATGGACCGTATCGGCAAGGATCCTTTGTTGACGAAGGATACGGAACAACTGCTGGATACGGAATTCAAGCAGATCAAAGATGAGATCAATCCGGGCAACAATCCCCGGCCCGAAGGACAAAACTGATGGCTGCTGATTATCGACAGACTGCGTCCTGGCTGCGGGAACGGCTGCCTCTGGTTCCCCAGGCGGGGGTTATTTTGGGAACGGGTTTGAACGATCTGGCGGATCACTTGGAAATCCTCTTCAAAATGCCGTATTCTGAGATACCTGGTTTTGCCAGTAGCACCGCGCCTTCCCACAAAGGTAATCTGATACTGGGAAAACTGGGAGGAGTGCCGATCCTCTGCCTGCAGGGCAGGTTCCACTTTTACGAAGGCTATCCGATGTCCACGGTTGTCTTTCCAGTGCGGGTGATAGCCTGCCTGGGCGTGGGCACGCTGATCGTAACCAACGCCTCGGGAAGCCTCAGAGAGCAGTATGCACCAGGAAGCATCATCCAGTTGAACGACCATATCAACCACATGGGCACCAATCCCTTGATCGGGCATAACGATGAGACCCTGGGGGAAAGGTTTCCCAGCCTGAACGATGTCTATGACAGAGAGTATTTGGAGATTTGCAGGCAGATAGCCGCTGAACTGAAGATCGACCTGCCCCAGGGAACCTACATCGCGGTGACTGGGCCGAGCCTGGAAACCAAAGCTGAGTGCGCTGCTTTTGCCGGATGGGGGGCTGACCTGGTGGGCATGTCCACTGTTCCCGAAGTGATAGCAGCCCGGCACGCAGGAATGAGAGTCCTTGCCCTGTCTGTGGTCACCAATTACAGTAATCTGTTTCACGATTTGGAACATTCGCAGGAAGAGATCAGGCAGAATGCCAATCTGGCGGCAGAAAACCTGAGGTCGTTGCTGGCAGGATTTTTACGTAAGCTGGCAAAGGCCTGAAGGGATATTTTTATTGACATAACTGAGAGCCTTAGATATCTGGAATATTCAGAATTAAAGTGTTATACACAGGAGCTATAAATGGCGGCAAAACCATTATCAGCAGAGAAACTTAAGCACTACGAGAAGATCATTCTGGAAGAGCTTAAAGAAAGCGTTGCCTATTTGGAAGACACCCACAAAAACCAAAGCAAGGGAGCTAAGGAAAGCAGCGGCGACCTCTCATCCTATGCCTATCACCAGGCTGACCAGGGGTCGGATACCAACCTGATGGAGCATACCGTTATGATGATGGAACAGGAACGGGAAAAGATCAGGCAGCTCAACGATGCCCTCAAAAGAATCTATGACGGCACCTATGGACTCTGCGAAATGTGCGGAGAGGTGATCGGGGAAGCACGGCTGGAGATCATCCCCTACGTCACACACTGCATTACCTGCAAGGAAAAGCTGGAAGACAAAAAGCGCAAGCAGAACAGGTGATTAGTGATTTGAAGGACAAACCCAAAAAATATCCGGCTTTTATAATAATGGCGATCGTGATCATCCTGGATCAGGTTACCAAGATACTAACCAGAGCGTTTACTTTGGAGGGGCATTCCTATCCTGTGCTGCAAAACATCTTCGGAGACACTTTCCGCTTCACCCATCTCCGCAACACAGGCGCGGCGTTCAGTATATCGCTATCCAATCCAGCCTGGAATCGGGTGTTTTTCGTATCCGCCACGGTTCTGGCTGTCGTGTTTGTCTTATATTTATTACGTCATGCCACAAACAAGATTCAGGTTATAGCCTTTGGCCTGGTTCTGGGAGGAGCCATTGGCAACAATCTGATCGACAGGCTGTTCTTCGGAGCTGTCACAGATTTTATCGATGTGGACTTTCCCAATATATTCGGCCTGGAGCGTTGGCCAGTATTCAATGTGGCAGATAGTGCCATTTTCTGCGCGATGATCCTGTTGATCATCGACATGCTGTTTTTAAAAAGCACACCTGTTAAAGAAGTCCCACCAAACGAGATTAACACCAAGGAGCTATAAATGAGAAGTCTGATTCTGACTTTGATAGCGCTGATCATGGTTGCCGGCTTATCCGCGCAGCAAGTATTATCCGTGTATGACATCCAGTCATCGGTCGATGCCGCGGGAAACTCCACCTATGATGGGCAGACGGTTACAGTGCGGGCCATCGTAACCCACGTGATACCCAATTCCGCTTTTTACATCGGCGACGCGTGCGGAGGCCCCTGGAGCGGGGTGTATGTGTATCACCGCAACACCAGCAACGCTGTCTCCGTGGGCGACGACGTGCAGCTTACCTGCGTGGTGGATGAATACTACAATCTCACGGAGCTGACGAATGTTTCCAGCTTTGAGATCTTTTCCAGCGGCAATCCCCTGCCCCCTGCCTGGCCCATCTCCACTGCCGACATGGCTTTTAACAGCCCCGATTCTGAGCAATGGGAAGGGGTGCTGGTCAGGTTCAACAACGTCCAGATCAAATCCACGGTTGACAATTATGGGCAGTTTAAGTTTGCGGATGACAGCAACGTACCGGCCATGGCAGACAATGGGCTCTTCGCTTTCAACAATAGCGATATCAATGTGGGCGACTGGTGGTATATGATTCAGGGAATTGTGGACTACCACAGCAGCGCTGGCTACAAGGTGAATCCCCGCAATCAATCGGACATGATAAAAACCGACGCTTTGGTCAATGCTTCCATCACCATCGAATCCAAGGAAGCTGAACTGAACAAGCTGGTTGACGTTGCCATGCTGACCTCCCATGTGAACCTCAACTGGTATGTGTCTTCCTATACCGCCTCTTTCAAGATAGACCCCACCAAGGTGCTTTTCCAGGGTATAAAATACGAGGACACCCTCTCCCGCCTTTGGGATGACGACGACAGCCTGACCGTATCCCCGAACGGCGATCTGATCACCATCTATTACAATTCCAGGGAGCCTTTGTTTACTGAAGAGGACGACGCGGTGTTGATCATATTGCAGTTCGAGCCTGTCAGCTATGGCGAGTCTGTCATAGATTTGCAGGAGTTCTGCTATGTTAGCCCGCCCAACTCTACCCAGCTCAACAATCTGAATGACGGCATCCTCAGGGTACCCATCAAGGAAAAGGTTCTCTGGCTGAATATTCTAAACGCCACCACTGGCAGCCCCAAGAATATCTTCAATCCGGAACTCAACGAGAAGATCATGCTGGAATATGGCACCCAGGCTACCACGATGATAAACAGATACAAAGCCATTATCAGGATCTACGACGTCCAGGGAAGGCTGGTGGCCACTCCAGTGAATAAAAACATTGGCAACCTGATCGGCATCAACAGGGAACTTTGGGATGGCCGGGATTACAACCGTAAGCTTTGCCCGATCGGCGTTTACTACTGCCATTATGAGCTCATCGAAAGAAGCACTGGCAAAAAAGAGACCACGATCCAGCCGATCGTGATAAAATCCATCCTGGATTGAAGTAAAGAAGGATACTACCATGAAGAAAACAATAATACTTGCCGTCATCCTGTTTCAGGCGGCTTTGCTGCTTGCCGTATTTGATGACTACAATCCTTCCGCCAGGGCTCGCGGTATGGGCGGAGCCTACACCGGTGTGGCAGACGACGTCAATTCGATCTTTTACAATCCCGCGGGGCTGACCAACGTGAACATGGAAGCCATGATCGGCTTCAGCCAACTCAACAATCAGGAGTTCACCGAATTCAAGGCTGGCGCGGTTGGCATCAAGCTGCCCCAAAACCTCGGCACAGTGGCTTTGGGAGCAAGGCTCTTCGACGTGGACTTTGAGGAAGAGACCCTGATGAGCGAGCAGATTTGGAGCCTTTCCCACGCCTTCAGTCTGCAAAAGGACATCCATTCCCAGATCAGCGTGGGATACACGGTCAACTATAACCTGCTCCAGTTCGATGACGATGTGCGCGATGAAGCTTTCGCGGTGGATTTGGGAGCTACCGCCCTCTTGCATGGCAGAACCAAGTTTGGTTTTTGCGTCACCAATCTGCGCCAGGTCGTGATGGGCAACAACAATCAAAACACCCTGCCCAGCAAACTGTCCCTGGGAGTATCCTACCTGCCCTATGACCAGGTGACCACCAGCATTGAAGTGCGCAAGGATTTTGGCCAGGAAACCGAGTTTATGGGCGGCGTGGAAGCCAAGATGCTGGAAATCCTCAGCCTCAGATTTGGCGTCCACCACAATCCCGCAACCTGGAACGCAGGGGTGGGGCTTGACGTTGAAGGCATCAAGATCGACTTTTCCTATTCCACTCACACGGTTTTGCCGGGAACCATATACGGCAACATCGGCTATAAATTTTAATCGGGAGGATGATTATGGCTGGTTCAATGTTTAAGAAATTTATACCCGCTTTTATACCTCTGGCCTATGAACTGGTGCGCCAGGTAAGGAGAAACAGCAGTCACAACAGCGAGATCAAGAAATTCGACAAGGCTGGAGAACAACTGAATACGATCGAGCATCTGATCGTAAGGCTGGAAAAAAAGGTTCAATCCAACCGTGAAGAGATTAAAAGTTCCAGGATTCGCCTTAAGATCTGGTTGTGGATCAACTCAGCCTTGTTAATCGCTATCTTTGTAAAAGTATTCTTTTTCTAAAGAGATAAACTCTGAATTGTACTGGCTCCAGCAGTTTGCCGCGGCAGGCATACTGCTGGAGCTTGTATTGTCATCATGTTTTTTGCAGATTTTGCCGGCACTTTGTCATCTGCCTCCCGCGCTGAAGGCAGAGCATACCACAATCAATTGCGGTATAGTCAATTGATTGTCCTGCGAGCCTGCTTTGAATCCGTAATACAAGGTGGGGTCTTCCTTAGGTCATCCTTAACTT
>DFUX01000096.1:12747-21455 GCA_002379855.1 Cloacimonetes bacterium UBA4175 | reverse complement strand
CTTAGGTCATCCTTAACTTTTATAAGGATGACCTAAGGATGATGGGTTATCGTCTTGTGGCACAAAATGATAGCGATATGGGTGTGGATTGTGCCCCAAGCGGGATTTTTATACTTCATCCCCCGGTTTCAGGATAAGGCATTTGAGTCCCAAAGCCTTGATCCTGGCGGCAAATACCTCTGGATCGGCCGCGATAATGGGCCAGGTGTTGTAGTGCATGGGTATGGTGATGCCCGGGTGGACTAATTCAGCCGCTTTGACGGCGTCATCGATTCCCATGGTGTATATGTCACCAATCGGCGCCAGCATATAGTCAACTTTTTGCAGTTCGCCGATCAGCTTCATATCCTGAAACAGTCCGGTATCGCCCGTGTGGTAAACGCAGACGCCATCCATCCAGAGCAATACTCCCGCCGCAAGCCCGGCATACGCCCCATCCGGCGTCTGGCTGCCATGCCAGGCGATGGTTAGTTTCACGCGGCCAAAGGGAAAGCTTTTGGAGCCTCCAATTTGCAGGGGATGAGTTTTAAGCCCTTTGTTTTCAAAATAGCTGCACAATTCGACAACGCAGATGATCTCCGCGTTGCAGCGTCTGGCGATTTTCTCCGCGTCTCCCAGATGGTCAAAATGGGCGTGGGTGATCACGATGTAATCCGCGTTTATTGAATCTGATTTGACGGTGGCCTGGGGATTGTCGTCCAGCCAGGGGTCGATCAGGACAGTGTGGCCAGAGTCACTGCGCAGCTCAAAAGCGGAATGGCCAAGATATCTCAGTTTCATTGTTACCTCCTTTGTATTGGGTTCAAAAATACTATGGGGGTGGTGGGAAGTCAAGAGCTTTTCGTGAGCGGTCAGTTTTGCAAGCACCGGAGGCAAATCTATGACAGAGTGGTTAAAGGAGTGGTTTATGGCATTGGCGGGGCTTCAAAATGAACTTGACAGATGAGGCTGTTTGAAAAGCATTGCTTTTTGCGTGCGCCCTTGGCTCAATTGGATAGAGCATCTGACTACGGATCAGAAGGTTGGGGGTTCGAATCCCTCAGGGCGTGCCACAAATTTCTTGCCAGCATCCGCTGGCTTTTTTTTATTGCACGAAGTTATGAGAAACAAAAGCACTACCCGGACAAAATGGAGCAATCTGATCCAAATCTACCGGATGATGTTCCGTTATTGGCACATCCTGTTGATGGGGCTGGTGGCGATGCTGCTTTACGCGCTGTTCAGCGGTATCAGTATTACCCTGGTTATCCCCTTGTTTGACTATGTTTTCAGGGCGAGTCCGGTACCGGTGCAATACCATGACGCGGGTGCGTTTATTCAAGAATTTCTGGGAAGAATAGGCGGGTTTTTCGCGGAAACGGGATCAGTGTTCTCAATTCGGAACCTCAACGACCTTACCCCCCTTTGGGAGAGCATCAAGGATTTGATGCAGCACACCGATTCCCTGGCCTTGCTCTGGGTGATTTGCGGTTTTGTGGTGGTCACCATAATTCTCAAAAACATCTTTTTCTATATCCACAGGGTGCTTTTGATCAGCTTGCGGGGCAACACGGTACGAGATGTCCGCAACCTTATGTTCAGCAAATACATGGGTCAGTCTCTCGAGTTTTACAATCAGCACCGGGTGGGTGACGCCATCGTGCGCATGGTGAACGACGTCAACATCGTTAGCGACCAGTTCATCCGCTCCATCCTCGACGCCCTGAGAGATGTCATCTCCATCGCAGTTTATCTGCGGATAGCGCTGCTGCTTAATCCCAGGCTCCTTCTCTACAGTGTGATAATCGTTCCGCTGTTCACGCTCATGGTAAGCGTTTTGGGCAAGAAGATCAAGAAGTATTCCAAACGTATCCAGGCACAGCTTTCCAATATGTTCTCCGCGGTGGAAGAAGCACTGAACAGCATGAAGATAGTCAAGGCCTTCCGCCGGGAAGAAAGCGAATACCACAACTTCAAGGCAATCAACAACGCCCATCTGAACCAATGGAAAAAGGCACAGTACTATACAACCCTCAATGTGCCAATCACAGAACTGAATACGGTGGCAATGGGTGTGGTGGTGATTATCCTGGGGGGGGAATTGATTCTCAGTCCCGGCAGCACCTTTTCCCTGGGAGATTTTACAGCCTTTCTCTTTGCCCTGTTTTCCATGCTGCATCCCCTGAAATCGCTTACGCAGATATATATCGAGATCAAAAAAGCACTGGTTTCGCTGGAACGCATATCTGATGTAATGAACCGCGAACCAACGGTGGTGGACGCTGTGGATGCCGTTGAGAAACATGGATTTGAAAAGAGTATCGAGTTCTCCAAGGTGAGTTTTTATTACGAGCCAGGCAAACCTGTGATACAAGATTTCGATTTGGTTATCCACAAGGGCGAAAAAGTTGCCCTGGTAGGTTCCAGCGGAGGCGGCAAGACCACCCTTGCCAACCTGCTGAATCGTATGTACGATGTGAAGGAAGGGTCGATAAAGATCGATGGGGTGGATCTGCGGCAGATCAAGCTGAGCCATTTGCGCAAGCTTTTTGGGGTGGTTACGCAAGACAGCCTGCTGTTCACCAGGTCGCTGCGAGATAACATTGCGTATGGCAGCCTTGAACCTGTTTCCGATGAACAGCTCCGCCGCGCGGCTGAGATCGCCAACGCAGATGAGTTTATCCAGCAGTATCCGGGGCAATACGACGGTATCCTGCAATCCAAGGGCTCAAATCTTTCTGGCGGCCAACGGCAGCGGCTGTGCATCGCGCGTGCGATCGTAGGTGATCCGCCCATTCTGATCTTCGATGAAGCCACCAGCGCCCTCGATACTGAGAATGAACAGAAAGTGCAGCAGGCAATCGATGAAGCCACGCAAAACAGGACTGTCATCCTGATAGCGCACCGCCTGAGTACCATCCTCAAAGCAGATAAAATTGTGGTGATCGAACAGGGCAGGATCGTGGGACAGGGTACCCACGCTGAATTGATGGAATCCTGTCCGCGCTATCAATATCTTTATAACCTGCAGTTCAGCAATGGGCAATAGCGATCAGATATGTGGACAGGAAAGGTTGCGGCGCTTATGATGACAGGATTGTTGGCGGTTGGAAATAGAAAGGATTTCGGTTGATGAACGTCCTGTTTGTGCAAGATAGTTCGCCCTGCATTCGCAACATCAAGTATGCAGAGGCTTTGCAACAGATGGGGGTGAACGTGCATCTGCTGCATCGGGGGAAAACCCCACAGGAGGCTTATGGGTTTGGAAATGAATTCTATCAGTCGATATCAAGAATTGCAGACAATAGTACAAAAGCTGTTGAGCAGATAGCGAGGTTCTGCGAGTCTGAAGCGATTGATGTTCTGCACTATCACAATTACCCTGATAAGCTGTGTGCCAAGCTGTTGAAGTCAGGTATTAAAGTGCCTGTTGTATATGATCAGCACGACTTCATGTCGCAAAAGATGAGAAACTTCGGCTTCATCCGTAGCCACTATGAGAAGGTTTGCAACGAGAGAAATCATGGCGCGATATATATCACTGAAAACTACCGTGATTTGGTTGCCACTAAATACAAGATTAATCCTCTGAACCTGGTTTTCCCTAATTATAGCTCAAAATCTTTCCTGCCCCGTGAAGATGAGTTACAGAACCAAATCTCCACCCAGAACGGGATACACCTTGTTTATGTTGGACATATAACCCAACATAAAAGATTGTCCCGCTATATGCTGGATTGCTTTAAAATGCTCACTGAGAGGGGATTTGTGATCCATGTCTATCCGATGCGCAACAAGAAGTACAAGAAGTACGCTGCTGTCAGAGGTGTTGTAATGCATGAAAAGCTACCGGCAAAACTCCTGATCAGGGAAATCAGCCAGTATCATTATGGCATAGCATTCCTGAACAGCAGTAGCGTCAGCGCAAAACGGAAGCAAGAAGTGAAATATGGCTTCTGGAACAAGCTGTTAGATTATATCGCTGCCGGTGTTCCCCCTATTACCTTTGAATATTATACAGACATGAGCAAGTTCATAGGCGATAATAAGATAGGCTTGGTTTTGCCGTCCATAGAGGATCTGACCAAGGAATCCCTTGGCAAAGTGGATTTATCATCCCTTAGAAAAAGGATTATTGACATCAGGCCTCAGACAACATGTGAGAATCATATCTGTGAGCTAATCGAGTTTTACGAAAAAGTAATGGCCTCTGCCCATGTCTCTTGATCTGACCGCTTTCGTTCTCACCCAAAACAACATCCGCACCATTGCCGCCTGTCTGGACAGCCTCAGCTGGTGCGAGAATGTTGTGGTGATCGATTCCTTCAGTACCGATGGCACCCTTGAAGTTATTTCCCGTTATTCCAATGTACGCCTCTATCAGCATGATTATACAAACGCCCGTGAACAGCGCATTTGGGGTATGCCCCATGTTCTTACTAAATGGGTGTTTATTATTGATTCGGATGAGATTTGCCCTCCTGTGCTGCGGGATAAGATTATAGAGATAGTAAACAGCGGAGACGACACTTACGACGGTTATCTATTTCTCACCCGTACCCTGTTTATGGGAAAGCTGCTCAAGCACAGGGACTATCTCAGTAGCAGAGGGAAACGCCTGGTTATGACAGGTGTGGCAACGCGTTATTGGCGTCCGGCAAGGGTTCACGCCTCCATCAGGCTGGACAATAAGAAATACATGCCCAACCGTTATTATCTGATCCACGATCCCATAGATTCCCTGTCCGCCCACTTCAAAAAAATGCTGCGCTACGCGAGATGGCAGGCGGAAGATATGTATGATAGCGGAGTCAGAACGAAGTTTTGGCACCTGACCCTCAGACCGGTGGGCAAGTTTTTGCAATACTTCATCATCCGGGGAGCTTTCAGGGATGGGTGGAGGGGCCTGGTTATCTGCGTAATGGGAGCGATTCAGGTGGCTCTCAAGTATTTGTTGCTGGCTGAACTGACGCATAAAAGAAAAGCAGGCGGGGATTGAGTTTGGAACTATATCTGCTCACCGGATACAACGGGTTTTATGGCCAGAGCCGCAAGCCCTGGGTTTCCCTCTCCACCCCAACGCTGATAAAGGAATTGCGGGTCTGCGGGCTGACAGTGCATACCGCGGACTGGCACGACCTGGCTTCCGGCAGTTTCAATCCCAGGGACTGCAATATCCTGTACACTTTCAGCCAGTTGACCCACATCCGGGACTGGCTCAAGGATCAGCTTCATTTTTTGGCGGAGCGCAACCGCCTCATCCCCTCGCTTCCCCTTCTGCTATGCCACGAAAACAAAGGCTATGCCTGGCTCTACCAGAAGAGCAAGGGCATCGATACTCCCCGGGCATGGTATCTTTGCGATCCGCGTGACATCCCGTCTGACCTGCCCTATCCGATCGTGCTCAAGACCATATCCGGAACGAACGCCAGGGGTGTTTTTCTCTGCCGCGGCCACCAAGAGCTGCTGGACAGGATCAAGGCTTTGGTGCCAGCAATAAGCCCAACCGTCAAACTGGATCACCTGAGGCGCAGATACCTGCGTGGCGGCAGAACTTACCCGGGCTATCCCGGCTTCGAGCCCAAGCGGGACGCGGACGACTGGCTGCAATACATGCGCCCCGGAGCGGCTTTCCTGCTGCAGGAATACATTTCCGGCCTGGATTGCGACTATCGGGTCATCGCCATAGGAAGTAAGTTTTATCTGATGCGTCGCCTTACCAAAGGCGGCGATTTCAGAGCCAGCGGAACAAAACGCTTTGACTTTGAAGCGGCGCCGCCTGCTGGGCTTTTGGACTATGCCCGGAGCATCGCGCAACGCTTTGACACGCCGTTTCTTTCCCTGGATATCGGACACAAGGGCGGGAATAACTATCTCTTTGAGTTCCAAGCCTCCCATTTCGGAACCGCCGCCATCGTTCGTTCCCAAGGCTATTACAGACAAGTTTCCGGCTCCTGGGAGTTCTGCAAGGGCGGTTCCAGCCTGGAGCAGACCCTGGCAGAAGGTCTGGCGGAATATCTGCGTGGACAAGTAAACTGATGGTCGGCTCAGAACTGCTCTACGCGCCAGTGTATGGAGCTATTTGGAAGCTTGCCGGGAAACTCGGCAGGCAGATACCACTGGCTTTCTATTGTCCGGAAGAGATTGACCTGCTGTGTTTTGAACCGGTGGCCAGATACCTGCCGCGGCTTGTTTACCTGAGCGGGGATCGCTCCATCCAGGCGGCTTTGACGCGCATGGGCCTGCCCAACCGCAATGCCCTGAGCTTCCCCCAGGCGTTGATCATGAGCCGGCATGCTCTGCACAGGTTTCCCTGCCGCAATATAATCAGCATCGGAATGAGGCATGGCCCCTACCACTTCAAGCGCATGACCAAAGCGGAGAACTACAACCGGTTCGGCCTTTATCTGTTCAGCAGCCGTGCCGACTTGGAGGCTGCCCGCGAGCTTGGGGTGAAAGTGGGGAAGGCGGTGGGCTTTCCCAAGCTCGATCCAGCCTTTGACGGCAGCATCACAGAGCCCCAGCTTCTTGCCCAGAAAAAGCTCTGGGGGATCGACCCCTCCAAGCCGACCCTGCTTTTCACAAGCACATGGGATGGCAGCGGCATGAGCGCCATCGGCATCTGGCTTCCCCGCCTGCGGGAGATCATACCCAGGTGGAATGTGCTGGTCACCCTGCATCCCTGGGTGTCAGCCTCCTACCGCAAGGCCTTAAACCGGATGCGGGGCGTCAATGTGGTAAAACAGGTGGATATCCTGAAAGCCATGCTCTGCGCGGATGTCTGCGTGGGCGATCAAAGCTCCATCCTGGCGGAATGCTGCGCGCTGGACAAGGGAATGGTGACCTTCAGGACTCCCCCCGCAGCCAGATCACTTGCCCAGATCGACGAACTCCTGGAGCGGATTTCTCTGCGCATAAGCGGATTTGATGAACTCGAGCCAGCTTGCGAGAGGTTTTTAAGCGATCCTTCCCTTCTGAGCCAGCAAAGGGCAGAGGCTAACAGATTGATGTTCGACACACTTGACGGGCAGGCTGGCAAGCGCGCGGCCGCCGCGATCCTGGACTATCTGCGGGAAAAGGGCTTCCAATGCTGATCGACGCCCACTGCCATCTTGCCAATCTGGCTGAAACCATGCCCCTGCCAGGATTGCTGGAGGAAGCCTCGAACAAGGGGATCAAGCGCTTTTTGTCCTCAGCTTTGCGCCGTTCGGAGCTTGACTTCTATCAGAACTTGAATGACCCCAGAATCTTGTTCAGCGCGGGCATTCACCCCAATTTTCCGGTCTGCAATCTTGCGCTGGATGATCTCGAGGCTTTGTGTGCTTCCCGCCAGATCTGGGCGCTCGGCGAGATCGGACTTGACCGCTATAACAAAGACCTCGACAGCCAACGCCGGATATTGGAAGACCAGCTCCATCTGGCGGAGAGATATGGGCTTCCCGTGGTGCTGCATATTGTGGGGCATCAGCAACTTGCCTGGGAGGTTCTGCGTCAATATCCTCTGCGCTACCTGGTGCACGGCTACGCTGGCAGCGTTGAGGGCTTTCGCCTGCTGGCCAGGCTGGATAGCTGGTTCACCGTCAGTTCCAGGATTCTGAGAGCGGATAAAGCCGCCCTGTTCAATGCGATGCTGGAACATGGCCGTTACCTCTTCGAGACTGACATCACACAATATTACGTTCACCCCGGAGAAAAGAACCCCTTGCTCAGGCTGCTGGAAGTGTTCGAGCGCAGCGTCAAGCTCTCAGGCCGGGACGGGGCGGAGTTGGCCGAGACCCAGTTGCGGAGCTACCGGGAACTAACTGGGGAACTATCTTGAAAGACCCGCGTTTCAGCCGCACCGAACTCCTTCTGGACGCTCAGGCGCTATCCAGATTGGGTTCCGCGCATGTCTGCGTGATTGGCCTGGGAGGAGTCGGCTCATACGCGGTTGAAGCTCTGGCGCGGGCTGGGATCGGAGAATTTACGCTCATAGATTTTGATGTGGTGGGGAAGACCAATTTGAACAGGCAGATCATAGCCCTGGAAAGCACGCTGGGCCTGCCTAAGACGGAGGTTCTGCGGCAAAGGGTGCTGGATATCAATCCCTCGGCCTTGGTGCACACCCGTCAGGAATTTCTGGATTCAAGCAACCGCGGCAGCCTGCTGCAGGGGATGGATTTCTATATCGACGCCATCGATAGCCTGGGGCCCAAGATCGGACTGCTCGAACACGCGATTACCCAAGGGTTTAGGTTCATTTCCGTGATGGGGGCGGGCAACCGTTTGGATCCAGCCCAAATACACCTCGCTCCGCTGGCGGAAAGCTATGCCTGTCCCCTGGCAAAAAGGGTGCGCAAGTTTCTGCGCCGGCGGGGGTTCCCCATCGACTTCCCCTGCGTGTATTCCTCCGAAAAACCGATAAAAACCGATCCGGACGACTCCGCGCCTGATGAGATCATCCTGCAGCGGGGCAGGCAACGCCAAACGATCGGCTCCATAAGCTACATACCCGCCATCATGGGCATGATCGCGGCCTCCTGGGTGATCAGGGAAGCCATTAAACCAGTGGATGGGATACCGGAAAGCTGACATGGTAGCGGGTGAGGGAATTGCTCAGTTTCAGGGAACCTTTTCACCATTTTACCATTTTACCTTTCCAACTTCCCACGACCTTTTCGTAGCACCTATATATTATGGGGGCGGGTCTCATTTGCATCACCCTTTCCGGCCTGGGTCTTCCGGCAGTC
>DFUX01000096.1:0-12537 GCA_002379855.1 Cloacimonetes bacterium UBA4175 | reverse complement strand
GATGATGGCACCAAACGCAGGAACAGCAAGGGACGGAGCTATGAAGGAATATGCAGAATGTTGCTATATATTTTAGTGAATGTAATGCTATAATGCTTACATTTATTTAGCGCCATGTTCAAAAGTTAAGGGATTTGTGGCTTATATCGGCAAAGGTGAAAAACTCAGTTTGGTGGAATTATTACAGACTACGGATCAGTAATGCGCAGTCCATGCTCTTTGTGGGGGGTACTACATCAAACGGCGTTCTGTAAAATCGTACCGACACAAAAAGTGATTCAAACGCTCTTTCTCCAATAGATAGAGTGGCCTGAGATTTAGCTTGACACGGAATAGCCGCTTGAGAAAATGACATACAGGGTTGGAACGCTTATGCTATCCATCCTCAAAAAGATATAGAACTGCCGCAAGACGGGAAAGATAGCTACGCGAGTTAGCTATTTTTTTTTCTGCGAAGCGAGTGAGAAAAGGGGAGAACTCATGGAATATTACCGTGCGCGAATTGAAGAGATTGCCAAGCGCGTCTGCTCAGATATGCATCTGGCGGTGTATGACATTGAGGAAAAAATGAGCGGCAAAGGCCGGATCATTACTGTCTATCTGACCAAGGTAGGCGGTGTGACCATCGATGAATGCGCCCTGTTCAGCCGTGCTCTGGGTGATGAGTTGGAAGAGCTGGACATCATTCCAGACCGCTATTTTTTGGAAGTTTCCTCGCCAGGCATTGAGCGCCCCCTCAAGCTTAAGAGCCATTACGTAAGCGCCATAAACGAGAAAGTTGCAGTGCAGTGGGATGATGGCGAATCACGCCAATCGGCCATGGGAACGCTTACTGTGGTGGATCAGGACAGCATCACCCTGGACGACCGCGGCAATCAGGTGGAAATACCTTTCAAGGCAATCACCCGGGCCAAGACAGTGTATCTGGCAGAGGCAAAGAAAGAGAGTGAAGGATGAGCGCGAATTATATGGATGCGGTGGTGAAGCTTGCCGCTATCAAACAGCTTGATAAAGATCTGATTCAGGATATCATAGTTGAGTCTATTACCGGCACCCTGGCCAAAAAACTGGAGCCTGAAAGCGAGCTGGAAGTGTTTGTGGAAGAACAATCCGGTATGATCAAGGCGCGGTTCAAATGCCTGGTGGTGGAAGTGGAGACCAAGTTGGGCGAGATGTCTCTGGAAGAGGCCAAAAGAGAACATGACCGCTACGCCGAACTGGGGCAGTATATTACCAAGACCATGGCCATGAGCGAGTTTGAACCCAAATTGGTGAAAATAGCTCAAAAAGCGATCCAGGACAAAATCCGCCAACTCGAAGAAGAGAAGATCCAGAACGACTTCAACAAACAGAAAAACACCATTGTCACCGGAAAGATCAAATCCATAGACGACAATGGCGGATACAGAATAGATATTGGCTACACCGATGCCTTATTGCCCACGGATGAGCAGATCGAAAACGAATTCTACCGCGTGGGGGACAATATCAAAGCCTATGTGGTCAACATCCGTACTCATCAGTCGAATGTGACGATAATCCTTTCCCGCACAAATCCGGAGTTCGTTAAAAAGCTATTTGAAGCGGAGATCATGGAGATTTACGAAGGGAAGATCAAGATCCTGAAGATAGTCCGCGAACCGGGTATCCGAACCAAGGTCGAGCTTCAATCAGTAGATCCCAAGCTGGATCCGGTTGCCATCTGCATCGGGCCCAAAGGCACCAAGATCGACAGCATCAGGCGTGAACTGCATGGCGAACAGATCGATATAGTGGTGCATGATGAGGATCCTGAGCGGATGATAGCGCAGGCGCTGGGTATTGAGAACATCCAAAGGGTGATCATCGAGCGCAACCGCGCAGCCAGCGTGATTGTGAGCGAACAGGACAAAGTGGTTGCCATTGGCAAACAGGGTAAAAATGTAAAATTGGCCGCCAAATTAACGGGCATGAAGATAGACATTTTTACCATGGAAGAGTTTGAAGAGAAAATGGCCAAGGAACGCCGCACTGTGAGCCACGTAACAGACCTGGACGGTGTGACCGCCAAGATCGCCGAGGTCTTGCGGCAGGCTGGCTACACCTCTGTGCAGGATATATTTGCGGCTTCAGTTGATGAACTCTGCAATCTGGAAGGTTTGGGCCAAAAAACAGCGGAACGCCTTAAGGAAGCGGCAAAGTATTTCTGATGCCTAATAAAAACAGCAGCATGGGCCATAAGCCACAGCGAACATGTGTGGTTTGCAGAAGCAGAAAAGAGCAGGACAGCCTGCTAAGCTTCATCTTGCTTTCCCAGGGGATCGTCTTCGATCTCAGGCGCCGGCTGCAAAAACGCAAGTATTACGTCTGTCATTCCCGGCAATGCCTGATAGGACTTGACAAATGGGAACGGCAGCAATTGAAGCGAAGATTCGCCATAAGCAATCATAAACCGGTCTTTTCGGCAGCCGCGGCTGCGATTGGGAAGGAGAAGCGATGAACGCAAACCATTCCTATGCGGAAAAGATCATGAACCTGATGCAATTTGCCCGAAAGGCAGGTAAACTGGTTAGCGGAACTGATGCCTGCCTGAGAGGCATATACTCTCACAAAGTGCATCTGGTGGTGATAGCCGAGGATGCCTCGGAACGGACTTTCAATAGAATTAACAACGCCACAAAAGATTATGGCGGCAAGATACAAGTGATCAGGCTTGGTTTACAAGCCGGATACAGCGCCGCTCTTGGCCTGCCTCTGACTGCTGTGTTTGGGGTCGGGGACAGGCAATTTGCGGACAAGATGCTGGAGTATTACGCTGCCGGCTAAGCGTGGAGGAACAATAGTGCAGATACGAGTACATGAACTTGCCAAGGAATTGAAGATCAGCACCATGGCATTGAGAAAACATCTCACCGATATGGGTGTGATGACCAAGAGCCATATGAGTCTGATCGATGTTGAAGTTGCAGACAAGATCCGGATGAAATACAATGAGCAGATGGACATCGAAAAGAAGGCTGAGAAAGAACGTAAACGCCTCCATGAGATGCGACAGGCGGCAAAAACCGAGCAGGCCGAGGAAGAATTGGAAGCCAAAGCCAGAGCGGAAGCAGCAGAAGAGACCAAGACCCCGGAACCCGAGAAAGCAAAGCCGGAGCCAAAAGCGAAAGCGAAAGCGAAAGGTAAAGCCAAAAAACAAACTGAAGCTGAGGGAAAAGAGGTTGAGGCAGAACCGGTCGTTGAAGCAGCCGCCGAAGAAGCTCCACCAGCTGAGCCAGCGCCTGAACCAGTCAAAAAAGTGAGACCTCCCAACCGCATAATAGTTCCTTACACACAAGCAACTCCAGTGGTAAAAAGAAGGCCCCGCGAAACATCCCGCGGCAAGCCCGGTCAGGAAACTCAAAGGTCTGCCGGCACTGCCAGACCGGATACAAGACGCAGATCTGAAGATTCCCGGAAAAGAACTGGGGCTCCTGAACTTCCGCCCACAATCGAACCGATCTCCCTGGATATGGGTAAGGAAACCGAGAGCAAGAAATTTGGTAAAGCCAAGATTAGCCACGATGAACTGGGCGAAAAGAGCAAGCACATCAAAGCAAAGGTTGACAGCAGCAAAAGGCCAAGGCAAAAGTCTGTCCTGCATGTTGAAGACGATGCCGCTATAACGCGCAGTATCCGCAAAACCTTGCAGAAAACACCCAAGCGCAAGAAATACCATCGTGAGGCGCAACAGGTGGAAGATATCGGTTCCACGGAAGTTGTGATCCGCGAGTTTACATCTGTGAGTGAATTGGCCAAGATCATCAATGTGAGCCCGGCAGAAATCATCTCCAAGTTCTTTATGATGGGTCAGTTGGTGACAATGAACCAGAGGCTGGATCGCGACTCTCTTGAGATGATTTGCGACGAGTTCAAGGTGGAATTCCGCTTTGAAGATGAGTTTGGTGTGGAACTGATTGATCTGGAAAAAGAGCAATATCAGGATGTCGAAGAGGAACCCCGGCCGCCGGTGGTGACCATCATGGGGCACGTTGATCATGGTAAAACGTCTGTTTTGGACTATATTCGCAACACCAATGTTGTGGCAGGAGAATCAGGCGGAATAACTCAACATATCGGCGCTTATCAAATCGAGATAAACAAACATAAGATAACGTTTTTGGATACCCCCGGCCATGAAGCCTTCACAGCTATGCGGTCAAGGGGAGCCAACGTGACAGATATCGCGGTAATCGTGGTTGCTGCCAATGAAGGTCTAAAACCTCAAACCAAGGAAGCCATTGACCACGCCAAGGCGGCTGGAGTGCAGATCATAGTCGCAATCAACAAGGTCGATCTGCCTGACGCCAACGTGGATCGTGTGGTGGCGCAACTTCTGGAATATGGAGTGCTTTTGGAGCAATACGGAGGAGAGGTGCCCTGGTGTAAAACCTCCGTGGTTACAGGTGAAGGAATCCTGAATCTGATCGAGATTATATTGCTAACCGCTGAGATTATGGAACTGAAAGCCAAACGTAAGGTTCCAGGCTCGGGTGTTGTAATTGAGTCGGAAAAAGATACCCGCATGGGTTCTGTTGCCACCATCCTGATGCAGGAAGGTACCATCGGTAAAGGTGATATCATCGTGTGTGGGGCAGTACATGGCAGGATCCGCAAGATAGAGGATGAGCGCGGCAATGAGCTCAAATCTCTCAATCCCTCTGACGTGGGCAGAATTTACGGGCTGAACGACACCCCCAAGGCAGGCGACTTCCTGAACCAGGTGGACAGTGAAAAAACCGCTCGCAATATCAGCTCTGAACGCACCCTGATCCGCATGGAGCGCGAGAAATTCCAAAACAAATCCAGTCTGCAAAACATCTTTGCCCGTATCAAGGACGAGCAGGTTCTCGAGTTGAAGATTATTCTCAAGACCGACACTGACGGATCTTGCGAAGCTTTGGCAGACTCATTTCAAAAGATAAACAATCAGGAAGTAAGGGTGGAGATCATCCACAAAAGTGTGGGTGGAATCAACGAGGCTGATGTCAGCCTGGCCTCCGCTTCCGACGCAATCATCATAGGTTTCCATGTGCGCGCCAACCAGCAGGCAAGAAAACTGGCCGAGGAAGAAGGCGTGGAGATCAAGATCTACCAGGTGATCTATGACGCTATCGAAGATATTCACAAGTCTCTGGAAGGCATGCTCACACCGGATATCGAGGAAGTTAGCATCGGCGCAGCCACGATCAAGCAGGTATTCAAGATCAAGAAGGTGGGAACCGTCGCGGGCTGTCAGGTGGATCGTGGAGTGATTCGCAGTAATTGCAAGGTCAGGCTTTTCCGCAACGATGTGCAGGTGGTTGAGGACGAACTTGCCACTCTCAAGCACTATGCCAACGATGTTACGGAAGCCAGGGCAGGCACCGAATGCGGATTGTCTTTGAAAAACTTTACCGATATCAAGGAAGGCGATGTGCTGGAATGTTACATCCTTGAAGAGGTAGCCAAGAAACTCTAATGAAATCTTTCCGCATACCACGCTTACAAGAGGAACTCAAAAAGCTCTTCAATATCACGCTCAGTCAAAAACTGCGGGATCCCAAGCTGGATTGGGTTACCATTACTGACGTGGTTCTTTCCAAGGATCTCAGATACGCAAAGGTCTATTTTTCCCATTATATGAATCCCGCATCTCATGAGGAGATCAGGGAGCAGTTGATAAAGACATCAGGCTATTTTAAAAAACAAATTGCAGGAGCTCATATTATGAGGACAATTCCCGAGCTTACATTCTTCTACGACGATACAGAAGACAGAGCGGAAAAAGTTGACAAGCTGTTAGCCAGAATCAAAGACAATTATAATGACGAAGACGCTTATGATCCCGATATAGATCTGGATGATTATCTCGATGATGATGAGTATTACGATCTTGATGAGGATGAAGATCTCTACGACGACCTGTTGGATGATGAAGAAGAGGATGACCAAGAGGACGAGGACGAAGACGAAGATAAATAGGTATTTGCCCACATTCATAATCCGGGATTTGGTTCGCAGATGCCCAGTAGCTGGATCAGGCTGCTAATTAAAAAGAAACATATACAATATCAAGAACATGAAAGATACAGGTAAGCTTAAAGAAGCCATCAGCAATCGTTTGCTGAAAGGTGGCAGGATTGGTATAACAACCCATATTGCACCTGATGGAGATGGATTCTGCGCCGCTTTGGGTTTGCAAGCACTGTTCAAGGCAAAAAGCATAGCCAGCGAGATAGTAATTGATGACACTAACTTGGAGCGTTTTTCATTTTTAATGGCAGATGCCAACCTTGTCAGGTATGCTTCCGGAATGGTCTATGATTTGCTGTTGGTTCTGGATTGTAATAGCTACAGCCGGGTAGGCGAGCGCGAGGAAATGCTCAGACAGGCCAGGCAGGTGATTGTGATAGATCACCATGTGCCAGAAAATGGAGTAATCGAGGCTGATTATAGCCATGTGGATATCGACAGTGTCTCTGCAGGTGCCATTCTGTTTCGCATGTACAAAGATGATTTGGCAGAATTGCCTGAAGATACCAGAATCCACATCTGTAAGTGCTTCTATACCACTATCCTCAACGATACCAACAATTTTACGAACTCAAACACCAACGCGGAAACTTTCTTGCTGGCTTCGGAACTGACTTCCATGGGTGTGGATGCCCATGATCTGCACCGCAAATACTTTCTCAATCACTCACCATATGAAATGAGATACGTGGGCGAGACTCTGGCTGGCATCAGGCTATACCACTCGGATCGAATTCTGATCATGCACAGCACTCTGGAAATGCAACAAAGAAATATGATCAAGCCCGATTCGATCATGAGCGTGACTCGTTGGGTCCAAGGTGTGAAGGGAGTGGATGTGATCGCCTATCTGCGGGAAGATGCGGAGGGATCCTTCAAGTTGAGCTTGCGCTCACCTGTTCTGGATGTCAACAGAATAGCAGTGGCTTATGGCGGCGGGGGTCACAAACAAGCTTCTGGCGCAAATCTGAAAGGAGATTTGGCCAGGCTCGAAAAAGAACTTCTGGCTACCCTGGAAGAAGCATTGCGTCAATATGACTCAGCCAGATAGAGGGTTTGTCCTTGTAAACAAGCCAGAAGGGATCACATCATTCGATGCGATACGCTCTCTGAGGAGAAAAACAGGCATCAGGCAGATCGGTCACAGTGGCACCCTCGACCCGCTTGCCACCGGACTGCTGATCTGCGCTCTGGGACCCTACACCCGGCTTTGCCGCTATATTGAAGCCTGCGATAAAAGTTATATTGCCACCATTAAGTTTGGGGAAAAGACCGATACAGGAGATAGGGAAGGCAAAGTGACCGGGAAATCTGCTTCTATTCCTGAACACATAGATGTGGAAGCAGTCACCAGGGAAGTGCTGGCTCTAACCGAGTTGGAAGTTCCGGCATATTCGGCTGTCAAAATTCAGGGAAAACCAGCCTATGCGTTGGCCCGCCAGGGTGTGAGCCTAAAGCTTGCCAAAAGGCCAACCCATATTTCTTGTTTTAAGATATTTGAGTACAGGGCTCCATTTTTAAGCTTTGGCTGTACTGTGTCCAAGGGGACGTACATCAGAAGTCTGGGAGAGTTTATCGCAAGCGTTGCCGGATCTGTAGCCCATACGGTCAGTCTCTGCAGGACCGCCATAGGCGGTGTCGCCTTGGAGGAAGCAATCGCCCTTGATGATCTTAGCCCGGATAACTGGAGCGGAGTTCTGTATCCTGCCACAAAACTGCTGGCTAATTATGAGGCATATTTACCAAGTGAAGACGAATTGGCTATGTTAAGAAATGGCCGGTCAGTGGTAATGGCTGGTCCCGACAACTCCGAGATAATGCTCTTTGGAAGCGACGGAGTTGTGCGTGGTGTGGCCCAAAGACAGTCTGATATACTGTCTCCAAAGATAAATCTGAAGCAGTAGATAATGTGTAGTGTATTGAGCATCGGCAACTTCGACGGCGTGCATCTGGGTCATCAGAGGATTTTGCAGCGTTTGGTTGATCTGGCCAAACAGCAAGGCTATCGTTCGGTGGTCCTTACTTTCGATTCACATCCGGCATATATACTGAACCCCGAAGCCCAGCCTGAAACACTCACCCCGAGGGAAGAGAAACAGTATCTTCTGACCACCCTCGGAGTGGATAAGGTGGAGTTTATCCACTTTGACAAACGCTTTGCCCAACTTACCGCCAAAGAGTTCCTTGAGGAATACTTGATTCCGGAATTCAAGCCCAGGGTCATAGTGGTTGGCTACGATTCCCATTTTGGCCATAACCGGGAGGGTGATCATGAGTTTCTGGCCAGGTGGTCTGGGCAGTATGGCTATAACTTGGAATACATCGAACCGGTTGAGCATGAAGGTGTTCCGGTGAGCAGTTCCCGCATCCGCGAATTGCTCCACGAGGGCAATCTGCAAGAAGCCAACAGCCTGTTGGGCCGTCCTTATACATTGTTGGGAAAAGTGGTGCGTGGGTATGGAAGGGGGCGCGCTCTTGGTTTTCCCACCGCAAATATGGAATTAGCAGACCCACATCAACTGGTGCCTCGCTCCGGAGTGTATCTCAGCAAAGTCCAGATCAGGCAGGGTGAGTTTTTTGGATTGACAAATATAGGTGTCAGCCCAACCTTGCGAAATGACGACAAGACCATTATCGAGACATATTTACTGGACTTCTCAGATCAAATCTATGGCAGTCCTCTTGCCATCAAACTGCTCAGATATCTCAGGGAGGAGAGGATGTTTCAAAGTCAGGCGGAGCTTGTTGCTGCAATGGAAGGCGATTTAAAGCAGGTAAGAGCTATGCTCAACGAGGCAACATGAAGCGGAATCTTATTATCCTGTTTGTTCTGATCTGTGGCAATTGCCTGGCGCTGGTGTGTTTGCCCGCAAACGGCGAAAGCGTTATGGATGCACCCCATCGCGAATACGAATTTCACTATCATAACAACAGTGATGACTACCATTTCTACGGATCAGATGTATGGGCTGTGCGATTCGATTTCAAATCAGTATATCCCAATCTCGATATCTGTGAATTCTCTGTCAATAAAGCCTTTATCTACCTGCCTCAAACCGGAGATTCCATTACGGTGGACCTGTACAGCGACGCTGACGGGATCTTGGGTAGCAGGATCACTGGCACCAGCACTCTTGCCCAAAACAACTACCTGGTATTGGTCTTTCCCCAGGTGGTTCAAGCGGAAGCGCTTTGGCTCAGGGTTCGCTACCCCACCAATTTTAGCAATCGCTTTGTAAGCGCTTCATCCGGTTCCGGCACTCATAGTTATTACTGGAACACCAACGCCATTGAGCCTTATTACCAAAGCTTTGCGGCTGCGGGTTTCGGCGCGGAATTGCTGTTTGGTGTCGGCGGGGAATTTGTGCTTGGCAGTCCTGACCTGGAGCTTGTCCAATTCGACTTGGAGGGAGAGCTGTCGCCCAATCAGACGGTTTTCCCCGCATTCACCATCTATAACCACTCTGATCAGCCGGTATCAGATGCCGTGGTGAATCTCAATCTATATTCTCCCAGTGCCGGGTATTCCTTCTTTGATCCCATCCAGATAGGGGGGACGATCCAGCCTCGCTCCATATTTATTTACAATTCCTCAAGTGCCGGATCAGAAGAGCATCAGATCACTCTGCCCGAGTATCCCCTACAGCTAAAGCTGCGGGCAAACCTGAACAGCCCAAGCCTGAGCGACGATCCGCAATTCAACAACACACGGATCATCCACAGATTCAGTTTTGCGGAACCTTACCCCTGCCATCTGGTGGAGAATTTCCTTTCCAACACAAGCCTCGCAGCCATATTGGGAGCTCAAGACCAGCTTGACTTGCAGGGCTTGGAACAACTAAACTATTTCCCCAACCTGAACGATTCTCTCTCCAATGTAGCGTCACAACTCCGCTTTAATTGGTATGGCTTCAATTCGTTGCCGCGGACTGTGTTGAATGGCGACCACCAGATAAACGGTTACAACACCAACTATCAGAGCCAATATGCTTTCCTGGCGGATCAGGTTCTCGCAGAGCGTACCTTTGTATCATCGTCAAATTGCGAGTTCAACTACCTGCTGATAAGCGACCAGTTGAATGGAGAGATCACACTGCGCAATGAACAGACCATACTCTACAATTCACCCACAGAATACAATCTGGTAACCAGCTCAAAGCTCTTCGCAGGCTTGTTCCGGAAGGTCGATCTGGCTGGCAAACAGCGGTTTGTGTTGCAGAGATGGCTGTTGCACGCAGAACCGCTGGGCGGAACCCTGCTTGCGGGGCAGGATTTGTCGCATAGCTTTAATGTCCCCATGAATAACCTGAGCCTTGCGGAACTGGCACAGGATTACCGTGTTTACTATTGGCTGCAATTAGCTGATGGGCACAGAATTATATACTCAGACTGGGCGGATTTTGACAATATCGTATCGGTGGATGAAGAACTGCCAGGCGCTCCCCGGCTGCTGATCAGCTCCAATCCGCTCAGAACCGGATCGGAAATGAAGATCAGCATGCGGGGCGGCCACGCTCTGGATGGGATAAAGGTTTACAATCTCAGAGGCCAATGCGTAATGAATTTGGCAGATAGCCAAAAGGAATACACACTCAACGCTTCCAATTTCCCAGCCTCCGGTGTCTATCTGCTCAGAACGGGCTATACAGACAGGCAGGGACGCAAACAAAACAGCGTAAACAAAATAATAGTGATTAAATAGAGGACATGGAACTGAACACAAAAGTATCTGAACTGCGGGAATTGCTCGGTAAAGAGATCACCAGTTTTTATCTGGTTAGCGAGAAAGAACTGCGCGAGGGTAAAAATGATTATTTCCTCCGCTTGAGGTTACAGGACAACAGCGGCAATCTGAACGCCTACATCTGGAAAGACGCCCAAAAAGAGGCGGATAACTTTTCCGAAGGAGACGTTGTTAAGGTCAGAGCCACAGTTACCAGCTATAAAGGCCAAACGCAACTGAACATCTCCAGGATTCGTTTTGCAGACCATTCAGAATACAATATCGAGGAGTTTCTGGTGGTGAGCCAACATGATCCCGAGATGCTGGCTGAAAAAATCTTCGCTTTTGTGGACAAGGTGGAGAACACGTTTCTGCACAAGCTCCTGGAGAATATCTTCGGCGACAAAGAGCTGTTCGGGCGGTTTTACAATGCGCCAGGGGCAAAAACCTGGCATCACAACTACCTGCATGGCCTTATGGAACACACAGTGGCGGTGGCAACCATCTGCGACTTTGTCTCCGTAATGTATCCGGTAAATTATGACCTTTTGATAACCGGAGCGCTGCTGCACGATCTGGGTAAGGTGTGGGAGTATTCTTCCCAAGCGGCGATCGAGTTTACCGATGTCGGAAGACTGGTTGGCCATTTGAGCCTTTCCGACCAGTATATCTGTGAACGTGCCAAAGAGATAACGGGTTTTCCAGAGGAAGTTTTGCTCAACCTGCGGCATCTGATACTCGCGCATCATGGCGAATATGAGAAAGCATCAGTGCGTCTGCCGCAGACCCTTGAAGCCCTGGTACTCCACCTCTGCGATAATCTGGATGCACAGAGCAAGGGTGTGGCACAGTTGCTGGAATCCGCCGCCCCAGACGCCGTTTGGACCGAATATGACAAGCTGAACAACCGCTACTATCACGTCACGAAAATCTAATCGATGTTCCAAACCTCAGTATTGGCCAGCGGATCAAAGGGTAACGCGATACTGGTGCGCAGTTCTGAAGCGGCGGTATTGCTCGACTCCGGCGTGTCCGCCAAATCCATTTTTAACGCTCTGGACAACCTGCGTGTAAGCCGTTCCGAAATCAAGGCGATCATCATCAGCCATGAGCATTCTGACCATACCCGGGGGGTGGGCGCCATCTCCCGCCTGCTCAAGATACCCATCTACGCGAATCTGGACACTTACGAGCGCTGTGCCGAAAGGATTGGCAGACTGGCAGAACCGGTACGATTTTTTGAGACTGGGGACAGCTTTAGCGTCGCGGACCTGCTTATCCATCCTTTTGCCTCATCCCACGACGCGGCCGACAGTTGTAACTTTACATTCAGGATCAAAAACGAAGGGGAAAGGAAACTGGGCGTAGCGACCGATTTGGGCTATCCTTCAGCTCTGTCTGTCAAGCAGTTATCCCATTGCACCACCCTCGTTTTAGAAAGCAACCACGACGAGCAGATGCTCATGAACGGGCCTTACGACTGGGCTTTGAAACAGAGGATCAAAAGCATCAAGGGGCACCTGTCCAATGTGCAGGCTGTGGGTGTGGTGAGCCAGGTCTTGCATCATGGGTTGGAAAACCTGGTGCTGGCTCATTTGAGCGAAACCAACAATAAACCCGACCTGGCCTGGGAAACGATGAGCAGTTATCTGCAATCTATCCGCAGTGAGATACGGCTGATCGTGGCAGACCAATACCAGCATACGCCTTTGTTAAACGTGTAATATCGATTCACTGTAAGCGATATGGTATCAGTTCGCTACCACCGCCGTTACATAGTA
>DFUX01000086.1 GCA_002379855.1 Cloacimonetes bacterium UBA4175 | reverse complement strand
GACTTCGGCAGCCCTTAAATAATCCGCGTCTATCTGCGTGAACCAGAAACAAGCAGCCGCCCATACTCCATCACCGGGCATAACATCATACCACCGAAAAAAACATTGACACAAATCTGTATGGCTATATCCAAGACGGATCGCCAAAGCGTCTCAACATGGCAGTTGCGGTTGCGATCACTTTGGCGTGCTGTAAAATACGGAGAAGGACAAGTATCAATGCCGTTCCCCGTAAGGAGCTGAAATGCAAGCACATTTTACAATAGACGTGGAAGATTATTTCCATACCGTGGAGGGAGAGCATGTCCCGAAACTGGCGCAGTGGGACGCGTTGCCGACCCGCGTTGAGAAAAACACCCAAGTCCTTCTGGATATACTGGATGAACACAAAGTGAAGTCCACCTGCTTCGTCCTCGGTTACGTCGCGCGGAGGCATCCTGATCTGGTCAGGGAAATAGCTCGCCGCGGCCATGAAGTCGCCTCTCACGGGATGAATCACAAGCATGTATTTGAAATGGCTCCCGAAGAATTCGCCCAGGATTTGGAGACGAGCAAGAAGCTTTTGGAAGATATCTGCGGGATGGAGGTGTTGGGTTTTCGCAGCCCCGGTTTTTCCTACACGGACAGCTCTCCCTGGTTCTTTGAAAAGCTTGTTGAAAAAGGCTATTCATACGATTCTTCCGTGTTTCCCGCCGCCCGTTTTGAAGGAGGGATAAAGACCGATCAATTCGATCCGCATTGGGTAACTACCTCACAAGGCAGGATATTCGAGTTCCCAATCACCGTGGCGCCGGTTTTCGGCAAAAACATCTGCTTTTTTGGGGGAGGCTATCTGCGTCTGTTTCCCAAATGGATGATTGTCAGCATGACAAAGAGACTCCAGCGCGCGCAGCGGAGCGTTTTGTATTACATCCACCCCCGTGAAATCGACCCCTCGCATCCGCGCTTCAAAATGAATCCCTTGAATTACTTCCGCAGTTACGTGAATCTGAAAACCGTGGAAAGTAAACTGCGCGCGATCCTGAAACTGAGTGAATTCATCAATTGTGGTGAATACCTGCGTCAAATCAAACTGCAGGAGGATAACAATGCCTCAAGATAACAGAACATCCGGCTTTTTCGACAGATACTCCGATGGATTTAACGCCATCTATGGCTCCCGCGACAACTTTTTCTGGAACTTCATCGACAAACACTTCCGCCAGACCATGCGCCTGCGTTTTGAGGCTGTGTTGGAAGAATGCGTTCCCGGGGACGATAAAACCGCTCTGGATGTTGGCTGTGGGCCCGGACACTATATGGTTGCGCTCATCAAGCGGGGGTTAAAGCATGTGCATGGATTGGACTTTGCCCCGCGTATGCTCGAGATTGCCAAAAAGCAAGCCACGGAAGCGGGTGTGATCGATCAGTGCAGTTATGAAACCGTCGATTTTCTCGAGCTGAATGAAGAGACCAAGTATAACTATGTGATTCTGATGGGTTTCATGGATTACATCCAGGATCCCATGCCGGTTGTCCAAAAAGCCATGCGCGTGGCTTCCGAAAAAGTAATGTTCAGTTTTCCGATGTCCAAAGGATTCCTAGCCTGGCAACGCAAGATTCGCTATAAGTTCAAATGTCCTTTATACTTATATAACGAAAAACAACTCCACGCGCTCTTTGCGGGACTATCAGGATGGAAGTATTCGCTGCGTGATTTTGGCAGGGATTATTTCGTTGTGCTGGAGAAAACTGTTTAATACATAGGCTCTGTATTTAGCCTGCCATAAACCCTTTTCCCAGTTTCGTGGCCGCGCCGGATAAATTGCTTTGACAAAAACAGCAAAGCCTCAAGTCTGGACTCAAACGATAATTGACATCTGGGAGCACAGCATGAGCAACGATGTAGTGAACTATTTTCTGGAACTGATCGCCATCGACAGCGAATCCAAAGACGAACGCGCCATGGCCGACCGCGTGAAGGCGGATTTGGAAGCCTTGGGAGCCACGGTGGAAGAGGATTCCATCCATCTTAAGACCGGGGGCAACGCCGGCAACCTGCACGCCCTGATCCCTGGCCGGATCGACAAACAACCCATCCTCTTCTGCGCCCATCTGGACACCGTGAAGCCCGGCAAAGGCATCAAGCCCAGGCGGGAAAACGGCCGCATCCGCTCCGACGGCAGCACCGTCCTGGGCGGGGACGACAAATCCGGAGTGGCGGAGATCATAATGGGTATCAAGTCCGCGCTGGAAAGCGGCGTGGATCATGCTCCCATCGAGGTTCTGTTCACGGTCTCGGAAGAGATCGGCCTCCTGGGCGCCAAGCATTTTGACAAAAGCAAGCTGCGTTCCGCCTTTGGCTACGCGATGGACGCCCACCGTGTGGGTGATCTGGTCTTGGGCGCGCCGGCGCAGAACTCGATCCGCATCACCATCCAGGGCAAGGAAGCCCATGCCGGAGTGGAGCCGGAGAACGGCATCAATGCCATCCGGGTGGCCTCCGAAGCCATCGCCGCCATGCCTCTGGGACGCATCGACTACGAAACCACCTGCAACATGGGCATCATCAGGGGAGGCACCGCCACCAACATTGTCCCCAACAAGGTGGATATCTCCGGCGAAGCCCGCAGCCACAACAAAGCGAAGCTGGAACAAGTCTGCGCGGATATCCGCCGTGCCGTGGACAGCGCCGTGAAACGCCACGATTATCCTTTCGGGGCGGCTGCCTACACCTGGGACATGAATACCGAATACAACTCCTTTTTCATCCCGGACACCGAACCCGTGGTGCAACTGGCGATTTCCGCCCTGAACAGCGTTGGCCTGGAAGTGAAAACCAGTATCGGCGGAGGCGGCAGCGACGCCAATATCATCAACGCCGCGGGGCTTCCCATGATCATCTGCGGCACCGGCATGAACAAGGTGCATACCGTGGATGAGGACATCGAGGAAGAAGAACTGCGCCGCGGGGCGAAGTTCGTCGCCGCCCTCATCACCCACTATTCCAGGTAAAAGGGAGGCATGATGCTGGATATCAGCCTGATCGGTTACGGCAAGATGGGGCGGATGCTGCATGAGCTCGCTTCCAGCCACGGCTGCCGGGTTCAATCCATAGTCGATCCCCTGCAGGAAGGCTGCCTCAAAGAGATTGACGGGAAGCAGTTAGCAGCGGTCTGCATCGATTTCAGCCATCCTTCGGCGGTGCTGGATAACCTCCGTAAACTGGCGGCGGCAAAGCGCGACATCGTGGTCGGCACCACCGGCTGGAACGATCATCTGGACGAGGTGCGCGCCATGGCTGAAGACAACGGCATTGGCATCCTCTGGGGAGCGAACTTCTCCATCGGAATGAACATCTTCAACCGCGTAACCCAGTTCGCCACCGCGCTCTGCGACAAGTTTCCCCAATATGACATCTATGGCTTTGAACTGCACCACAACCAAAAGGCGGACAGCCCCTCCGGAACCGCCATCCAACTGGCGCAGACCATCCTGAGCCAAAGCTCCCGCAAGACAAAAGCCGTCTATGACAAGCTCGACAGACGCATTGAACCGGACGAACTGCACTTTGCCAGCGTGCGCGCGGGAAGCATCCCCGGCACCCACACGGTCGGTTTCGACAGCCTTTCGGACACAGTCGAACTGATCCACCGGGTGCGATCCCGTGCCTGCTTCGCCCAGGGGGCTTTGGAAGCCGCCAAGTGGATAGCCGGCCGCAAAGGATTGTATAGCTTCAACCAAATGATGGAGGAGCGCCTATGCTGATTCCGTTCACCAAGATGCAGGCGCAGGGCAACGACTTTGTCATCCTCAACCTTCTGGGGCAGACAGAGGTCAAGTATCCGCTGGACGAGCTGGCTGAAGATGTGTGCGAACCCGCCTTCGGCATCGGCGCGGACGGTCTGGTCGCGTTGCTGGATGATAGCGAGGCCGACGCCCGCATGCTGATCTATAATTCGGACGGTTCCCGGGCCGCGATGTGTGGCTCCGCCCTGCGTTGCTGCGCGCAGCTTTTGGGTTCCCTTCTGGATAAAACGGAGCTTACCTTGAATACCGATTCCGGCCTCAAGACCGCCCGTCTGGAAAGCACTCCTGCCGGCGATCGGGTCTGTGTGAATCTGGGACAGCCCCGGATGCTGAACGAGGAGGCATCCCTGAATGGTTTGCGGGGCTGCCTGGTGGATGTGGGAAATCTGCACTATGTGACTTTTTGGGACGATCTGCAGGATCAACACCTCGTCCATGGCGAAGCTATCGAAAAAAACCATCCTTACGACCGCGGGGTCAATTCCCAGTTTGTGGAGGTGATTTCCCGGCAGGAAATCCTGATGAACATCTGGGAAAACGGAGCCGGTCCGACTCTGGCCTGTGGGACGGGCGCGGTGGCGAGCGTCTTTTGCGGATGCCACAAGGGACAGCTGGCCGCTCCGGTCACCGTGACCATGCCGGGCGGAACGGTTCTGATAGACGTCCTCGAGGATGGTTCCTACACCCTGGCGGGAGAGGTGGAAACAGTCTTTAACGGAGTTTACAGATGGAAGATATAGGCGCGTATCTGCGCAAGCTGAGGGAAGAGCAAGGCCGGGATTATCAGCGCATCTTCGAGGACACCCGCGTCCGCGAGGAGCAGATCAAACTACTGGAAGCAAATGAGTTTCTGCTGCTGGGGCCGCGCGGCATGGTGAAAGCCCTGCTGTTCAACTACACCCGCTATCTGGGGGGTGATGTCGAGGCTGTGATGAATGCTTTTTCCCGCTCCATGCCTGGCAGTGACACTCCTCTCCGCCTTCCATCCGACAACCTCAAACAGAAGAAGATCATGCTTTCCACCAATTTCCTGTGGACTGTGGGCATCATCATCTTTGTGGTGATCCTGAGCCTCTGCCTGTGGTATGCCTACAGCCACGGCTGGCTCAAGACTCCGGAGCTGTTCAAGCGTTCGGCGGCCGACACCACCGTGGTGGCGCAGCCGGTTCGGGAGGAAGTCAAGCCTGATTCGCTGCGGCTCAAGATGTTGGATATTTCCCGCTCTCTGGAAGGCGGGAAAAGCACGCCCGCCAAAAGCAAAGACTCATCCGCCAAAGCCGTGCAGGACAGCACCGACTATCTGGGTCAGATTCTGGGGCCATCCCAGGTGAATGTGCCCATTCATTGAGGATCGTATCCGGCACTGTGATAACTGAGCGCTAAGCCCGGAAACGATGCCGCTAAAGTTAGTTACCGGGTCATCCCGGGCAGACTGGGCCCCTCTGGGGTGGTTTGAGCCGGGATCCAGTCTTTTGGAAAAGTCCGCGTAAGCTTCAAAAAGGCGGACACCTTTCCACCATCACCACGACAACACGTCACCACCTCACCACGTGATTATCTCACTTTTCCACATCCTAATCGTAGCACCTATATATTATAGAGGGGGATGGGTCTCATTTGCAAAACCTGGCTTGCCGGGGGTCTTCCGGCAGTCATCCTTAACCTGATGAGGGATGACCTAAGGATGATGACCCGCAAGCGCGGCCCCTCAAAGCAAAACGAGGAGGACACCATGAAGGTGAATTACAATCAACCAGTACTCAGCTACAGCGGACACTGCGATGGACTTATCTATTACTACCACAGGAGGTTGAAGGTGTATATTGCCAGAGCATACGCCAAGCCCCG
>DFUX01000097.1 GCA_002379855.1 Cloacimonetes bacterium UBA4175 | reverse complement strand
TAGGTCATCCTTATAAATTATAAGGTTGACCTAAGGAAGACCCCAGTTTGACGTCCGGTTGCAAATGAGGGCCAGAGGACGCAAGTCCCTGTGGGATGGAGTATTGCTCGGAGAACGCGGCCTGAAACCGGCAGGAGGCAACTTCGCGGAGTGGCAAAGCTCCGGCATTGACAAAATAAAGCATTTAATAAACCGTGTTTTCTCAGAGAAGTAATTGATAATGAAGAATCGTAACATCCACGTATTGGAAGAGATGCCCGTTTCCCGAGCAATAATTTACATGGCCTTGCCCAGCGTACTAAGCATGTTGGTGAACATCCTTTACAACCTCACCGACACATTTTTCATCGGCAAGCTCAACGATCCGGTGCAAGTGGCGGCGGTCTCCATCTCCATGCCGCTGTTCGGCTTTCAGATGGCCATCGCCGGCATCTTCGGATCAGGCGGCGCCAGCTATCTTTCGCGCCTCTTGGGACGCAAGGACTTCAAACAAGCCCGCGAGACAACCACCACCGCCATCTTCAGCGTGCTGCTGGCGTCCATCGTGGTCGCCATCGGCGGCATCCTGTTCATACCCACCTTTTTGCGGTTGGCCGGAGCCAGCGGCGAGATCTTTCCCTATGCCACGCGGTATCTTACCATCATCCTGCTGGGCAGTCCCTGCGTGATGCTCAAGTTTGCCATGGTGCAGCTTGTCCGCGCGGAAGGCTCCGCCCGCCAGGCGATGTTCGGGCTGATCATCGGCACCGGGGTAAACATCCTGCTCGATCCGCTCTTTATCTTCGTATTCAACATGGGCGTGACCGGCGCGGCCGTTGCCACCGTGATCGGCCAGGGGCTGGCCATGCTTTACTACGTGTTTTATTATCGGGGGAAAAACAGCCTTGCCAGGCCTTCGCTGAAGTATCTGCACCTGCGCCGCGAGATCTACAAGCAGATTCTCTTTATCGGGCTTCCCGCCTCGCTGGGGCAGATCATGATGAACGTGGGCAACACCATCTCCTACAATCTCGCCTCGGCGTATGGAGACAGCGTGGTGGCTTCGCTGGGAGTGGCGTCCAGGGTGTTTTCCATCCCCATTTTCGTGTTCATCGGCACCTCGATCGGGGTGCAGGCGCTGATCGGCTTCAACTACGGGGCGCGCAACTTTGCCCGCATGAAGCTGGTGATCCGCCGGGCGGTGTTCATCTCCCTCTCTTTGAGCGTGTTTTTCACCCTGCTTTTCGCCTTGTTCCCCAGGCAACTGATCGGCACCTTTATCAAGGATGAAGGCATCATGGACATCGGCACCATGATCCTGGAAGCCTATGTGTTTGCCATCCCCTTCGCCGCGGTGGGCATGATCATGGCCAACAGCCTGCAAGCCATGGGCAAAGCCCTGCCCGCCTTCATCGTCTCGCTGTCGCGCCAGGGAATCATCTACATCCCCCTGCTCTTTTTGCTGAACAAGTATTTCGGCTTTGAAGGACTGATTTTCGCCATGCCCACGGCGGACGCGCTCACCACCATGATCTCGTCCAGCATGGTCTTTTTCATCCTCAGAGGGATCAAACACAAAGAGCCGGCGCCCGGCATCCCCGAACCCATGCCCGTCCCGGCGGACATGGCCTGACAGATTGTTCTTGACACAGGCCGCCCTTCTGATTTTTGAGCTTTAAGCAATTATAGGAAAGGAGAACCGCCCATATGCTGAATGTCTCTATCGCACCAGATGGTAAAAAATATCCCCTGCCGACCGAGCAGGAAAACGAAAAGGAACGCGAGATCCTCAAGCAGATAACCGCCGAGCAGCGCAAGCTGGGGCGCAAGATCGTCGCCGTTCAGGGCTTGGGATTTGTGGGTTGTGTGATGGCTACCGTGGTTGCAGACGCCACCGACAAGGACGGGAATCCCTATTACTTTGTGCATGGCCACCAGCGCGCCTCCAAGCGCTCGTATTGGAAAGTTCCGGTGATCAATTCCGGCGTTCCGCCCGTGGCTTCATCCGATCCGGAAGTTCCCCAGATCTTCCACCGCACCGTGGTGGAGAAAAAGAACTTCCGCGCCACCAGCGAAGAATCGGTCTATGGCCTGGTTGACGTGGTGGTGGTGGATATCCAGCTTGATGCCACCAAACCTTCCTTTGGCGAAGCCGAGAAAGGCTATTGCGACCTGCTGGCCTTCCGCGAAGGCATCCGCACGCTGGGACAGCATATCCGCCCCGACTGCCTCGTATTGGTGGAGACCACCGTTCCCCCTGGAACCTGCGAGAAAGTGGTGAAACCGATTCTGGAGGAAGAATTTACCAAACGCGGCATCGATGTCGCCGCCAATCCGCCCTTGGTGGCTCACTCCTACGAGCGCGTGATGCCGGGCGCGAAATATGTGGCCTCCATCCGCGACTTCTGGAGGGTTTTCTCCGGCGTGAACGAGAAAAGCATCGAGCTTTGCCGGGAATTCCTCAGCAACTGCCTGAATGTGGAAGAATACCCCCTCACCCAACTGGACAGCACCAACGCCTCCGAACTGGCAAAAACCATGGAAAATACCTACCGCGCGGTAAACATCGCCCTGACCCTGGAATGGGCGCGTTTCGCGGAACAGATCGGAGTGGATATATTCAAAGTGCGCGAAGCCATCCGTAAACGCAAAGGCACCCACGACAACCTGCTGCGTCCCAGCCTGGGCGTGGGCGGCTATTGCCTCACCAAAGACCCCGTGCTCGCCAACTGGGCGATGCAGACCCTCTTTGGCCTGGAAGGCAGCCTGGAAATGGCCATCCGCAGCGTCAACATCAACGACACCATGCCCCTGCACACCATCGAGATCATCAAGCGCGAATTTGAAAGCCTGAGCAACCTCAAGGTGGCAGTGCTGGGAGTTTCGTATCTGGAAAACGTGGGCGACACCCGCCACTCCCCCTCCAAGACCCTGGTGGAGTTCCTGCGCAAAGAGTTTGCCACCGCCCTCACCCACGACCCCTATGTGGAAGCCTGGCCGGAGCTTGACGAATCAAAAGTGGAAAGCGACCTCAATGCCGTGCTGCCCGGGGCGGATGTGGTGATCTTTGCCGTCGGCCACGATCAATACAAAGGACTCAAACCGGCGGAAGTAGTCGCCATGTGCGGCACCAAACCGCTCATCGTGGACTGCTCGAACTTCCTTTCCGACGCGACTATCGCGGAATACAAGAAACTTGGCTGCAAGGTTCGCGGCGTCGGCAAAGGCCATATCGTCTGATAATCCGAAAGACTATAGATGAAGAAAGGCGGGAAGCTCCCGCCTTTCTTTGTGCGCAAAACAGGGAAGGAGGGAAACGCGGGCGCGAATCCCTGAAAAGGTTTTCTAAAGAGGGTGGTGCTTATCCTGAAGCCGGAATTTGGACACAAAAAAACGGGTATCAAACGATACCCGTTTTTTAAGGACTGCGCTATAATTATAGATCAGCGATGCTTATTTCGTAGCGTCTTGGACTGGCTCGGCAACCGGCTCGGCTTGGTCGACGTTATCGGGAGTAGCGAGGGTGTCCACGACTTCTTCTACCGGAGTGGTCTCTTCGACAACTTCTTCCTTGGTGCCGCAAGCGGCGAGGGCAAGCATGCCAATCAGCATAATAGCGAGTAACGCGATTAATGTAGCTTTCTTCATTTTGATTCCTCCATTATAGAAATCTTATTTTGTTTGGTTTTTTCCTTTTTTCGGCGATTTACAGCCTCGCCGGGGCATTTTTGCCAGAGAGTTCAACAGGGCTGAAACCCTTTAGCAGACTCCCTCACAGTCCTTAGTCACACCTATGTACTGACTTGTTTTGTCCAATATTATTAGGTATTGATTTTCTGGCAAGTTATTTTTTTAGAATGAGGTGTCCAGGCCGGCGTGGATCATCCCCGAAGTGAAGGAAGGAAAGGATTTATCCCTGAATCCCAGGCCATATTCGATGCTCAGGACGCCCAGGCGGGAACCCACCTTGATCCCCAGGCCCGGGGCAAAGAGCCTGGCGTCAAGTTCGTCATTGCCCCGCATCATGACCCCGTGATCGTAAAAGAGATAGAGCCTGCTGTTCGCTGCCAGCCGCCAGCGCAGTTCCAGATTGGCCCAGCCCAGCCGCCAACTGCTGAACTCCTCCTCCCGGTAGCCCCGCAGCGAGTTGTAACCCCCCATGCCATACTGCAGGTAGGCGGAGCTGTCTTCCTCCGCCAGGCTGCGCAGGTGCGCTCCCGCGGCCAGAACCCAGCGTCTCCCCAGGCTCAGAAAGTGGGTATGATCCGCTTCCAGGGCGTTGCTCCAGCGCGAGGGCGAATGCAGCCGCCTGACGCGGTAGGCGATCTGGCTGCTGGAACCCCGGGAGGGATTGAGCGGATTGTCGCTGCTGTCCTGAATCCAAAAAGCGCCCACGCTCCAGTTTGAGGACTTGGTAATCTGCATGGGCCTGCCGCTGCCGGGTGAGATGCTTTCCGTGGCAAGGCTGATCCCGTAGCGTTGAAAGCCCTGATAGGAATAGATGTCCGCCGCCACCCGGGAGCGGATCCAGACGCTGTCCTGCTCGGTGCGGTGCAGGGTGAGGTCGCCCGCCAGGGGCAGATTGGCTGGCCCGGACTCGTGATAGCTAAACTCCAGCAGGCTGTTGAGGGCGGATTTTTGCCAGCGCAGGGCCAGCGCGCGGTCGGTGCCCCAGAGGTTGAGGAAGCGCAGGTTGAGCCTTCCGGTCAGTTCCGTCTTGCCTTTGATCCGGTTGAAGCCCGCCACTCCCTCCAGATAGGTCATGCGGCCTTCCTCAACGCTGATCAGCAGGCTGGCGGCATCCACCGGCTCCACGCTGCAGGCGTTGATATAGCTTTTGCGCAGGATGTTTTGCCGCGCGGCCTCCAGCTTTTCCGGAGTGATGGTGCCAGCCCGTTCCAGACCTGCCAGGCGGATCAGGGTGCGCTCGCGGGTGTATTTGTTGCCCCGGAAATGGTATTTTTCCAGGCGGAAAGGCCGCCCTTCCTCCACTCCGATATAGGCCTCCAGCCCGCCATCCAGAACCAGCGAATCCAGCTCCACCGCCGCGAACAGATAGCCCTGGCGCAGATACTCCCGCAGGACGCGTTGCATCAGGGAGGGAATCTGCCCCAGCGTTAGCCTCTGCTCCGGGGAAAGTAGCAGCAGAGCGCGCAGCTTGGCGGGGGTAAGAAGTTTCAATCCGTTGAAATGGATGCCCACATCCCCGGCAGGCATCACCTCATCCAGCCGGAAGGCCAGTTCCAGTGATTCCTGATCCAGGGGGACAAGCTCCGGGGACGGGATGCTCACAAAGGGATGCCCCTGCTTCTGCAGCCAGGCCTGCATGCCCTCGATGCCGGCATTGACGACCGCCGCGTCGTATTCCTCGCCCGTGGCCAGGCCCGCGGCTTTCAGCAGGGCGTCGCGGTCCAGCTCAAAATTCGCCTCCACGCTGATCTTTCCCACCCGCAAGCTGCAGAGGCAGCCCCAGATGAGCAGCAGGGCAAGGCAAAGGCTGGTTCTGGCCACCCGCGGCCCCTATTCCCGGTCCGCCTTCAAAACCGCCAGGAAAGCCTCCTGCGGCACAGTCACCGAACCGATCTCCTTCATCTTCTTCTTGCCTTCCTTCTGTTTTTCCAGCAGCTTGCGCTTGCGCGAAACGTCACCGCCGTAACACTTGGCCAGCACATCCTTGCGCATGGCATTGACCGTGCTCCGGGCGATGATGGTGCCCCCGATCGCCGCCTGCAGCGCTATCTTGAAGAGATGCCGGGGGATCACCTCGGCGAGGGTGTCGGTCACGCTCTTGCCCCAACTGTGTGCCTTGTCTTTGTGGCAGATAAAGCTCATGGCATCGACCTTTTCGCCGTTGATCAGGATATCCACCTTCACCACCTGCGAGGGGCGGAATTCCTTGAACGCGTAGTCCAGGGAGGCATAGCCGCGGCTAACGGTCTTGAGCTTGTCGTAAAAGTCGAAGATGATCTCGATGAGTGGCATCTCATAGTGCAGCGCCACCCGTTTTTCATCGATGTATTGGATGTCTTTCTGGATGCCGCGCCGTTCCTGCGCCAGCTTCATGATATTGCCGATGTAATCCGTGGGAACGATGATCTCGGTGTCCATGAATGGTTCCTGCACGCTTTCGATGTAGATGGGATCGGGGAAATCGACCGGGTTGTTGACCGTGATGTCCTCGCCGTTTTTGAGCCGGATGAGGAAGCGCACGCTGGGCGTCGTGGCGATGATGGGGATGTTATATTCCCGCAGCAGGCGCTCTTTGACGATCTCCAGATGCAGCATGCCCAGGAACCCGCAGCGGAATCCATAGCCAAGCGCCATGGAGTTTTCCTTTTCATAGATCAGGGAAGCGTCGTTGAGCTTGAGTTTGGCGATGGAATCCACCAGGTTCTCATAGTCCTCGCCGTTGATGGGAAAGATGCCGGAATAGACCATCGGCTTGGGTTCCATGAAGCCGGGCAGGGATTCCTCGCAGCCGCCTTTGGCGAGGGTGATGGTGTCGCCCACGCGGGCATCCGCCACTTCCTTGATGTTGGCGATGATATAGCCCGCCTCGCCGGTGGTCAGTTTATTCTGGGGAGAAAACTTCAGCTCCAGGTGCCCGATCTCCTCGATCTCATACTCCTTGCCGGTGGAAAACAGCTTGATGCGGTCGCCCTTGTTCAGCGATCCCTCAAAGAGCCGCACCAGAACCACCACGCCGCGGTACATGTCAAAATAGGAGTCGAAGATCAGCGCCTGGGGCGGGGCGTCCACCTTCCCCTGCGGGGCGGGAAGCCTCTCCACCACAGCGTCCAGCAACTCCGTGACCCCCTGTCCGGATTTCGCGCTCACTCTCAGGATGTCTTCCGCCGCGCAGCCCATGATCTCCATCAAATCGTGTTCCGAGCCGTCGATATCCGCCTTGGGAAGATCGATCTTGTTGAGCACGGGCAGTATCTCCAGATTGTTTTCCAGAGCCAGATAGAGGTTGCTCATGGTCTGGGCCTCGATGCCCTGGGAAGCGTCCACCAGCAGGATGGCGCCCTCGCAGGAAGCCAGCGCGCGGGACACCTCATAGGAAAAGTCCACGTGCCCGGGGGTGTCGATCAGATTCAGCACGTAATCCTGCCCCTGATATTTATGCACCATGCGGACCGCGTGGCTCTTGATGGTGATGCCCTTTTCCCGTTCCAGATCCATGCTGTCCAGCACCTGGGCCACATCCACCCGTCCCACCACGTTGGTGCTTTCCAGAAAACGGTCTGCCAGCGTGGATTTGCCGTGGTCGATATGGGCGATAATGCAGAAGTTGCGTATATGTTCTTGTTTCATTGTATATCCTTGTCGGTCAACTGCTTGAATAATCAGGAAACCGAGTTCCTCCCCAGTTTGACCGATTAGTACCTTAAAATGCCAAACTCCGCTTTTGTCAATCTTTTAGTGACGGACGCCGTTCCACACCTCCGTGGTAAAATTTTAGTTTTTCAGCTCCCGCCCTCTGATAGATAGACTCAATCCCTCTCATAGTTTTCAGACAGTCAAACTGACATGTCCAGAAAAGCGGCACTTTCTCTACACATAATAGGCTATATGTCCAAAAAAGCAAGATATTTTGGACACGTGACAGGGAATATGTCCAACCATGTTACAATAAAATTACAGGCCGCTTTCAGGTTTATTATCCATATTCTTTCACCATTCAAATAATTTCTGCTTACCTTCCTCAATTTCCGTCATACCGCCCTCCCTTGCTGCTACAGCGTTTGGCGCCATCATCCTTAGGTCATCCCTCACCGGGTTAAGGATGACTGCCGGAAGACCCCCGGCAAGCCAGATATTGCAAACGCGGCCCCCATATATATAGGTGCTACGATTAGGCCGTGGAAAGGAAATAGAACGCGGATAATATAAGGGCTGCCGAAATCCGTTCGGCAGAGGCAGCGAATCTGCCTTCAGAAGCGAGCTCCGCTCGCTGTGGCAAACAGATTTTGCCACCCCAAAAAGAATCCGCCTCTGCCTTGCAGTGCTGTTTATCCTGCTCTGCGGCTTCGCCTTTGCCGAAACCATCGCTTTGCAAAGCTTTGAGAACAGCGCCAACGACACCTGGACTTACACAGCCAATCCAAGTCCGGACAGCAAACGCATCTGGTGGGGCCCCACATCTGAAAACATGGGCGGCGCCACAGCTTATCACGAGTCCTGCTATTGGGCGGGTTGCGATCTGGACAATGTGGAAAGCATCCTTACTTTCAGTACCCTCAGCTTACAAGCCGGATACACCTACAATCTAAGCTTCTATTACTTTACAAAAAGCCTTACCGCTGCCGATGACTATTGCCGCTATAGTGTGGAGTATGACAACGGCACGAATTGGGTTAACTGGGTAACGGTGGATAACAACAGCAATGCCTGGACTGCGGTCTCGGTAGATATTCCTTCCGGGAGTAACTACCTGCGCCTGCGCCTGTCCAGCAAGTTTGATGGCACAAGCAAATACGCGCATTGGGACTACCTTAAGGTGGAACGCACCCCAATTCCCAACGCTGCACCAGAGGTAACCAACGTAATGGTCAGCCAGCGTACCGATGGAAGCAAGATCGTGGATATCTACTATGACCTCTTTGATGCCGAGGGAGATCTCTGCGACATTACATTCAAGCTCAGCGACAACAACGGTGCTTACTATAACATCATCCCCAGTCCTGCCAACCTGAGCGGTGATTTTGGCGATGACCTGCCCTCCGGTACCGGCAAACACATCGTCTGGGATGCCGGCGCGGAAAACTTCAGCTTGGATGGCAGCTATCTGTATCGGGTTTATGCCTATGATGGCTTTATGCATGAGAACTTCGTCCTGGTGGAAGGCGGCACCTTCAATAACGGCACTTCCGATGTGACCATCAGCAGCTTTTACATAGACAAGTACGAGCTTACCCAGGCTGGCTATCAAGCCGTAATGAGCACAAATCCTTCTAACTTTACAGGTGTTACCAACGGCCCCGTGGAGCAAGTATCCTGGTTCAATGCCATCGAATACTGCAACCGGCGTAGTATGCAGGAGGATCTGAATCCCTGTTATAGCTACGGCACTTATGGAACTGATCCCGATGCCTGGCCTTCAGGCTGGAATATCAACCGTGAAAATCACATCAATGTATCCTGCAACTGGACTGCCAATGGTTACCGTCTTCCCACCGAGATGGAATGGCAGTTTGCCGCCAGGGGCGGAAACCAAAGCCATGGCTATACCTATAGCGGCAGTAACACGGTTGGCGATGTTGCCTGGTATTATTCCAATTCCGGCTCTACCACCCACACAGTTGGCACCAAAGCAGCCAACGAGCTTGGCATCTTTGATATGACCGGTAATGTGTGTGAATGGGTGTGGGACATTTATGGTGATTATCCCAGTGGCGCGCAGACTGATCCGCATGGTGCTACCAGCGGTTCCTACCGTGTGGTACGAGGCGGTAGCTGGAACTACAGTGGCTACCACTGCACCGTTTATTATCGGGACAACTACAGTGCGACCATCACGGGCGGCGACACCCTTGGCTTCCGCTGCATCAGGATTTTCCCTTGATTTTGGCGCCGTGTATCGGGCTGCCAAGAAATGGGCTGCCGAAATCCGTTCGGCAGAGGCAGCGGAGCTGCCTGTTTAGGAGAGACCTGCGGTCTCTGTGGTAAACGGATTTTGCCACCCAAAATGATGAGATACAATGAATGAACTAAACATCCACTACTGGAGTCACGGACCTCATTATCAGTTCCGTGACTCCATTGTTTTTATAACCTGGCGTCTGGCCGGAACCTTGCCTTCCCATATTCTAAAACTATTCCGACAGCTTACATCGGAGCAAGACAATCAGGAAAAAACGCGTGATCTCCAGAACATCAAACAGGAAACCCCCAGTCTGTTCAAATTGTATCAGGAATATGACCTTGAACTCGCCAAATGGAATGATCCCGGTTTTTCATTGAATGAGGAAAGGCTCGCCAGGATCATCACCTGCGCACTTCACTATCATGAAGGCAAAAAGTATGAACTGCACGCGTATTGTGTGATGTCCAATCATGTCCATCTGCTGATCAGGGCACTCAAACGGGATAATGAAAACTACTATCATATTGCGGATCTGCTACAGGCCTTGAAGCGCTATACCGCAAATGAAATAAACAAGCGGCTGGGGAAAAGCGGGAATCTGTGGGATGATTACTACTTCGACAGGATTATTAGAAATGAACAATACTACCATAATGTGGTGAATTACATACTGATGAATCCTGTGGCGGCTGGATTGGTAAAACACCCGGAAGATTGGAGAGATAGCTACTATAATCCTGAGTTTTTACGGCGGTGACATTGGGATTTGCATGGGCTGCTGTGTATTGGGCTGCAGAATATTGGGCTGCCGAAGTCCG
>DFUX01000084.1 GCA_002379855.1 Cloacimonetes bacterium UBA4175 | reverse complement strand
CCTTTCCACCTTTCCACCTCAAAAGCACCTTTCCACACTCTATAATTCGTGTAATTAGTGGATAATCCTATAAAACCGGATACCAGCTTTCTCTGGAATAACGCGCTCCGGATGGGATTTCCCCGCATAAGAAACCGAGTGAAAATTGATTTTCGGGGCGAATATCTGTTGACAAAAAATGACTTCCTGCTGCCAATGGAATGATTAAACCGCAAAGAGGATAGATGGCACGTCTGTTTAGCAAGGACTATCACGAGAAATCGGCGTCCTGGTATTTCAATCATGCCGTGATCGGCCTGGACAAAGGCGATCTGCAGCATTGGAAATCGATTGACGAAACAGGGCGTTTTCACATGCATTTCGTCCCCACACCGGAAAAGCGGGAGTTCTTTTGCGCCCAGCTTGACTTGGTGTATGATCCCCAAAGCGAGAAGGTGATGAGCCATCACTGCAGCGAATGCGGGGAGGACGACAAATGCCGCCACTATCTGTCCGTATTGCGTTACGCTTATCACCATCTGGCTACGGATATCTTTGATCTTCCGGCGGTGGAAACCTGCACCGGCACCGCCCTCCGGGGTGGTGAAAAATGGCAGGAGCTGCTGAAGCAGGCACGTCTGGAGCTGGAAGGAATCTACGATCCAGAAACCGACAAAGTCCGCTTCTACCACGGCAGTTACAATCCCCTGGATATCCCGCTGCTGCTGCGTTTCAAAGCGGGCAACCTGCCTCCGGAAGCATCAAAACTGAGCGCCGGGGAATATGCCCTGCAGCTTGACGCCCTGGGTGACGCGGAACTGGCGCTGTTTGAGTTTTTGCAACAAAAGAAAGCCGCCTACAGCAGCAAAAACTACTTTTTCTCCTTGTATAAAAAGGACTTTCCGGCTGCCCTGAACCTGATGCGCAATCTGGAGGGCAGGCTCTTTGTGAAAGAAACTGGCGAGCCGCTGCGTTTTGGCGCGCATCCCTATCAACTGAACCTGAGAATCGAGCCCGCCGGCAGGAATAACTATGTGGTGCTTCCGGTGCTGGTGGAGGAGATTTCCGCGGTGTATCCGGGCTATCCCTGCTGGATATTCTTCCGCAACGAGGTGCGCTATTCCAATATTCCCCTCTCCAACTCCGCTTTGGAGCAGATCTTTAGCCACGACCTCATCCTGAGCGCCAAGGATCTGGTGTATTGGCGCACTATCGTGCACCGGGAACTGAGGGAAAAGGGAATCTACCTGGATTTTGACACCTCGATCGAACTGCCTCAGATTGTGGGTGGCGAACCCCGCGTCCGCCTGGCGGTTTCCGCCAAGGGGGACAGCATCCTGCTGGAAGGCAGCCTGGTTTATGAGGAAGGGGGGGAAACTCACTCTGGGGAGGATTTGGCAATCCCGCTCTCGGTGCTGCGCTTCAAGTCGCCGCTTATACGCAGCGCCTATGTTTACGGGGGCGGCGAGCAAGAAGCGTGGTTCTATCTGCCGCCCCAAGTCTTCAGCAAGGTCGAGCGCCTGGCAAAGCGTCTGCCCGAGGCGGATTTGAGCCGCCTGGAGCAATATTCGCAACTGGCATTCCCGCGGGAAGGAAGCCTGCAAACCCTCCGGAAAACTCTGTTTGAGCTTGCGGATAGCGACTGGGATATCCGGATCGCGCCGGAGTTACGGGGGGAATTTGTGCAAAAGGTAACCCTGCAGGTTGAGGTCAAAGCCCAGCGCAGCGATGAGATCGACTGGTTCAGCTACTCGTTCAGCTACCGGCATCAAGACCTGCGCTTCAGCCATGAGGAATTGAGCCGCTTTTTCCGGTCACGTGAGGAGTTTTTGCACACAGAGGACGGGCGGCTGCTGTATATTGTCAATCCGGAGGTCTATCGCGAGACGGAACTGCTGCTGCAACGCAGCGAAAAGCTCGCCGATTCGGTGTATCGCGCCCGGATGATCCATCTGCCCTACTATCAACGCTATATGCGGGAGAACCCGGCTTTCCGCATGCTCGGGGATGAATGGATGGAACTGCTTTCCAGAGACCTGCAGCGCGGGCATCTGGAGCATACCCCGCCTCTGCCGCTGTATCTGCAGACCGTGTTGAGGGGCTACCAAAAGTCCGGCTTCGCCTGGCTGAAGATGCTGCAACACTATCGCATGGGCGGTATCCTGGCAGATGAGATGGGGCTTGGCAAGACGATCCAGGCATTGTCCGCCATCCTGATGAGCCAGTCCGAGCTTCCCAGCCTGGTGGTGTGTCCCAAAACGCTACTCTACAACTGGGCTGCCGAAATCGACAAGTTCCACACCAACATCCCTTACCAGATCGTGGAAGGCGACAAGCTGACCCGCCTGGAACTGCTGCGCAATCCCAACGTGAGGCTGTTCATCATCTCCTACACGGTGGTGCTGAACGACATAGCGGCCCTGAGGGAGATGCGGTTTGAATGGGTGGTGCTGGATGAAGCCCAAAACATCAAAAATGTGGGTGCCAAACGCACCGGCGCGATCAAGAAGATTGCCTGCGAAAACAGGCTGGCGCTCACGGGCACTCCGGTGGAAAACAACCTCACCGAGTTGTGGTCGATCTTCGACTTTTTGATGCCGGGCTATCTGGGCAGCCTGAAGCGGTTCAAGAGCGACTTCATGGAGGATGAGGAGACCGGCGCGTCCAGGCTGCAAAGGGCTGTGGCGCCCTTCATGCTGCGCAGGGTGAAAAAGGAAGTGCTGCTGGAACTGCCTGACAAGCAGGAACAGATATCCTGGTGCAAGATGCATCCGGTGCAGGAAAAACTCTATCTGCAAATCATCGATATGGTGGAAAAGAAGCTGCTTAACCAGCCCGCCGGCACCAATCTGAACTACGTTCACGTCCTGACGGCGCTCACAAAACTGAGGCAGGTCTGCAACCATCCGCACCTGGCGAATCCGGACATCCTACCGGAACTGGAAGCATCCGCCAAGCTGGAGCAACTGGTGGAACTGGTGAGGGCTTCCATCGACAGCGGGCACAAGATTCTGGTGTTTTCGCAGTTTGTGCAGATGCTCAAGATCATCCGCAAGGTGTTTGACGCCATGGATCTGCGCTATGCCTATCTGGACGGGCGCAGCAAGAACAGGCTGGAGGAAGTGCGCCGCTTTGAGGACGACCCGGAGCTCAAGCTCTTTCTGATCAGCCTCAAGACAGGCGGAACGGGGCTAAACCTGACCTCCGCGGATACGGTGATCCTCTTTGACCCCTGGTGGAACCCGATGACCGAAAACCAGGCTATCGACCGCACCCACCGCATCGGACAGACCCGCAAGGTGCAGGTGTTCCGGCTCATCACCAAAGGCACGGTGGAAGAAAAAATTATGAGCTTGCAGCAGAGCAAGCTGCAACTCTTTGACTCGGTAGTGTCAGAGGGCTCCAGGCTGCTGTCCACTCTCAATCAGGAGGAGATAAAGGCCCTTTTCAGCTATTGAATTTGCTTGACAATTTTCACCTTGGAATGCCTTTGGCAATATGAGAAAATGATTATTGAAAAGGAGACAGCGATGCTTACCATAGAGTGGAAAGAAAGGCTGAAAAAGGATACAGCTGACTATTTGGAAAACAAGCTGCCGAAGCACGACTTCGATTTTGAGATTATCTTCATCGCATATCCGGAAAGGGTAAATGGTAAGCTCCCAAATGATGTCATCGTGCATGTGGCAAAATCCATCGTGCAAGGCTTGGGCAAAGCGCACGACAAGCATACCGCTTTTTACAAACACCTGTGGAACAAAAAGGGCGAGAACGGGCGCCTGGCCTTCATCGCGATCATGGCCAAGTTAGCCAGCAAGAAGCCAGCGCTCTATTTACCTATGGTGGAAACCGCCATGCAAACCGCGGAAAAGGCAGAACTGACTTCCCTGCTGGATAAAGTGATGCTTCCGCTGTTACGCAAAAAACCTGAGAAATATCTCGCCCATGCCTACCGCTGGAGCCACTCGCCTCATGAACTGATCCGCAAACAGAGCGTGAATCTGCTGGTCAAGCTGATCAAAAGAAAACCGGAGTTGACCGCCGAGATTGTGCAATACTTTGTAAACCAATGGCTTCAACCTTTGGGAGATGAAGCCGCGGAGCATACCACCCTGCTGAAAGCAGTGCAGAAACTGGATTATGAGCTCTATCTGGACATCTGGCGCCAGCATGTGAGCAGCCGCGATCCCCAAAGCGCGGAGATTCTCTGCGCGTCGATTATGAGCTATCACCCGGAGATCGAAGAGATAGTGGAAAACTGGACCAAGAGTGGCAACGCCCGCCTCAAAAAGGCAGCGATGTCCGCGCAGAGAATTTTGAACAAGAAGAAGCCCTGATGATGGATCTGAGCCTGTTTGTAACCCAGGAGGGGATGGAAAAGATACAACGCCGCATCCAGTTTCTGTTGAACGAAGAGCGGCCGGAAGTGATCAAAGCCCTGATGACCGCCCGTGAATTCGGCGATCTGAGCGAGAACGCGGAATATAAGGCCGCGCGAGAAAAACAGAGGCAGATCGACACCGAGATCGATCACTTGCGGCGGCGCTCCGCCCATCTGAAAGTGGTGGACACTTCCGTCTTTCCCAAGGACGCGGTACGCTTTGGGAGCCGTTGCCGGACCCGCGAGGAAAGCACCCAGGAAGAAGTGGTCTATCGCGTGGTGGGAGTGGACGAACTCAACTATTCAGAGGAAGAAGGAGTGCAGGTCGTTTCGGTGCTTTCGCCCATCGGCAAGGGCCTGTTGGGCAAAAAGCCGGGCGAGCTGGCTGTGGTGAAGGCCCCTATCGGAGAAAGGCACTTGCTGGTTTTGGAAATAATATAATAATAAACAGATCATGGAGACACACATGAACAAGAAACAAGATAAAAAGCTGTTCTACCAGCGCAAGAACTTCTGGAAGGAAGCAACTCCTTCCACAATCAACAAGGCTTTCGCTTTCGCGGAGCCATACATGGACTTTTTGAACCAGGCCAAAACAGTGCGCGAGGCCGTAGCTTACACAGAAGCACTGTTGAAAGAGCACAAGTTTCAGAGCATCGGGGGCAAAAAAGGTTCCCGGCGCCTGTATCAGATCTTCAGAGGCAAGACCATCGCCATGGCGGTGCTTGGCTCCGAGCCGCTTAGCGAGGGATTCAACATGGTGGCGTCTCACATTGACGCGCCCAGGGTGGACCTGAAACAGAATCCGTTTTATGAAGACAGCTCCAGCGGCATGGCCTGCATGCGCACCCATTACTATGGGGGCATCAAGAAGTATCAGTGGGTTTCCACCCCCCTGGCTTTGCATGGCATCGTGATCCGTGCCGATGGTTCCAAGATAGATGTGAGCATCGGCGAGAAAGACGATGAACCGGTGTTTATCATTCCAGATCTGCTGCCCCATCTGGCACGCAAGGAGCAATATTCCAAAAACCTTGCCGAGGCCATCGACGCCTCCAGGATGAACCTGGTCTTCAGCGGGATGATGGAACCGGCATCGGAAGAAAAGGAAGCAATCAAAGCCTATACCCTGCAACTGCTAAAGAAACAGCTCAAGATGGAGGAAAGCGACTTCATCTCCGCCGAGTTGGAACTGGTGCCTGCCACAAAGGCCAGACACAGCGGGTTCGACTCTTCCATGGTGGTGGGCTACGGCCAGGATGACCGGGTTTGCGCCTACGCCGCTCTGCGAGGGTTGCTGGATAATCTGGACGGCATTCCCAAACGCACCATGATTGTCTATTTTTCAGATAAAGAGGAAGTGGGCAGCCAGGGTAACACAGGCGCGCACTCCGTTTTCATTCAGGATTTTGTGGCTGCGTTGCTGCGCGCCAATGGTGAAGCCGACGGCAGCGCGAATCTGCGCAAGACCTTCATCAATTCCCAGATCCTTTCCGGGGACGTTACGGCAGCCGTGGATCCTAACTATCCCGGTGTCCACGAGCGTCAGAACGCGGTGCTGTTCAACCACGGTGTCGGCCTCTGCAAATTCACGGGCAGCGGTGGCAAAGCGGGCTGCAACGACGCCAACGCGGAGTTTACCGCCAAGGTCATCCGCATCTTCAATCAAGCCGGAGTGTTTTGGCAGATGGGAGAATTGGGCAAGGTGGACGAAGGCGGCGGCGGAACGATCGCCTACATCCTTGCCAACCTGGGCGCAGAAGTGATAGACTGCGGCACGGGACTGATGGGGATGCACTCCCTGTATGAACTTTCCAGCAAGGCGGATATCTATTCCACCTACTGCGGATACAAGGCTTTTTTGGCATCCGACGAATAAGCGAAACAGCGCTTTGGAGCAAATTGGAGCCAGCCTGAAGACCATGATGGCAAGAATTGAGCGGACAGCAAGCAGGGCATTGCCAGGCATCTGCTGTCTGCTTTATTTGCTGCTGGTTACTGCCATTGGCGCTACGGCTACTGGATTGGACCCGGCAGAACCGGAACTGATCAGCCAAAAGATAGTGGACCTGATCGAACTTGGCGATCCGGTCTATTTGGATATCCAGGCGGGCGATCTCACCTCCAAGCTGGATTTCCGCATCCGTCAACTGCTGATCGCCAAAGGCGCGGACCTGCGGGAAAGCGAGCTGGATTTTCCGGAAGATACGCAGGCGGATACTTTGGGTGTGCAGCCGGTTTCCAGCCTTGCTTCCACGCCTGCCCGCCTGATCAGGATACGTATGGAACTGGACTGGACCACCCAGGAAAAGCGCAGTTTTTTCTCCTTTCGCAGCGAACGGCTGCCCCTCTATGTGTTTAATATCAAGCAGATCTCATTGCCAAAATGGAAACTGGCCAAGATCGACAACCTCAGTTTTGTGGATCAGCCTGCCAAGTTTGAGGCAAGCAGGCCGGTGACCCTAAAGTGGTTTGAGCCGCTGCTGGCTGCAACCGCTTTGGCATCGGTGATCTATATACTTTGGACAACCAAATGACAGAAGGAAATCCCATGAATAAGGTTCTGATAATGTTGTCGCTGGCGCTGCTAATCCTCGGCGCTTGCTCGACCAACAAGACCTATCTGAATACCGATCAAAAGCTTGCCAAGGCGGATCAACTGTTTGCCCGAGGCAAGTATTCGCGTGCGGCGGAACTGTATTCCGAAGTCTATTTTGAAAGGTCTTCCGCCTCCTCGGCGCATGCTCTGATGCGCCAGGGCGACAGCTATTTCAAGATCAATAAATTCGCCGATGCCAGGAAGGCCTATGAAGAGTTCATGGATGTGTTTCCCAACCATGCCCAGGTGAGCGACGCGCATTTTCAGTACGCTCTCTGCCTGTATGAAGATTCACTGCCAGCCCATTACGATCAAAAAGAAACCTTGCACGCGATCGACTCGTTCAAGGAATTCATCAGTAAGTATCCGGGCAATCCACGTGTGCAGACCGCGCTTGAGTATATCCGTAAAGCCCAGTATAAGCTGATCGAAAAGTCATTCCGCAACGGCTATATCTATTACAAAATGAAAGACTACAGCAGCGCCCTGATGTACTTTAAGGAAGTGACCGACCTTGGCAACACCGACCAACTGGACCGCAGATCGCTGTATTATACTGCCAAGCTGCTCAACAAACAAGGTCTATCCGACCAGGCCAGGGAAGCATTCGACTCCCTGCAGCGCAAATATCCGGGCTCCAAGGAAACTAAGAAACTGGCCAAAAAATTCAAATGACAAGCTGCGCGCTGCTGGGCGGGAGCTTCGATCCCATCCACAACGGCCATTTGCATATTGCCAGAGAAATATTGAAATCCGGCTATGTGTCACGTCTGGTCTTTCTTCCCAACGCGCGCCATAACTTCAAAAAGAGCAACGTAGTGCTGGATTTTCAGCATCGCCTGGCTCTGGTGAGGGACGCTCTGGAGCCTGGCATGGAAGCTTGGGAAGACGACGCGGACGGATCGGGCTATACCGCGGAACTGCTCCAGAAGTTATACCGGAAGCATCCGCAACTGCTCTTCCATTTTGTGATAGGATCCGATAACCTTGCCAATTTGCCTCTGTGGTACGATTTTGCCTGGTTGAGGGCTAATGCCAGGTTTCTGATCATCCCCCGTCCCGGTTATCCGTTACCGCAGAATGTGCTGCGCAGGATCAAGCGCAAAACGCTCAAGATCGAGCCCTGTCCCATCTCTTCTTCCCAGATTCGCTCACGTATCGCGGCGGAAAAATCAATCTCCGGCTTGGTGCCCGAAAGCCTGGAACAGAGAATCATCGAGCTTTACCGTCCTCTGCTGGCAAAGTAGCACAAATGCAATAACAGCCTCCCAAGGATAAGGCCAGTTTTCTGGACCGGATTCCCCTCATAATATTTCACCTTTCCGCTTTTAAATATCCTGCAGATCCTGTCGATTCCGTCATCCGCATACTATTTCCTTTCCACTTATCGTAGCACCTATATATTATGGGGGCCTCATTTGCAAAACCTGGCTTGCCGGGGGTTTTCCGGCAGTCATCCTTAACTTGGTGAGGGATGACCTAAGGATGATGGCCCCAAAGCCAGTAGCAGCAAGGGCGGGCGCTATGAAGGATATTGCGGAATGTATTGATATATTAATGCGACTATCAAGTAATTGATGCTGGTTGATTTTTGACTGGCTGTTTTTCCGGTGTTGATAATCTTCAAACAGAACAGGCTTGGAGGCCGTCTGGTTACTATCGAGCTACATGGATACTTCACAGTTTCAAGGTATGAAATGCTCAAAGACAATCAGGAAGGCAAGACATAGCTATTCATTAATTATCAATATATTAGTTGTGTCTATTACAAGCATGGGATTCAACAACAGTAGTAATCTTTCCACTATTTAGGTAAGTTCAAAAGAAACTATCTTTATTCCCTGGATGCTAAAAACGTGTGAAAATAAGCAGCGGTATTTGAGGAATCTTATCAACAAGGGCATTCTGTAACCTGACCTATTTGCAAACATTTGAATATATTAAGAGAGCAAAGTGAACACAGTACAGTTGTTAAAAATCCAACATTTTGCTTGACAGAAAACATAAGTGTCGATAGGTGAATTAATTGTATTAGAAGCCTCTAACTGGAGAAACATATGAGTATCCATAAGTTGCTATTTTTGAGCATATTAGTTCTCATTTCCGGATCACTGCTTTATGCTCAAAGCCCCGACTGGTTATGGGCTAAAGGGGCGGGCGGCACAGGCGAAGACATATGCTATTCCGTGGCCAGAGACAATAGTGGCAACTATTACGTGGCCGGTTCTTTTTCAGGACGGGTAAGCTTCGGAAACACTACTCTCAGCAGTAGCGGTAACCGGGATATCTTTGTGGGCAAGCTTAACGCAGATGGAAACTGGCTCTGGGCAAAAAAAGCAGGCGGTACTTCCAATGACATAGCTTCATCCATCGCCGTCGATTCCGCAGGCAATGCCTACATTACCGGATATTTCGCTTCCACGACACTAACCTTTATTGCGGGCGCAATAAACTTGTTCCGCAGTGGCGGAAATGACCTCTTTGTAGCTAAGATCAGCAGCGGCGGAGTGTGGCAGTGGGCCAGGAAGAACTCCGGCGGCGGAGCCAGCACCGATACGGGAAACTCGATAGCCGTTGACGCGGACTCAAACGTCTATATGACCGGATATTTCAGAAGCAACATAGCCTTTACTACTGCTACGGGCACTACCACGCTGACAGCCCAAACTGGTTCATATTATGATATGCTGGTGGCCAAGATCAGCAGCGGTGGGATCTGGCAGTGGGTGATCCAGGGTTCAGGAACAGATATCAAACAAGGTAACGGCATCGCGGTGGATAACCTTGGTAACGCCTATGTGACAGGCGGATTCAACTCTCGCACCCTGACCTTGGGCAATATAGTGGTCACCAATCATAGAGATACCGTGTTTGACGGATTTGTCGCCAAGGTCAGCCCGGAAGGGCAATGGCTGTGGGCGGACAGGTTTGGCGGCATCAACGCAGATGGCGGGTCCTCAATAGCGGTTGATACCACAGGCAATATCTATCTCACTGGTTACTTCAACACCACCGCATATTTTGGCAACTTAGCTTTAACGTCCTC
>DFUX01000092.1 GCA_002379855.1 Cloacimonetes bacterium UBA4175 | reverse complement strand
GTAAGGAGGACGGGGAGGGCGGGGAGGCCTGGGCTTAAAGCCGGGAGGCGGAGTGGGCCTGGGAGGAGCCAGGGGATAGAAATACTGGGGACAGATCGGCCTGTAATATGGCCGGTCGAAATATGGGTGCAGGAACAAAGAGGAATAATAAGCCCTTTCCAGCCTGAAGGTGTAAACAGACGGATGCCTGATCGCGGCTCTCAGGGAACCCTTGTTCAAGGGCACAAAAATCTCTTCTTTAATGGGGATATAGCCCCTTTTGGTTATGACTATCTCAATCGTTCTGCCAGGAATGCCATCGTAGTAGTCGAAATACTCATCCATTAACACGGGAAAGATCTCCGTGGGAGTCCTCCCCAATTCCTGGTCGGTATCATACACGGTTACTTTCGCGCCCCGGGGTATCGTCCTGATCTTGAACGCTCCGTATAAATCATCGGCGCTGAGCGCGGCAGCGAAAAGTAACAGACAGGTTATTAAAGCGACCTTGAGTTTCATGATAACCTCCTTGGGTTATTTCGTTTCTACAAGTATTACCCGAGCGGAGGGAAAACCTTCACAGAATTTGGAGCATGAAGCGGCGCCAAAAGAAAAAGCCGCGTTATTTGGCGCGGCTTTATGTCTAAGAACTATATACTTATAGATTCTCGATATTCTTGAGCGGTTTTGGCGCGGTGGCGGGAGTGATGCCTTCCATGGTCAGATAACCCAGGACGGGTGATCCCATGGGCTTGCCCTCGCTATCTTCGCGGAAGAACTGAACGGGCACGCGGATCGCCTGACCATCACGTTCCGTAATCGGTTTCCCCTCATCGTCAACGGGGAAGGGATTGGCATACAGCCAGGCCAAACCTATGGCGGCCGTGCCATTCGGTTCATTGACGTTCTTGCGGGATGAGCCGATGGCCTGTCTCATTTCCAGGCTGAGGTTGGGGGAGTTGATGCTCGAGGTGACGGTTCCAAGCCTCTTGCCGTCCAAATACACTCCACGATTTGAGGCAATGCCTTCACTCACAAGGATCAGCAAAGCTTTGGCGGGGTTGGAATCCAGTTCTTTCTGCAGGGCTTCTTTGCCGATGAAGGATTCCTTGTCCATATCCACGCCAGCGGCGAAGAGGGGCGCATTCAGGGGGCTGTGCTCTGGATCATACTCGCTGCCCATCAGCGGAAGCCCGTGTGGCCCTGCCGACATCCGGTTCTCATCCCTGCCACCCAGGCCGACCAGCAAGCCATCCAAATCCAGGGCCTTGCTTACTATGGCCTTAAAGTCCTCAGCCGCTTTGGCTGCCGGGATATACAATTCCCAGCCCCAACGATTGGTGTAGCCGGTTCTGCTGATATAATACTTGTGCCCGTCCCTTTCAAACTCGTTGAAGGTGAAAAAGCTCATGTTCTTTTCCGGTTTGTTGCGGTTCTTAAGCACTGCGTCGCCGTAGATGCTTTTAAGCAGCTTGAAAGACAGCGGCCCCTGGACGTCCACTTTGACCAATTGGTCGGAAATGTCTTTGGCGACCACATCTTCCCCATCCCGTTTCACGCTCATGATGCGGTCTATATCCGCGATAAGCTCCTGTCCGTCCTTTGACGCGGTGATATCGTGCCCGGCGTTGATGACAGCGATGTATTCCGTGTCAGACAGGCGCATCACGATCATGTCGTCCTGGACTCCGCCCCGTTCATTGAGCAGAAGGGTGTATTTGCAAGCGCCCACCTTCATCTCGCTCATCTTGCCGCCCAAAGCCCTGTCCAAAAGGGCCGGAGCGTCCGAGCCTGAGAAAAGCAACTGCGCCATGTGGTCAATGTTGTAAACTGCCACTCTGTTCACCGCGGCTGCTTCTTCCAGAACTGACGTCAGATAGTTCACAGCCATGCTATATTCGCCAAAGTTGCTGCGCTTAGTCGCTTGCAGGGGCAGTCCCTTGCGTTGTGCCAGCAAAGGCAGATACCAGTTTTCCTCCAGGTCGTAGAGGAAGGTCTTGCGAGGGTTGGCGGGAAAGTCGAATCCAAGTTTCATTGTAATCTCCTTTTATACTATATATCTAATGTTAAAGATGTTCACAGCCATTCCGAAAAGACCACCCTGCCCCCGATCATGGTAAGCAAAGACTTCGCCTCAAGCCAATACTCATCGGGGAGGTTGGTGAAGTCTTCCAAAACGATCATATCCGCCACTTTGCCGGGGCGCAGGGAACCAGCGTAGTGATGGGAATCGGAACCCTTTGCTGCGCCGAGAGTATAGGCGTGCAGTGCATCCCAGGCGGAAAGCCTTTGCCAGGGAAGCCAGCTTGGTTGCCTGGGATCATTGCCCTTTTTCCTGTTAAGCGCGCAATAGATGCCCTGAAAAGGATTGATGGTTTCGATGGGTGAATCCGATCCGAAACCAAAGGGGATACCCTGTTCCTTGACCGAACGGAACGAATAGGCATAGTCTCTGATGGGAGACCATGATTCTTCGATCATATCTATATCATTGGCGAGATGGATGGGTTGCATGGCGCAATAGGCAGAGCTTTCCTTCAGCCTCTGGATGTCCTCGGGAAGGATGGACTGGAGGTGTTCCACGCGTTGCAACAGATTCGGATACTGGCCTTTCAACCTGAGGAAAGCGCCAATCACGGAGCGTACAGCGCGAACCCCGATGGCATGCACAGAGCAGGAAATCCCCGCCCTCGCGGCCTTGACGCCAAGCTCATACAACTCATCTTCACTATAACGCAGTATCCCTCTGTTGCCTTCTGAGCCGGGATAGGAATGATCGACTGCCGCCGTCCTGGAGCCAAGCGAGCCATCGGCAAAAACCTTGACTCCCCCCGTCTTGAACCACTCATTCCCTTCATAAGACCGCCGCCCTTTTTCTATCATTTCATCCAGCAGTTCAAGCGGAAAATGCCAACAAACGCGGATGCCCCGCTCTTCATTGGCCAAGGTTGAGAGTATCCGGGCACTGGATTCAGACTCCATGGAATGGATGGCAGCCAATCCCAGCTTGTGGGCTGTTGCGATGCTTGCCCTCACCAGATTCGATATCTGTTCGGCAGAAGGTTGTTCTATAAACTTGTCCAAAGCCTCTGAAGCCGTCTCAGACACTATTCCCGTGGGTTCGTTCTGGTTGTTTCTCCAAATCTTTCCCCCGGCGGGATCTGGTGTGTCGCTGGAAATGCCTGCCAGCTTCAAGGCCAGCGAATTGCACCAGCGGCTGTGATAATCCTTGCTGTAAAGCGCCACCGGAATATGGGGGAAGTATTCGTCCAGCAGATCACGCTTGATCAACTCCGGCCTATCGCAACGATTGGCGTCCCAGCCTCCACCCAATATCCAGCACCCGCTTTCCTGACGCGCGTCCCGGAAGGATGCCAGGCGCTCTTTTATAGACGCGATGGTGTTACAATCCACCAGATCAACCTGCAATTGCAATTTGGCCCACTCCACGAAATGCGTGTGAGTGTCCGTAAAAGCGGGTAACAACGCCCTCCCGCCGATATCGATTATCTCCGCGTTGGAGGAACTGGCAGATTGGCACTCGGACAGGGAACCCAAGAGGGAGATCACTCCATCCTTCACCAGAAGCGAATTGTGGATGCTCGGGCCTTGGTTCTCCATGCAAAAGATAAGGGCGTTAGTGAAAATGTAGTTCTTCAAGGATAACTTCCAATGCTTGTTTCAACTCGTCCTTTGGGACGGCATAGTTCAGCCTCAGCCACGACCTGCCCATCTCTCCGAAAGCGCTGCCGGGAACCGTGATCACTCCCTTGCGGGCAAGCTCCTTGGCCACAGCGACATCATCGCCCCCCAACTGTAACAGGCAATAGGGCGTGGCAGAGGGCAGATAAAACTTAATCCCGCTGCCTGACAGGTACTCTTTTACGACAGCCCTGCACTCTTTCAGGCTATCCAAAACCCCGGCCGCAGCCAGTGAGCCTTGGGGAGAAAGGGCAAATTCCGCCAGCTTTTGCGAGAGCCAGTTGCTACAGGTGGAGACATATTGCCGCGCCTTGACCACCGCTGAGATTATGCCCTGGGGAAACAAACCCCAGCCAAGCCTCCATCCGCTCATACAATGGGATTTCGACAAACCGCCGATGATAATGAGCCGCGACGCGTGCCGGGCATCCCAAAACGACACCGGGACCGCGTCGAAATACAAGCCGAGATAGATTTCGTCCACGATCAAGATCAGCTGGTGCTTCACGCAGATATCGAGCAGGTGCAAAATCCCCGCCCCGGAAAAGACGTGTCCGGCTGGATTGCCAGGATTGCTCAGGATCAGGGCTTTCACTCCTTCGCAAAGCTTGCTTTCCCATAGCGCCAGATCCACAGATTGCAGATCGGCGCTGTAAGGCAACCTGACGATGTCCGCTCCCATGATCCTGCCGATATTGGGATAAGCGCTGTAGTCGGGATCGGGAACAGCCATCCTGTCTCCCGGTTCCAATAGCGTAAGCAAGGCCACGAAGATGGCTTCCTCCGCCCCGTTGCAGACGCATACATTGTCCGGCGAAGAGCCTGGATAAAGCAGGGAGATTGCCCGGCGCAGCTCTGGCAGTCCGGCGTTGGGGGTATAGACGGGAGTCCCCTCTTGCAAAAGAGCGATGGCTTTTTGCCTCAAAACATCCGGCAGGGGGAAGCCCAGTTCGCCCAGGGCAAGGTTGACAGCTCCCCGCGGCGCTTCCTGGGTCATGCGCCTGATCAGGGAAAGCTCAATCCCGTCCAGCCGGCTCGCTTCAGTCAACAACACTGCGCAGATCCATCTCCAACTGCACGGATTTGTCTGTCTTGGCGTCCCGGTATTTGATTATAATGGGGCAATAGACATGAAATCCGGGATTATCTTTCATCTGCCTGCTGCCCGGAACCAAGACCGCTCCGGCGGGGATGGTGAAAGAACCGCCCGGATCCCTTGGCAGAAACTCTTTGCGTACCGCGTCATACACTGGCGTCGAGGCTGTAAGAATGGTTCCGGAAGCTATCACAGCCTTACTTTGGACGATGATTCCCTCGTAGATGCCAGTATTGCCGCCCACAAACACATCATCCTCGATCACCACAGGCCTGGAACCTATCGGCTCCAATACACCCCCGATCATAGCCCCGGCCGACAGATGCACATTTTTGCCGATCTGCGCGCAGGAGCCCACTAAGGCATGTGAATCCACCAAAGAACCGCTATCCACCCAAGCGCCGATATTGATGAATGCCGGGGGCATGACAGCCACTCCGGGCGCCACATAAGCCCCGGCCCTGGCAGATGACCCACCGGGGACGATCCTGACCTGGTGCGAGAGCAGGAAAGATTTCTCGGGCAGGGTGTCTTTGTCGAAAAAGAGCTTGCCTTCCCCTCGCGGATAAGCTGTCAGTTTACCCATCCTGAATCCGATCAGGATACCCATCTTGACCCACTGGTTCACTATCCAGGAGGAGCCATTGGGTTCGCAGGCGCGGATTCTGCCCTCGTCGAGGGCTTGCAGAAAGTCCTGATACAGGTTCTGTTCGGCTTCCGTGTAACTATCTGGCTTGGCTTGATACAGTGAGATAATCGATTCTTTCATTGCTTATGCCTCATATATTGCCGCTTTCATGCGCGACAGCGCCTGCCCGAGGATTGACCTCTGGCAGGCAAAGTTTATCCTGACAAAGCTGCTGTCTCCAAACTTTGAACCGGGGTCGAGGCCCAGATGGGCCTTGTTGACCAATAGCCTCATGAGTTGCTCTTCATCCAGTCCCAGACGGCTATAATCCATCCAACCCAGATATGTGCATTGCGGGCGTGCCATGCGCAGCTCTGGAAAGTCCTTCGCCAATACCTCGATCAGCAAATCGCGGTTGCCTTGCAGGTAGCCCACCATTTGCCTCAGCCATTCCCGGGAATCCCGCCAGGCGGCGATAAGGGCCTCGATCCCAAAGCTGTTTCCCACATGCAGGTGCAGTTTCATGATCAGACTGTCCAACTCTTTTCTCATCACCGGGTCTTTCACGACCAGAACCGCGCTGGACAAGCCTGCCACATTGAAAGACTTTGCCGGAGAGAAGCAACAGACGGAGTGATCCGCGAAATCCTCAACGGCTCCATACGATAAAAAGGTCTGGCCGTCATACACGATATCCGCGTGGATCTCGTCGCTCACAACCTTCACCCCATACTTCACGCACAGCCTTCCCATGCGCTTAAGTTCCTGCTCGCTCCACAACCTGCCCACCGGATTGTGGGGATTACAGAGAATGAACATCCTGGCTTTGGAAAGCTTGCCCTCAAAATCCTCCCAATCAATCTGCCAGTGGTTTTCCTGAAAGACCAGCGGATTGGTTAGCAGCTTGCGCCCGTTCAGGCGCACGGCGTCGAAAAAGGGGCCATAGACAGGCGTTTGGATCAATATGGGGTCGTGGGGTTCGGTAAACTGCAACACAGCCAGATTGATGCCAGGCACGATTCCCGGGCTGGTCAGAATCCACTCTTCCCCGATCTTGAACCCATATTCCCTGGCTATCCAGTTCGCCGCCACTTCATAAAAGACAGGCAGGCGGAAGTTGTAGCCGAAGATACCGTGATCCAGCCTGCTTTGCAGGGCAGCCCGGATGGCCGGCGCCACCTCGAATTCCATATCCGCCACCCAGAGGGGGGTCAGGTCTTCTCGTCCGTAAATCAGTTTCAGGCCGTCATGCTTGAAACAGCCTGTGCCCCGCCGTTGCGTTAACTTATCAAAATCATATTTCATACTGATTCGCTCTGTTCGGAGTCTTTTATCCTTTGCATCACCTGAACCAGCTTGGCCAGCTCGTCGTTCATCTGTATCTGGGGACAAAGATCCGCGATGTTATACATGATCTCCAGCATCTTGGGAAAGGACGCGTTGGTCTTGAATACCCTGTCCCTTCCCCTGGCGTCGGTATATTTCAGAAACACATAATAGGTGATGGATTTGCGGAACTCCATGCCTTTTATCCTCTCATAGGGGATGGCAATGGAGGGTCTCAATATAAAGCGCAGCCACAGGCATTCCGGGGCGAATATCACGCTGTTCAGGTTGGTCAGATGGCGCACCGCGGTGTCCATAGCGATATACAGCACCACCAGGGGGAGTATCCTGAAAAACGTAGGCGTCTCGGAGCTGATCCGGTTGAAGAGCACCCACAGGCACCAGGCCGCGACAGATATCGAGATGGCCAGAAAGGGAAGCCGGGACAGGGGATGGAGCCGGTAGCGGACAGGCATCCTGCCCTTCACGGACGAGATATTCAGACGGCGCGGCAACTGTATTCCCTCCACATCCGGTTCACGCTGGCCAAAACCTCCTCGCTGGCTGGAACGCCATCAAAGAGGTTGTGCCGGTCCTGCTCGCCGTGAAAGTCGCTGCCTGCGGTCATATACAAGCCGTTCTTCAGGCAGATGTTGGTAAACTCGTCCACCTCGAACTTATAATGGTCCGGATGCCACACCTCCAGCCCGTCGATACCCATGGCAATGAATTCATCCACGTAGGCTGGTTTCGTCAGCTTGCCGGGATGGGCCACGATGGCCAGTCCTCCGGCGGCATGGATGATCTTGACCACTTCCCGGACGCCCACTTCCGGCTTGGCGCTGTAGGCGGGCTTATTGTTGCCGATATACTTGTCGAAAGCCTCGTTTTTGGAGGACACATAACCGCGGTTCACCAAAATTTGGGCGATATGGGGACGCACGATCAGTTCGCGGCTGCCGGCCACTTTCACGACCTCTTCCAGCGTGATCTCCATACCCAGTTCCCTGAGCTTGGAAATCATGCGGATAGCCCGTTCCCGCCTGCCGGTCAGATACATCTCGGTCAATTCCTTCATCTGCCGGTGGTGCCTGTCGTAGCCATAGGCCAGAATATGCACGTCATCGCCTTCATGATGGGAACTGATCTCGATTCCGGGTATGATGCGCAGAGGCGAAACATCCTCCGGCAACTGCTTGTAGGCATCGAATGTATCATGGTCTGTGATCGAGATCAGATCCAGGCCGATCTGTTGCGAGCGCCTGATCAGCTCCAAAGGGCTGAGCACTCCATCCGATACGTTGGTATGCAGATGCAGGTTGATGCGTTTGATGGGGTCTATTTCTTTTACTATCATAATTTCTTTTCTATTGACGTATTTCTGGCTGTCGTAAAACCGTCAATAAGTTTTTTGCCCGATTTGGCGGGTGGTTTTTGCTATCCTTCCGCCGCCGTTTGGAGTATGACAATGCAATATGAACCCATCAAAGACCGCGTCTCGGGGATGATCAGGATCTTCCCCGCCGCGAGGCTGTGTTTCTACCGCCTGCTCGACCTCTTTCTGCTGCGCCAGCGCTATGTGAAAAGGCAGATGAACCGCCACTGCGCGGGCCGCCGGAAGCTCCGCTATTACGACGCCGGAGCCGGATTCTGCCAATATTCCTGGTATGTGTTGAACAAGTGGAGCGACTCCACCGTTTTTGCCTCCGACCTCAAGGGGGACTACCTTGATGATTTTGCCCATTTCCTGCCGGAAAACATGGCCGGCAGGTTTTCCCACCGCCCCGCCGACCTCCAGTTTTTCAAGCCGGAAAAGGAGTTCGACCTCGTAACCGCCATCGACATCCTGGAACACATCGAGGACGATATGGCTGTTTTGAAAAACTTCCACGCCTGCCTCGCGGAGAACGGGATGCTTATCATCTCCACCCCCTCGGACAGCGACCCGGCTGCTAAATTCACCGCCGAACACGTCCGCCCTGGCTATGGTAAAGCGGAACTGGAAGCCAGGCTTGGCGCCTGCGGGTTCCGAATCCTGGCCAGCCTTTACAGCTATGGCCCCCTGGGCAGCCTGGCCTGGCGCTGGCTCATCAAACGCCCCCTCAGCCTGATCTCCCGCTCCAAACTCTTCCTGCTGGCGCTACCTATCTACTACCTGCCCGTCTTCCCCATCGCGCAATTGCTTATGGCGCTCGACCTGCGCCTGGACAACAAGCGTGGCACCGGCCTGATAATCGTAGCCCAAAAAGCTTGAGCAAAAAGGAAGCCGGGCTTCGCTCTGAAACCCGGCTCCAATATGGCTTGCAAGCTGGTCTGCCAGCTTAGAACTGGATACTCCCCGCGTTGATGGGGGCAAGCATCAGAATCTCTTCGCCTTGCAGGTCTTTCCAAAGTTCATAGGCCTTGATGTAATCGCCGCCCATGTCTTCCAGCAAACCGAGGACAGGCAGGCCCATAAAGGGATTGCCGCCCATCTGGACATCGATTCCGCCAGGCTTGGTAGTGGCGTTCACCAGGGTGACTTCGCCCTTGAGCCCGGCCAGTTCGCGCATCTCGGCCCTGGCTGTTTCCAGTCCGCCCAAAGCGTCCACCAGGCCGATCTGGTAGGCTTGCTTGCCCGTCCAGACCCTGCCCTGGGCTATTTCGTGCACCTGCTCCAGCGTAAGGTTATCCCGCCCGGCGTCCACTATGCCCACAAATTCATCGTAGATGGCTTCGATAGCGTGCGTCATGCGCGCCTTTTCCTCTTCGCTCCAGTCCCTGGTCATTGAGCCGAAATCGGCGTTTTTCCCTTTGTTGACCGTTGACCAGTTCACTTTGGCCTTATCCATCAGGCGCCTGGTGTTGAACGCAAGCCCGATCACCCCGATGGAACCGGTGAGGGTGGAAGGCTCGGCTACTATCTTGTCTGCCTTGCAGGAGATGTAATAGCCGCCCGAAGCCGCCGCTCCTGCCATCGAGACCACCACCGGTTTCTTGTTTTCGCTCTGCGCCAAAGCCAGTTCGTTGAGGATGATGTCGGAGGCCTGGGCTGAGCCGCCGCCGCTGTCCACACGCAGGATTATCCCCTTGTAGGACTTGTTCTTGCGGGCTTCGCGGATGAGTTCCACAGTTGTCTTGTGGGCGATGCCCTTGCCCGGGGTATCCTCGCCCATCACAATGTTGCCACTGGCGTAGATCACCGCCACCAGGTCCTGCCTGGGTTTGGCCCAGTTGTATTCTCGATAGTCCGCCAGGCCGGATTGGTGACCCGATATCCCGAAACCCTCTTCCAGGCGCTCATCCAGGTCTTCCTCGTAGATGAGGGCGTCCACCAGTCCGGCTTTGAGGGCGTCCTTAGCGAGGAAGTAGGGCCCGGCGTCGATGGTCTCCGCCACCCCTTTGGCCAGCCTTGAGCCGCGCCCGCTTTGGATGGAGGCCAGAACCTCGTCGTAGATGCTTTGCAAAAGGGATTCATACACTTCCCGCTCGGCTTCGGTCATCTCGGATTCCGAGAACATATTGCCGGCGCTTTTGTAGCGGTGGGAGCGGAGATTGATCACATCCACACCCAGGCTCTTGAGCAGGTCCCCAAAATAGGGGCTTTTGACGGAAAGCCCGCGCAGATCGACGCTGCCCATGGGATTCAGATAGATGCTGTCAGCCACCGAGGACGCGAAGAAGTAGCCTCCGTTGGAGATATTGTCGTAGTACGCGCTTATCTTTTTGCCCGAGGCCTTGAATTCCTTCACCGCCGCCAACAGCTCTTCCATCAGGGCAAATGAGCTGGAGAAACTGGGATTCCTGAGCATGATGCCGCTCACAGCCGGGTCTTGGGCTGCCTGTTTCAGCGTGGCGGTCAAAGTCTCGATGCTGACTGTGTTTTTGTCATAGACCTTGACCGGCCCGAGCTCGTATTTGGGCGCTTTGTAGCTGACGATGGAGCCTTTGAGGCTCATGTCATACCAGTTGTTCGGCTTGATACCCAGAAAAGGCAGGTAGGTTTTACTGGTGAGGTGGATGTAAGGGATGGCGTAACGCCCTTTGCCTTTCATCCTGCTCAGGGCGCCCAGGTCGGTTTTGCCGAAGCTCAGGCTGAAGGAGAGCTGCGCGGTTTCAGATTCCAGGTTGTAGCTGCCGCCAATGTTGACTCCGTCGAGCAGTTGGGTCTGGACTCCCAAGGTCGGCTTCTTGACCTTATAGGAACCGTCTTCCCGGCGGTAATCCACATCTGCGCTCAGCTCCAGGCGATGGCCCGCCCCCGAGGGGATCAGGGCCAGGGGACGGATGGCCGCCCCAAAGCGGTATTCCGGCTTTTTGCCATAGGGATTGTCCCAGGTGAAGCCCACCGACGCGGAGTTGTGGGGACGGTAGGTTAAACCGCTGCGCAAATCCCCTTTTCTGATCTTGGAGTTTTTCCAGCGGTAGCTGCTGCCCACGTAGAGGTTGGGGAAAATATGGCGGGGCAGGTATTCCGAGCCGCTGGCAAGGGTGTGGTAGTTCACGCTGCGTCCCTGGTTCAGCTTGTCATATTCATACACATAGCTCAACCCTTCCAGATTGGCGAACAGCCAATATTGCTTCTGCAACTTCTTGGCGTCATACACCTGCGCCCAGCCGAAGCCGTCGGAGTGTCCCGTTCCGCAAAGGGCGGGGTTGAACACGGGGATGAACAGGTTGTCGATGCTGGCCAGCGGAAAATCCATGTCCTCCAGCCGCTCTATCACGATTGGGTCTTCGCTTCCATCCGCGAACACAGGCATCGCCGCCAATAGCAACAACGCCAATATCAAATATACTTTTCTCATCATTGCCTCCCTGGGCTTTATTTGTTTAATTGTGTTACAGATTGTTCCGCCGGGCTGGCCGGGCGCGGGTCCAGCGCTATCCTGAACCCCGTTCGGGGCGGGTATCGCCATCTTATCTTTGCAGCGCGCTCCGGCGTTACGCTTTTTGTCAATATAAATCACTTCAACTCCCTTTCCCTGTAGATTAGGGCCCCGGCGACGCCAAAGGCGAGGCTGTAGCCCAGTTTGAGCAGGTTTGACCAGGAGAAGATCCTCCACCAGCCACTATTTACGAAATCCCACATCTGGTCTTTATAGTCCAGGGTTATGGCTAAATCGTTGAAGCCGAGGTCGATCATGAGCACCTTGGAGAATATAAAATTGGTCACCGAGCTGATATGCCAGCCAAAGATGTAGTTCAGAATCAGGATCAGGATTTCCAACACCAGGAACACCAACAACATCATCCGTATCGAATGGCGTTTGAAGATGGAGCCGAACAGCCAGCAGAAGGAGCCTATCAGCAATATCTGCAGGCCCATCTGAAGCCAGGTCTGAAGCCATGCCACCAGCCCCATCCCAAACTGCGCGCCGAATACCGCGCTGAAGATGGTCGAGATGACCAGGCTGTTCACCAGGGACACCGCCCCCAACACCAGGATCGGCCCCAGGCTCATGAAGGCGAACTTGCTGCCGCTGAGCAGGGGGAAGGGCACCGGTTGCGAGGAATGGAGGATTTCGCATTTGTGGCGGGCGTCGCCGTTGAGCACATTGTCGCCGATGGCGATGGCGCTGATTGCGGAGATGAAGCTCGTCATCAATGTCGTTCCAAACACCATGATAAAAAGCCCCATGGTTTTAGCTCCCGTGCCCGTCTCCACATCCCGCATGACCATAGTGGGCTTGACGCCCTGCGACCACGCGACTATGACCGCTATCCCCACTGCCAGGTAGATGAACAGGGTGGCATACACGGGCAGGAGCAGGGTAAAGCGGTTGGTATGCCATTCTTTTTTGAACAAGGCCTTAAGCTGTTTCATTGGAACCTCCCACAACGCTCAGGAAAATGTCCGCGAGATTCACCCTGCCATAGGCGGCGCCGGGAATCTCCACTCTGGAATCCAGAACCGCGCTGAAGAATCCCAGGGTCTTGGAAGTCACTTTGGGCGAATGTGCCAATATCTCCGCGCTCCGGTCTGACGGCAGCGAGACCACGCGGTATCTCTCTTTCAGCGCCTCCACTTCTTCGTGCAGGATGATCCTGCCGTTGTCGATGATGATTATCTCCTGGAGCAGGTCTTCCACTTCCTCAACCTGATGGGTGGAGATCAGGATGCTCCGCTCTTCGTTGAAAAACTCACCCAGGATGGTGTTGAAGAACTCCTTGCGGAAGGCGATGTCCAGCCCCAGGGTGGGTTCGTCGAGCAGGAGCATATTCACATCCAGCGACAGGGTGATAAGCAGGTAGAGCTTGGTTTTCATGCCTTTGGAGAGCTTTCCCACCTTCTTTTTAAGGGGCAGGTTGCTGAGTGCGAAAAGCTGCGCCGCCCGTTCCTCGTTCCAACGGCTGTTTACCCCGCGCACATAGTCGATGGTCTGCGCCACCGTGAGCCGGTCGTCAAGGCCGCTCACATCCGGGATGAACGCCACATTTTCAAATATCCGGTGGTTTCGCCTGGCGACATTCCCGCCATAAAGCTCCACATTCCCCTCGTGGCGCAAAAACCCCAACATGCAGCGCATCAGCGTGGATTTCCCCGCCCCATTCTTACCCAGCAGGCCGATTATCTTGCCTTTGCCGATCTCCAAATCCACCGCGTCCAGCGCTTTGAATTTGCCGTAGTGTTTGGTCAGATTGTCGATCCGGTAGATCGTCTCACTCATCCTTTCCTCCATATATGTCATCAATTATCCTGTATAGTTCTTCCTTGGGCACTTCAAGCTGGCGGGCATTGACCAAAACCGGCTCCAGCTTCTCTTTCACAAAATCTTTCCCGCGCGTGGCGATGATCAGTTGCCTGGCGTCGGGCGAAACATACATCCCCACTCCCCGCTTCTTGTAGAGGATGCCTTCATCCACCAGCGAGCTGAGGGCGTTTCCCACCGTGATCGGGTTGAGCTTGTAATCCCGCGACATCACCCGGATGGAAGGGATGGCTTCCTCTTCCTGAAGGGCTTTGTCCAGTATCAGCTCCTCGATGTGTTGCCTCAGTTGCAAGTAGATTGGCGCTTCGGCGTTGAAGATTTTCATATTCACCTCTTTGCTTTCTTCACCGTGGTGATGTCATAGTGTTGTGGTCACCTAATACACTACCTGTCTTCCTGTCAAGAAAAATCTCAAACTATTTTTCTCGATGGATGGTAACTTATTGCGCCAGATACTATTCCCGCCATACACACAACGAAAGGAAAGGATAGGATGTGAAATTTGTTGACAAGACCGCTCCCTGTGTTTAGCCATTCCGCAAACATGAAACAATGGAAAACCCAGCCCTTGTGCCGGTATATGCCCTGTCCGGGCACCAATGGCGTGAGGCAGACTGGCTATCCGCCTGGAAGGAGACGCGATGCGATTGAGATTCTTTGTGTTGGCGATTATGGCCACATTATTACTGGTGGCCTGCGAAGAGAGGCCAAGCCAAACGCCGGAAGCCCGTGACCATGGCTTTGGGCTTATCAAAGTGGAGCTGGAAGACCTGTTCTGGAACAGGGATTACCTCTATGACGACATCTCCCATCCAGATTGCGACTCCGACGGCGTGTTTCTCTTTCCCTATGGGGGACAGTATTATTACCATCCCGTGGCTATTGGCTACCTCGTCCAGAAGGCCCTCAGCGACTATCTGTTAAGCAACGACCCCAAATACCTCGATTACGCCGAAAAATCGGCAAACGCCCTGGCGCAAAGGGCGACAAGGTCAAATGGCGGGATGTATTTCCCTTATAATTTCGATTTCCCGGCCAATGGCGGACAGCTCGTTTACACCGCCCCCTGGTATTCAGGTATGGCCCAGGGTGTCTTGCTTTCCTGCTTTTCCAGGCTCTATTACTGTACCGGTGATCCTAAATACGAGGCCTGGGCAGACTCCACCTTCGCGACCTTCAGCGACTTCAAAAACGATATTTCCACGGTGTATATCACCCATAATGACCAACTAAGCCTGGGTGACGGCTACTATTGGGTGGAGGAATATCCCAATCCCGTCAGGCGGTTTGTCCTGAATGGCTCGATCATGGGTTCCTTTGGGCTTTACGATTACTGGTGGGTGTTTGGGGACTTGAAAGCCAAACGACTCTTCAGTATGGAAATGACCTCCGTCCTCGACCATTTCCCCCTCTACCGCAATCCCGGCGATATCAGCTATTACTGCCTGAAGTTCAAGCGCAAGGATGCCTATTACCACCAAGTGCACCAGTGGTTGCTGGAACAATGTTGCGTATATACGGGGGACACCAGGTTCTGGGTGATGTCGGGCATCCTCGGGGCGGATTACCATTAAGCCGCGGAATACTTCAGAACAGTGGCTTCATCTTGCGCCCCATCCCCAGGTAGAATATGGGGCCCCACTTGGCTGAAGACTCTCCGGAACTGTGTTCCGCGCCACCTTGTAGCGTTATGTTCAAATTTTTCCGGATTCTGATGTCCATATGCCCCATGATAGCGTAGCGCTGGAACCGGTTCAGGGGTTGATCAAGGTAATCAATGGTGCTCCACGCTCCTTCCCCCCGTCCGTTGATGTCGCTATGCAACCAATCCATGGCGCCGCGGGCAGTTAAGCTGAAAATGTGTTCCACATTTGGAGAGTATTCATAAAGCTTGCTGACAGTTATGGGCAGTTCCAGTGACAGGCGTTTGTAGCGGCTCCTATAGTCAAAAACGATGTACTCAATGCCTTTACCGATTCCGACGCCCGGAAATGCCGCGATATATTTATTATCCCCAAGGTTGAAGGATTTCTGGACATTGACCTTCAAATCATAGCAAAGGCTAACTTTCTCAAAGAGTTCATCATAACCCCTGCCTTTGAAGCTCGGTCCCACAAAGAACCCTATCTGAAAACCAAGCGCGTAGCCCTTGCCCAAACCTATATCCCCGAGTGAGGGTCTCTGAAGGGAAAACACGCCTGATTCTCTGCTTTGAATCTTTGTATTCAAGGAATCCGGCTTGTATCTGCCCATATAAGTGAGTTTGTTCGTAGAAGCGATCCCGTAAGAGCTGCGATGCTCGCCCGCCTTCAATGGAACGGCGTTTCTGGGATGGCTGTTATTCACATAGGCGCAAGCCCCAAGAAGCAAAACAGATATCAAAAGCCCGATACGCTTGATCATAAATCCTCATATCTATTTTTTTATTTTGAAAAAGCAATTATCGTGCCATAATAAGAATATTTCCCACGTATCCGTCCGTATGAAGCCTGGCATGCCAATCTTAT
>DFUX01000085.1 GCA_002379855.1 Cloacimonetes bacterium UBA4175 | reverse complement strand
ATGGGATTGGAGCTTTTTCAGATACCGGTAAGAGCAGTACTGGCAGCCATGGTCTGAATGGTGGATGGCGCCTTTCAGTTCCGGCGTGCTTTTCAAAGCCTTGTTCAGGCAATCCAGAGCCCCGTCAGTGCGCAGATTGTTGCTGATGTTGAAGCTGAGTATCTTCCGGGAATACATGTCCATCAGAACCGACAGGTAGAGAATGCCTTCGGTGGTGTGGATATAGGTGATGTCGGCGCAGACCGCCTGGTTGGGACGGGTTATAGGTAGTCCCTTGATCAGGTTTTCAAAGCTGGAGTCATAAATACCGGGGATCGACGTGCGAACCTTCTTGTAGCGCCGGGGCAGGACCAGGCCGCGATCGCGCAGGATCCTGTGGAGTTTGTCCCGGCCGATCCCGATCCCCAGGTTGGACAACTCATGCCACAGCTTGCGGATGCCGTAGGCAGGATGCGCCGCCCTGATCTTAAGCACCTCGTCCACAATCATCTGCTCGTATTCCGCAACCTTCTGGGAGGATGCCAGGGTCTCATAATACCAGGACTTGCTCTTGTTGAGATTCTTGCAGATGGCGCTCATGGACGCTTTGACAGAAGCCGCTCCAGCGTTCTTCTTTGCTCGGGGGACAGCCTGGAAAGTGAAGTTTTTTTTTCGGCATCGCTGATGTTCTCGTTGACCACCTCCACATAGCTCTGAAGGCAGATATTGTGCAGGGTGACAGAGGCCAAGGCGGACTCCAACTCCTTGATCCGCTCTTCTTTCTCTTTCAGTATCGATTTCTCGTCTTTCATCTCAATCCTCACGTATCTTCTTATTACTTGATCCTTTCCGTATTTGCGGAGCCACTTGTAGATCGTGGTTCTGCCATTGATTTCATAAAGACGGGTTGCCTCTGCTATTGTCAACCTTCCTTTATCAATCTCCTGAACTACTTTCAACTTGAACGCCTCACTGTAGCGAAGCGTTACTTGGGCGATGGACTGTTTAGCCATTTTTTTACTCCTTATTTTAGTCCACCTTTTTCAGGACACCTCACCCCCGTAACAAGAACCATCAGGCTATATACTGTGTCATCCCGGGCAAGCGCATGCTTGACCCGGGATCCAGTCTTTTCAGGGTCGTTTGAAGTCCGAGCCGGCTTTGGGATTGGGGGAATCTATACAGCTTTCCTTGCCGGCTTGAACTCCAAACGACCAGCCAGCATGGAGTTCATTGAGCCAGGACTGGCTTCATATATTGCCACCAGACGCCTGGGCTCAAATGGACTTCATGCGGAGATTTCACCTTTCCACCTATCGTAGCACCTATATATTATGGGGAGAGGAGTTACGCGCGGGATGGAGGGAGCGCCCTCATTTGCATTCCCCTCTCCGACGTGGGTCTTCCGGCAGTCATCCTTAACCTGGTGAGGGATGACCTAAGGATGATGGCACCAAACGCTGTAGTATCAAGGGAAGGCGGTATGAAGTATTATGGAGATGGTTGTGAGATTTTTATGGAAAGGTGAAAAGGTGGAATGGTGGAAAGGAGCCCTGAAACAACGCAACCAAGCTACATAACTGTGTCATCCCGGCTCCCCGTCACGCCACCCCAATTGTTAGGAATTATTTATCAAATCCTAATAATATTCTAACTCAGCAGGCGTATAATCCTTTATGAATGCACATATAGGAGTTATCAATGCTAAAGGCAGATTTGCACTGTCATTCGATCTATTCCGAGCATCCCGCAGAATGGTTTTTGCAAAAATTGGGAGCCCGTGAATCATACACAGATCCATTTTATATCTACGACCGGGCAATGAAAAAGGGCATGGACCTGGTCTGCGTGACCGATCACAACCAAATCGAGGGAGCGTTGCTGCTCAAAGAAAAGCACCCCTCCAAAGTGATCGTGGGGGTGGAGAGCACTGCCTACTTTCCGGAAGACGGCTGTAAAATCCACATCCTGATCTACGGGCTCAACGAGATGCAGTTTGAGATGGTTAACCTCATCCGCAATGATATATATGAACTGAGATCCTACCTGCTGGAAACCGGACTTACCCACAGTGTGGCGCATGCCTCCTACTCGGTGAACGGCAAATTGAATCAGCAGCACCTGGAAAAGCTGATCCTGTTGTTTGACGTCTTTGAGAGCGTCAACGGTGGCCGCAACGTGCTCAACAACCTGGGCTGGAAACATATTCTGGACAACCTGGACGCGCACCTCATCGAGTCGCTTTATCAAAAACACCGCATCCAACCCGCATCCGACGATCCCTGGATCAAAGGCTACACCGGGGGTTCCGACGACCATGCCGGAATCTTTGTGGGCTGCACCTACACCCAGGCCCAGGCAGCCAACCAGGCGGAGTTTCTGGAAGCTATACGAACAAAACAAAGCGCCGGATATGGCAGAAGCAACAACTTCCATTCCCTGGCTTTCTCCGTTTACAAGATTGCCTACGATTTTTCCAGGCAGCAGAGCAAAAAGAAGAAGGAAAACCCGCTCTTGAGTTCGGTGACCGAGGCCCTGTTTGAAAATCGCGGCATTGACCTGGGCAACAAGCTCAAGATAAAGACCATCAGGGGATTGGCTGATGTGCGCGGAGACGAGCTGAAGAAGAACTTCGCCGACCTGCTGCACACCCTCAACAACTCCCGCGATCTGGATGTGGACGACAAGCTGGACAAGGTGTATCTGCACATTTCCGATCTGGCGGATTCATACTTTAAAATCCTGCTGAATTCCATCGAGAAAGACATCCAGGACCTCAATCTCGTCAAGCTGATCCGCAACTTCAGCATGTCGATTCCGGGAGTGTTTCTGATCCTGCCTTTCTTTAGCTCCGTCCGGCACATGAACGGCTCGGTGGAGCTGCTGTCCAATTTCAGGAAGGATCATCAGATCCCGGAGCAGGAAAGGAGCCGCCGCACCCTGTGGTTTTCGGACACGCTCAACGACCTCAACGGGGTGTCCGTGACCCTCAAACAGATGGGGCACAAAGCGATCAGCCGTGGCAGAGACCTCAAGATCGTGGCCTCCATGCGGGATGGCGAGATCAGCGCCGATATTCCGGGAAACCTCATCAACCTTCCCCCCATGTACAGCTTCCGCTTGCCCTATTATGAAAGCTATATGATCAAAGTCCCCTCCATCCTGAAAAGCGTTAAGCTGATCGCGGATAACGAACCGGATCAGATCATTATCTCCACTCCGGGGCCGGTGGGGCTGCTGGGGCTGCTGATGGCCAGGATGCTGAACGTGCACTGCATCGGAATCTACCACACGGATTTTCACGCCGAAGCCAGGCACATCATCGAGGATGAATCCGCCTCCAACATCATCCTCTCCTACGAAAGGTGGTTCTATTCCCTGATGGACGAGATCAGGGTGCCCACCAATGAATATGGCAAGATTCTGGAAGAAAGAAACATCCACGCCAAAAACGTGAAGCTGCTGCGGCGGGGAATCGAGGCGGATGACTTTGAGCCTATGCAGGACCGCAAAAGCTATCTGAAAACCGAGCTGGACATCCGGGACGGATTTACCTTACTCTACGCGGGACGCGTATCTAAGGACAAATCCCTGGACCTCCTCTGCGAGGTGTACCGGCGTCTGGCAAAGACCAGGGACGACGTCAACCTGATCGTGGCAGGAAACGGCCCCTATCTGAGCGAGATGAAAGAGGAACTCGAAAACTACCCCAGAGTCCATTTCACGGGAGCCCTAAGCAGGGATAAGCTTCCCGGGGTATACAATGGAGCGGATGTCTTCCTCTTTCCGAGCGTTACGGACACCTTTGGGATGGTGATCCTGGAATCCCTGTCCTGCGGCTTGCCGGCTCTGGTATCCAACCACGGCGGGCCCAAGGAACTGGTTAGCGGCGGCGGCGGAGCAATTGTGCCAGACCAGAAGCCCGACACCTGGGTCAAAGCTATCCTGAAAATGGTGGAACTGGCGGAAAAAGACCCGGAATCCTACGCACAGTTACGCATCAAAGCCAGGGCCAGCGTTAAGGAAAGCTCGGACTGGGACAGCATCCTGGACGACCTGCTGGGTAAAGACAGCGTCCTGCTTGAGCTGTGAGGAAGGTGAGAGGGCTGCGCCGGGACACACTCGGTTAGTTGAGCCACGGTCTTAGTCACAGCCGCTGAGGCTTTCCAGGATGCTTTCAAAGATATAGCCCACGTGGATGCGGTTGGTGAGGTCAAGCTTTTCCACATCGACCTCCAGCACCGGGCCTTTGTGGAACCCGAGCTTCACGACGTTGGAGCCATACTCTTTATACCAGCGGTTGAGGTTTTTGATCTCGGTGAACTGCCATCCGCCCTCGACCTCCATTTCTCTGCCGCGCTGCTGTATCCTTTCCCAAGCCAGGGAGGGGCTTCCCTGCAGGATAATCATCAGGTCAGCCGAGGGAAGCTGCCGGTTCACCGTCTGAAAGCGGGTGGTCAGATTGTCCAGCTCGTCGTCGGTGAGCAGCCCGTCGGCATGGAACTGGTTGCAAAAGACCAGCAGGTCTTCGGGCAGGGAACGGTCTTTCACATAGCTTCCGGTTCCGCTTTTCCCCTGTAGCCGCTGCCTGGCGCGCATATCCAGATAGTGCATCTGCAGGTCGTAGCAATAGGTTTTCTTGTCGGCCAGAAACTTACCCAGCAGCGGATTTTCCTCCGGCTTTTCATACAGCCCCCTGATCCTGAGGCTGCGCCCCATGATGGCCGCCAGGGTGGATTTTCCCAAGCCCACATTTCCTGCGATGGTGATCAGCTTGGGATTGTCCGCCAGATACTGTTCCAGCTTGCGCTCCACGTCTATGGCCTTCAGAGTGGCTTCGGTCTGGGGCAGGGTGACCCATTCGCTGATCCCCGGGCTGGAGACCCGCAGCCCCAGGGCTTTTATCTGCTCCGCCACGAGGTTCACGGTGCGGCGCTGCCATTCCGCCTTTTCCACAGCTTTGTCCGCCGCGACCACCAGCACCGGGCACTTGACGTGGTGCGCCACAAAATCCTCATAGAGGTTGTTCAGGAGTTCGAGGTATTCCGCCGAAATCTCCAGTTCGCTCTTGCGTCCCCGCTGCCGTATCCTTTCCTGGAGGGTGGGGACATCCGCCCTGAAATACACCAGCAGGTCGGGTTCTTTGATCTGCTCCGTCATCAGCCGGTAGTTGCGCTGGTAGGCCATGAACTCCGCTTCGGACATGTGTTTCAGGATGCGCTGGGCTTTGCCGAAGATGTGGTAGTCTTCCGCGAGCGTCCTGTCTTCCAGCACAATCCCCCTGCAGGACTGGATCAGCTTCTGGCGGTCCAGCCTGCCGTTGAAAAACTCGATCTGTGCCATGAAGGCGTTAGCGACGGGGTCATGGTAAAAAGAATCGAGCACGATGGGGTTGAACCTTTCCGGAAAGGCGTAAACCCCCTCAGTGCCGTTTGCCTTGGGATACACGGAGGTGAGGATCCTGTTGAGGGGAGCGGAACTTGCCGCCTCGATAAAGGTGGACTTCCCCACGCCGATGTTTCCCACTATGCCAATGCGGATGTTCTCCATTGTCGTCCTCGCTGTAAGTCTTATGCCTAAGAATCCTCCCGTGCGATCCACGTCAAGAATTTCCTGCCGGTCGATTGCCATTGCGCGCCTAAAAACACCTTGACTGTTTTGCGCCTGCCGGCAAATGTGGATACACGCCGAGTGTCAGGTTCTAAACCATAGGCAAGACCAGGCACCGACAGGGTATGGCGGGAAACGGCCATGCCTCCCTATTTGGAAAGGCGGGAGGCCAAAGATTTGCCTCCCCTCTTCTGCAGCTTACTGGAGGTAAAATGAAGAAGCTGACTTATTTGATCTTTATCGCCCTGCTGCTGTTCGGGCTTTTTGCCTGCAGCGAGGACGACAAACCCACCGAAGCCCGCATCCTGGGATACTCCCTCGATCAATTCATCGACGCCAATACCGTGCGCGCCGAAATCACCAGCGATCCGGAGGACACGGAAGACTACCGTGCGCTGTTCAACTACGAACTCGTCGCCAGCGATGGATTCACTCCCCGCCAAGGCCAGACAGGTGGCTACGACCTCCCCTGGGAAATCCTGCAGGCGGGATATTTCGTGCCCAGCGACAAATTCAGCACCTGGTTCCCCAACCACAACCTGGGCGGCGCTTTCAAGGTGAAGAACGCCGAACTTATCCGCCTCTACCGCAAGGTGGTGGTTAGCTGCGGCGCCAGTTCCGCCGATTGCGAACTGCGCGGCCTCACCGTGGAGGAAGTGGAGAACTGGGGCGGAGAGATGGAACCCGCCATCCGCCTCAACCAACTCATCGGCGCAGTGGCGGATTACGATTCCGTGCGCTTTACCGCGCCGGACGGCTATGTGAAATACTACAATCCGAAGCAGATTCAGGATGGTTACTATCTGCTCAACTCCGAAGTCACCACCTTCCCCAGCTTCAATGCCAGCATGCCCGGCAGCCAGAAAAAGTTCAAGAAACTGGCCAGTGTTGAGATAATGGGAGCCGGAGCCGATCCGGAACTGGTGTTTGCGCTTTCCCCACAGGACAAGGCAGACCTCAGCTTCCCCATTCCCAGGGAACTGGGTTCCTTCCAAAGCACCGATCTCGCCAAGTGACCGGCACAGCAAGGACGATAATTGTAGTGGGCTGGCTGCTCTTGTGGCTGGCCCCGCTTTGCGCCCAAAACAGCCCCGCGCCTGAAGCGCCGGATTCCATCAAGACCTACCTGCTGGAAACCGTGCGCGTGATCGCCGAAACCCCGGAGGAGTCGATCGGCGCGCTGCAGGTGCTGGAGTTTACCGGCACCCGCGAAGCATCCACCCTCAACCTCTACGAAGGTTTGCAGGGCATCGCCGGAATCACCAACACCGCCGGCACCAAGGGCGAAAGCAACCTGCGCCTGCGCGGCTTCCGTAAAAACGAGGTCAAAGTCCTTGTCGATGGCCGCCCCCTCAACGCTGGCTATTTCGGCAATGTTGACCTGCATCAGCTTGCCCCTTCCGGCATCCGCGAAATCCGCATCGTAAAAGGCCCCGGCTCCGCGCTTTACGGCAGCGGCGCCATGGGCGGAGTGGTGAACATCATCACCGCCGATCCCGATCCGGAGACCTGGCTGCGGCTCGACCTGCTCGCCAAACGCAACAACGCCAACCGCTTTGCCCTCTCCTCCTCACATCAACTGGGCGACCTTTCCTACTGGTTTTCCCTGGCTCGGGAAAACAACAACGGCATCGTCCTCTCCCGGGATTTCACCCCCACCCCCTCGGAAGGCGGCGGAGTGCGCGACCACAGCTCCAAAACCCAATACGACATCCATTCCCGCTTCGGCTACAGCCCCTCAGAATTCAGCCAGACCGGACTTTCCGCCGGAATCAGCGTCATTCCCGAGCGGCTCATCGCCTCCTCCGTCTATGCCGTGGAATACCGCATGTATGAGGATTGGGCGCGCTACTGGGCTACCCTGGAGCATGAGGCGATCCTCAGCGGTTCACTGCGCCTGAGCGGGCATCTCTATTATGACGGCGGCCGCGACACCTATCTGCTTTACCGGGATGCCGCCCACACCAACTTGCAGACCCGCAGCAAGATGATCTACTCCACCCTGGGCCTTGACCCCCGCCTGGACTGGAGCCCCGGTGCCTCAACCAAGGTCAGCGCGGGATTGCGGGCCGAACGCCTGCACAGCACCCGCAGGGACAACGTGGCATATCTGGAATGGACTCCCCACTGGCTGGATGTGATCAGCCTCTGGAGCCAGGCCAGCAGGGAGTTTTCCCCCATCTTCAGCGTCAGCGCCAGCCTGGGGTTCAGCGGCAGCCTCACCGACGGCAACGCCTCACCCAAAGTCTTTCCCGAACCCTCAATCGGTTTCTTTTTCAAGCTGCTGCCGGGCGGCGAGAGCTCCCTTTCCCTGGGACGCAACAGCTCTTTCCCCACCCTGCGCCAGCTTTTCTCCGCCGAGAGCGGCAACACCTCCCTCAAGCCCCAGCATGCCCTCAAAGCCGAAGTGGAGCATCGCCAGGAACTGCGCCTGGGAAGCAGGCCCCTCAGCGCCCGCCTGAACCTTTTCTACAACGACGCCCGCGACCTGATCGAGCGGAGGGATGACATTTTCCAGAACATCCGGCGCGTGCAAAGCTGGGGCATGGAATGTTCCCTGCTGGCATCCCCCTTGTCCTGGTGGAATGCGGAACTTGGCTATGGCAACCTGTTTTGGAAAGGGGAGGACGGCTACCGCCTCACCGAGACACCCCGCAACCAGTTGTGGCTCTCCCAAAGCCTCAAGCTCCCCTGGAGCCTGCAATTCAGCCACCGCGTGGGCTATACGGACAACCGCCTCAGCGAATCCGACATCGGCGGTTACGCTATCCTGCCGCCCTATTGGGTGCATGATGTTTCGCTGGCGCGCGATTTTTCCCGCTTCAGACTCAACCTGGGCGTGGAAAACGTCTTCGACCGCTACTATGAAACGGAGTGTGGCTTCCCCGCGGCGGGGATAAACTTCTTTGTTTCCCTCTCGGCAGGCATTTAGCGCAACTATTTATCCAAGAGTTTCATAGGGATGGCAGTAACGGCGCTCGCAGAAGCACCGCTTATGAAAACTGGAGTCCCAAACTGAAACAAACCATACCCAAGCCATAAAGCTGTGTCATCCCGGGCTTGACCCGGGATCCAGAGCCCAGGGGTGGCAAAATCCGTTTGCCACAGAGACCGGAGGTCTCT
>DFUX01000065.1 GCA_002379855.1 Cloacimonetes bacterium UBA4175 | reverse complement strand
AACAGACTTCGGCAGCCCCTAACTTACACCAATCCGCGCTTATCTGCGCCTTTTATCCGCGTAAATCTGCGTGAACCGCTTGAGCCGAGATCCAGTCTTTTGGAAACAAGCACCCAGCCCTGAAACAAACCACGCCAGACCATAAAACTGTGTCATCACGGGCGGGAAAGGCTTGACAAATAAATCAATCCTGGTTTATGGTGACAGCTCAAAAAACTACTGATTCAATGAAGGATATCCATGCGATTTGAACAAGAAATAAAGGTGATCAAACGCGGGGTTGATGAGATCGTCCCTCTGGAAGATCTGCTGCAAAAGCTGGAGAAAAGCGAAAAGAGCGGCAAACCCCTGCGCGTGAAATTTGGCATCGATCCCACCGGCTACGACGTGCACTTGGGTCATTTGGTACCCATTCGCAAGATGCGTGATTTTCAGGATCTTGGCCACCTGGGAGTGATCATCATCGGCGATTTTACCGCCCAGATCGGAGATCCCACTGGACGCGACGAATCCAGGCCCCCTCTTACCCACGAAGAGATCATGTACAACAGCGAAAAGTACATGGACCAGCTCTACACCGTGCTCAAGCCTGAACTCACCGAAGTGCGCTACCAGAGCGAATGGTTCGGCTCCATGGGCATGAGTGAGGTGCTGAAAATGATGGGCAAATTCACGCTGGCACAGTTCATGGCCCACGACACCTTCCGCACCCGCTTTGAACAAGGCCTGGCACTGGGTATGCACGAAATCATGTATCCCATCCTGCAAGGCTACGACTCTGTGGCAATCAATAGCGATGTGGAATTGGGCGCCACCGAACAGAAGTTCAACATCCTTAGTGGACGAGATATGCAGCGCCATTTCGGCCAGGAACAGCAGGTTGCGGTGCTGTCTCCCATCCTCACCGGAACTGACGGCGTGAACAAGATGGGAAAATCTTTGAACAACTACATCGCCGTTTTCGATACTCCGGCGGATAAATTCGGCAAAGTGATGTCTATTCCTGACAGCCTGATCCTCAACTATTACAAATACGCCGCCAACGCGGATGAGGAAGTGCTGGACGAAGTGCAGGCGGAACTTGCCAAAGGCACCAATCCCATGTTGCTGAAAAAGCGCCTTGCCCATAGCATAGTGGGCTTTTACCATGGGGAAGAGGCGGCAAATACCGCACAGGAAGGCTTTGAACAGCTTTTTTCCCGCCGCGAAATACCGGATGAAATGCCCGAGTATCAGATTACGGCCAACCCGATCCGGGTGGTCAAGCTGCTTACCGACAGTGGCCTTTGCACAAGCGGCGGAGAAGCCAAAAGGCTGATCCAGGGCGGCGGAGTGAGCCTGGACGGGGACAAAGTGGAGTCTGTGGATGCCGAGATCACTCCGCGGGATGGCATGGTGCTGCGGGCTGGAAAGCGTAAATTCATAAGGATCAAAACCTCATGAGTCCTGAACTGCAAATGAAGATGATCAGTTTTGGCACCAATGCCATCATTGTGTTTCTGGTCTTCTACTCGATCATCCTGCATGAGATCAGCCATGCCATGGTTTCCAACTGGCTGGGTGACGATACCGCCAAGCGGATGGGACGCCTAAGCCTCAATCCCCTCAAGCATATAGATTGGTTTGGCACGGTGATCCTGCCTCTGCTTTTCTATTATACGTTGGGTGTGGTATATGGCTATGCCAAGCCGGTGCCCCTCAATCCCTACAACTATCGGAACTACAAGCGGGACACAGGTTTGTGCGCCCTGGCGGGACCGGTTACCAACCTTCTGCTGGCAATACTTTTCGCGCTCTTTTTCCATTTGAGTCCGGATAACGCCTATATCCAGCACGTGAGCCTGTATGTGGTGTTCTTCAATCTGATGCTGGCGTTTTTTAACCTGCTCCCCATTCCGCCCCTGGATGGATCAAAGGTGCTTGGTATCTTTCTGCCGGATGAGCTGTATTTCAGATGGACCGCCCAGGAGCGCAAGGGAATGATGATTCTCTTTTTGGTGCTGATGGTTTCCTCTCTGCTAAGGCTCAATCTGATCGGCAGGCTGGTGCTAAAGCCGATCATACTTGTGATGCAGCTCTTGGGATTGCAATAGCGATTTATAAAACAAATAGATACAAGGAAGAAAAAACCATGACAAAGAAACAATTGCTGGATTACGCCGCTGAACATGAAGTGAAAGCGGTGGACCTCAAGTATTGCGGCTTGGATGGCCGCTGGTATCACATCACCTTCCCCACCAGGGGCCTGGAAGAAGTGTTGGAACTGGGAATTCCTTTCGACGGCTCCTCCATTCCGGGAATGAAATCCGTGGAATCGGGCGATATGGTGCTGATGCCGGATATTTCCACAGCCCAGATCGATCCTTTCTACGAGACGCCAACTATGCGCCTGATCTGCTCAATCTGCGAAGCCGACACCCGCGTCGGGGTGAAGAAGGATCCCCGCAGCGTGGCCCTTAGGGCGCATGATTTCATGCTTTCCACCGGTATTGCCGACAACAGCACCTGGATTCCGGAGCTGGAATTCCATCTCTTCGACACTGTGGAATTCGACAGCGGAGAGTTCTCCAGCGGATATACTGTAAGCTCCGCCGAGAGCAAGGACGCGTTGCCGATTGATTATGAGGATGACGACGCGGTGGCTCAGCAGGAACGCAAAGGCTACCACATGGACACCCCCTTTGACCGCTTCTATGAAATCCGCCAGGAGATGGTGGACACAATGGAAGCACAGGGGATCAAGGTGCGCTATCACCACCATGAGGTGGGCCTCAGCTCGCAGCAGGAGATCGAGCCTGAACTGCTGCCTTTCCCCAAGATTTGTGACGACACCATGGTGATGAAGGACGTCATCCGCCGCACCGCCCTCAACTATGGCCTCACCGCAACCTTTATGCCTAAACCTGTGTACAACCAGGCTGGCAACGGGATGCACTTTCACATGATGCTCCACAAGCGCGGCAAAAACATATTCTACAAGAAAGGCGGCTACGCTGACCTCTCCAACAACGCCATCTGGTTCATCGGCGGCATTCTGAAACATGGACGCTCCCTGGTGGCGTTCACCAATCCCAGCACCAACAGTTTCAAGCGCCTGCTGCCCGGCTTTGAAGCGCCTGTCAAGCTGTTCTACGGGCTTGCCAATCGCTCTGCCGCGATCCGTATCCCCAAATACGCCAACACCCCGGACACCAAACGCTTCGAGTTCCGCACCGGCGATGGCACCTGCAACCCCTACTTTGCCATGAGCGCTCTGCTGCTGGCTGGACTGGACGGGATCATCAACAAGATCGACCCCGGCAAGTATAACCTTGGACCCTTCGACGACAACGTCTTCGCCTGGAGCGAACAGAAAAAGGCCAAATTGCTCTCCATTCCCGCCAATCTGAAAGAGGCTATGGAATGCCTTGAAAAAGACCATGAGTATTTGCTGCAGGGGAATGTGTTCAATGAGGATCTGATCGAATCCCACATCAAACTGAAAATGGCTGAACACGAGGCTGTGACGAACAGAGTTCACCCTCACGAGGTTCAGCTTTATTATAATCTGTAAGTTAGGAACAGTTATTGCATAGTTAATGGGCACAATCTAACCCTATCTATGAGGTGTGCCCATGAAAAGAACTATAGTTTCAGCCTTGTTGAGTCTGAGCTTGTGCCTGGCTTTTGCCATGATCACAGAAAGCCAGCCGATTCAGCATAGGGATGCTTTTGAAATAACGGCCAGAAGCCAGAACTATATGGATATCCGGTTTGCGTTACCGGAGTTTGAAGTGGAAGATGTCACCGCTGGTGGCCAGAACTTCCAAAGAATTATGCTTCCCGGCGCGGGAACGACCATGACGAGCGGCTTGCCGGAATTGCCGGTACTCACGCTCAACCTGGCCATTCCCCGCCAGGGCAGCGTAAACTTGCAGGTCCTGTCTTCCGAGACCACCTCTCTGCAGCGGTTTAATGCCTATCCTATGCAACAGGGCGATGAGCTGGATAGCCCCAAAGCGTTTCAGCAGGATGCTGGATTCTACGCCGCGGGCGCAAGTTATCCGCAAACAGTTTTAGAGTATGGCGATCCAGTTATCCTGCGCGATTTCAGGATTTTGACCATCAATATCAATCCCTTCAGCTACGATCCCGCCTCCCAACAGCTTAGTATCCGCAACAGCCTTGATTTTAGGGTGAATTTCAGCCCTGCCCCCGGAGTCAACGAGCTGGAAGGCGAGCTGACATACGTTTCGCCAGCTTTTGCCAAGATATATGAATCGGCGATCTTCAACTTCGATGATTACCGCAACATCGTGGACTACAACGTTCCACCCCGCTATTTGATAATTCATGGCAACAATACAGATCCCAACTTTATTGCTGCCCTCGACGAATATGTCCTGTGGAAGCGGCAAAAGGGCGCGGATGTGGATGTGGCGAACACTTCTTCGGGATCGGCAGGTTCTTCCACCACCTCGATCAAAAACTATATCCAAGCCCGCTACGACGATCCCGCCACAAGACCGGATTTTGTGATCCTGATCGGTGATACCGTTGGGAGTTACGCCATCCCAGCTTATATCGGAGCTAACAACGGAGCAGGAGATTATCCCTACACCCATCTGGCCGGCAACGACTTGCTGGGCGATGTGTTCATCGGCCGCATCTCAGTGGAAAATCTTGCTCAACTGCAAGTGCTATTTGCCAAGATATACCTCTATGAAAAGAACATTAACGTCGGTCTGGCTGGTTGGCTGGACAGGATGCTGCTGGTGGGGTGCAACACCCATTCAGGAATCTCCACCATGTATATCAACAAGTATATTAAGGAAATTAGCTTACTCACCAATCCCAACTACACTTACACGGAGCTTTACAGCGGAACACCACCCACAACCCAGATCAATACCGCCATCAACCAGGGTGTGGGTTTCTACAGCTTTCGTGGCTGGATCGACTATACCCCGCCTGCCGAATCAGCCCTGAACAACGCTTATCGTCTGCTTCATGCCGTGAACATCACCTGTGGAACAAACAACTATGCCGGCAGTGGAGCTTCTGAGATGGAGCAGTTTATCCGCTACGGAACCCCCGCGGCTCCCAAGGGAGCTGTGTCCGGCATTGGAATGAGCACCAGCGCTACTAAAACAGCCTTTAACAACGCGCTCCATGGCGGCATCTTCGGCGGTATCTTTACCTATGGTATGCGCACCATGGGCGAAGCCCTGCTCAACGGTAAAATCTTTTTGCACCAGATCTACGGCGTGTCTGCCTCCACCTACGTTACCAATTCCGCTCACTGGTGCAACCTGATGGGCGATCCCACCATGGAGGTGTTCACAGGAAGGCCCAATTTTTTCAATATTACCACCTTGGACAGCATTCCCCTGGGTCTCAACCTGATGGACTTCGCGGTGACCGATAGTCTGAACATTCCCGTGGAGGGCGCTTGCGTGACCATCTCCCAGGGAAGCAATATCATCAGCAGGGGCTACACCGACGAAAACGGCAACGTGATAATGACCTTGCCCCAGTCGATGGTAGCAGGCCAGTGTGTTATCACCGTGTCAAAACACAATTTTAAACCCCTCCAACAGAATATTAACGTGGTTAACCACGGTACCCTGGTGCCTGGCGAGATCGTGGTGGATGACAGTAATGATCCCCCCTCCTCCGGTAACGGCGATGGAAACGTGAACGCCGGGGAAACAGTGGAGATTCAATTTGGGTTGTTCAATACGGGCAGCGTGGCGATCTCTGGAATATCCGGCTACGTTTGCACCAACAACCCCTATGTGACTCTGGTGGATTCCCTGGTCACCTATGCCACGATTGCCGATTCTTCGCAGGGCTTCAGCAACAGCCCCGTGGTTTTGCAGGTGGCTGCCAATGCTCCCCATGAGAGCATGATGCGCATCCATCTGATCCTAACAGACAGCCTTGGCAACAGCTACGATGTTTCGGAATTTGTCCCCATCCACAACGCGAAGATCATGTACAACAACAGTTTTGTGACCAACGGCGGCAATCAGGTGCTCGATCCTGGCGAGACCTCCGGCTTCACGGTCACGGTCAGCAATACCACCCCCACTACTGTCACTAACATTACCGGACGGCTCTACAGCCTGAACGATCTGGTTTCGGTGGGGGACAACACCGCCTATTATGGTGAATTGCCTCTAAACGTCCAAGTAACTCCTTCCACCGACTATTTTGAGATCACGGGACGCCCAGCCCTGTTGCCGGGCATGGTGATCCCCATGCAGCTCAAGCTCTTCAATGATGCGGGCTTTGAACAGTGGCTCGATTTCTCCATCACTATCGGCGAAGTGACCGTCACGGACCCCCTGGGGCCTGACGCCTACGGTTATGTGATCTACGACGATCAAGATCTATCCTATGAAGCCTGCCCGGTTTACGACTGGATTGGCATTGCTCCGGCGGAGGGAGGCTTCGGGACCGCTTTGGCGATCAGCGACGGCTACGCCAGCGGCGAAGAAGGCGACCAAGTGAGTGCCGATGCCTTGGAAGTGGTGAATCTGCCCTTCCCGTTCCAGTTTTACGGAATTCTTTACGATCAGATTACGGTCTGCTCCAACGGGTTTATTGCCATGGGCGTGAGCGAGAACCCGGAATTCCGAAATTACCGCCTTCCCGGGCCCATGGGACCCAGTCCCATGATCGCGGCGTTTTGGGACGATCTGGCCACCCATTCCGGTGGCGGGATCTATACTTGGTTTGACCGCAGTAACCGTGCCTTCGTGATTGAGTGGTATAACCTTAAAAACGGTAAAAACGGCACCTCCCCGGAAACCTTCCAGGTCATACTTTACGATCAATCCGCCCATCCTACCTCGATGGGGGACGGTCCCATAAAAATCCAGTATCACACCTTTAACAATGTCAACTCCCAATCCGGATATTACCACGGTTCCTATTGCACCATCGGTATCAAGAACAGCACCAGTGACATTGGATTGGAGTATACTTTCAACAACACCTATCCGGTGGCGGCCTCACCCCTGGGCAACCAGCGCGCCATCTATATCACCAACATCCCCATCTATCACCAGGCGGCCCATGTGATTCTGGGCGACACCTATATCACTGACGGGAATGGCAACAGCGTCTGCGAACCCGGCGAGACCATCGAACTGGGAGTCCAGTTGCAAAACATCGGCAACATGGCAGCTGAGGACATAGAGGCCACCCTGAGCACAGAAAACCAGTATGTGAACATGATAGACAGCGTTTCCACCTATTTCCCGCTGGAAGGCGAAGGATTTGGAGTGAACCGCGATCCCTTCAGGTTCGCGATCGCTCCCAACTGCCCCAACGGCGAAGTGGTCAATTTCAACCTGGATGTGGTTTCCGGCGATAACCTGTGGTCCCGTCCTTTCAGCATCCGGGTGGACGCATCCGTGTTGGTGTTTGAATCTTTCATGATCAACGATGCCGATGGCACCTACAATGGTATCATCGATCCGCTGGAAACGGTGCAACTGGTGGTAAATGTCAAAAACCAGGCCGATGTGGATTCCCGCGATATCCTGGCCAGCCTAAGCAGTTCCAGTTCCGAGGTCTCAATCGGCCATCCCCTGATTCAACAGCCCCTGATCGGTGCCAACGCCATTCAGCAATTTGTTTATGAACTGCAGTTCACGGGCACCAGCGGACTGGGCAGCTACATTCCTTTCCAGTTCAACGTCTCGCTCAGCAATGGACTGCCCATCTCAGCAAACATCCTGTTGCCTTACAATATACCCAATGTGTTTCACGACTTTGAGACCGACAACGGCAACATGATCTCGGAAGCCGGTTGGGTGTGGGGGGCTCCCAGCCAGGTGACTCCTTATTCCGGCTTCAAGGTCTGGGCAACCGGACTGAGCGGCAACTACCCGGATTACGCGAACTACACGCTGGTGACTCCCATCTACAGACTCACCGAAAACAGCATGCTAACCTTCACACACCGCTATGGTATGGAGGCGAATTATGACGGAGGAAACGTCTCAATCAGCACCAACGATGGCGAAAGCTGGCAACTGCTCACCCCTCAGGGAGGCTACCCCTACTACAGCCTCAACGCTCTGGGTGGCGAACCTGGATTCTCCGGAAGCATCGCCAATTGGGAGACGGTGAACATCAGCCTCAGCCAGTTTTCAGGACAGCAGGTGAGGCTGCGTTTCCGCATGGCTTCAGACGCAAGTGTCTCCGGAATCGGCTGGTTCATTGACGACTTTGAGCTGAGTGGCGTGAACCAGACCACCGGCTATCTGCATGGCAACGTGATTGCCACCAGCGATACTCCTCTTACAGAGGTCATGGTGAAAGCCAGCAACAATATGTGTGCCAATCCCGATGCCAATGGCTATTACAGGCTCTATCTGCCCAACGGAACCTATTCTGCCACGGCGTCCCTGCTCCACCATCAGTCCTCCACCACCAACGCCGTCCAGATCACTCCCTCCGCTCCCGTGTATCAGGCTGATTTTACTCTCATCAACCTGCCCAAGCCTGAAGGCGCTGATTTCGATGTGGACAACGATACCGGAGCAGTCAGCCTGTCCTGGAATCCGCCTTTCGATCCGGTGTTGCCGGTGATGGGCTACAAGGTCTATAAAAAGTTCAACACCGGCCCCTTCGAGATGATCCAGCAGACCACAGACACCATCTATCAAGACCATATTACTCTGGAAGGCAATTACAAGTATCTGATCACGGCCATCTTCCTCAACGTGGAAGGATGTCCCAGCGACACACTGTCTTTTGCCTATCCCTATGTCTCAGAAGACGATCCCGTCACACCTGCATTGGTCACCAAGCTGCATGGCAACTACCCCAATCCCTTCAATCCCAGCACTCAGCTTGAGTACTATCTGGAAAACGACTCTGATGTTGACTTTAAGGTCTACAATCTTAAAGGTCAGCTTGTGGATCAGATTACACTGCGTCATCAAGACAAAGGCTTCCACAGATACATTTGGGAACCACAGCTCAGCAGCGGTGTTTATCTAATCAAGTTTACGGCAGATGGCAAGAGCAACACGCGTAGAGTGATGTTATCTAAATAGCTCATCAAGGTCTTTATAATATATGTCAGGATTTAACAGTACCTTTATCAGGCTGTTAAATCCTGTTTTTATTTCACACCAAACTCATCCCTGTCAGTTTGGGTTTTACAGCATCCGAGGCACTGTCACTTTGATTTCCTTGACAAAATAGGGCCTTGAAGATTTGGTGAATCCCAAAAGACAATTCAAATATAAGACAGGAAACAACAATGCGTTTTGAAAAAGAAATAAAGCTGCTCAAGCGTGCGGTGGAAGAGATTGTCCCCATGGATGGTCTCATCGCCAAGCTTGAGAAGAGCGAAAAGACAGGCAAGCCCTTGCGGATCAAGCTTGGCATCGATCCCACGGGTTACGATTTGCATTTGGGGCATTTGGTGCCCATCCGCAAAATGAGAGATTTTCAAGACTTGGGTCATCTGGGCGTGATCATTATCGGTGACTTTACAGCCCAGATTGGTGATCCCACCGGCAGAGACGAGACGCGTCCTCCGCTCACACATGAAGAGATCATGTACAACAGCGAGCGTTATATGGAGCAGCTTTACACTATACTGATCCCTGAGCAGACAGAAGTCCGCTATCAGACGGAATGGTTTGGCGGCATGACTCTGCATGATGTGCTGCAGTTGCTGGGCAAGTTCACCCTGGCGCAGTTTATGGCGCATGACACCTTCCGCAACCGCTATGAACAGGGCTTGAGCCTGGGTATGCATGAGCTGATGTATCCCATTCTGCAGAGCTATGATTCGGTGGCGGTTGAGAGCGACGTGGAGCTGGGCGCTACAGAGCAGAAGTTCAATATACTCTGCGGCCGTGATATGCAGCGCTATTTTGGCCAGGAACAGCAGGTGGCGGTGCTTTCGCCCATCCTCACCGGCACGGATGGAGTGAATAAGATGGGCAAATCCTTGAACAACTACATCGCCGTCTTTGATACACCAAACGATAAGTATGGCAAGGTGATGTCCATTCCGGACAGCCTGATAATCAACTATTATAACTACGCCGCCTTCGCACTGGAAGATGAGATCAAGGAGGTGGAGGCCGAGCTGAAGCGGGGCATCAACCCCATGATAATCAAGAAGCGCTTGGCACATAGGATTGTGAGCTTTTACCACAGCGATTCTGAGGCAGATGAGGCAGCAGAGGCTTTTGACCGTCAGTTTTCACAGCGCGAAGTTCCGGAAGATATGCCGGAATTTGCTTTGGCCAGCGGTGAATACAGACTCACCAACATCTTGGTGGATAGCGGCTTGTGCAATTCGCAAGGCGAGGCCAAGCGCTTGATCCAAGGTGGAGGCGTGAGTGTCGATGGCGACAGGATTGAGGCTTGGGACCACGTTCTGAACTTCGAAGACGAGGCCATCATCCGGGCCGGCAAGAGAAGATATCTTAGGC
>DFUX01000068.1 GCA_002379855.1 Cloacimonetes bacterium UBA4175 | reverse complement strand
CTACTACAACGACTACGATATAGACATGAATGTGACCTACGAATACCGGATAACGGCTGTCTATGACGGACAGGAAAGCCCGCCCAGCCAGGTTGTCACGGAGTTCTACCAGTCAGCCGGATTGGAAATCAGCGCCGTTTCCTGCGCCTATCCCAATCCTGCCGTGGATAACACCACCATCAGGGTGGTGCTCAACCGCAACCAAAATGTGCAAGTATCGATAACAATCTACGATTTCGCCGGAAAGAAGATCAACAGCATCATGGTTCCCGCGATTGACAACAACCTGATCGAAAGAACCTGGGATCTGTGTAATTCCAATGGCATCAAGGTTGGCCGGGGCACCTATTTTGCCCGGGTGGTGGCAAACGACAACGTGAACCGCGCCGAGCATGTGATCAAGATTGCGGTGAAATAAGGAGATTACCATGAAAAGAAACTATATAAACAACTCCGTTCTTTGCATAGCGCTCTTGCTGCTTGTCCTGCCTTTGTTCGCTGCTGACATGAATAACTCCGGTGCGGCTTTTATCCGCATGGGAATCGGTGGCCGGGTGCTGGCCATGGGCGAGGCTGGAGCGGCGATCACAGACGACATCGGGTCAGTTTACTGGAATCCCGCCGGGCTTGCCCATCTGCGTGATTTTGAGGTGGGAACGACCTACAACTTCGGCCTCGATTTTGACCGCACCCACACCTTTGCCGCCTTCGGAACGCGCCTGCCCCTGGGCACGGTCGCCTTCTCATGGGTCAATGCTGCTGTGAGCGACATCGAAGGCTACGTGGATGCGGATACACCCACCGGCACTTTCTCCGACAGCGAACATAGCCTGGCTCTCAGTTATTCCAACTATATTGGCAGACTCAGCTTCGGAGTGACCCCCAAGATTTATCTCAGCACTATCGACGGGGAAACCGAGCAGGGCTATGGCCTCGATGCCGGCCTCAAGCTTGATCTTGGACGTTACCTGCAACTGGGAGCGATGTTTAGGGACATAACCAGCGAATACGCGGAAGACAAAGTTCCCTGGCAGGTATCGGCAGGATTGGCTGCCAATCCTTTGGGTGGCATCACTCTGGCCGCCGAAGTCAAGATGGAGCAGGATGAAAAGCCTTATCCCTGCCTGGGTGCTGAATACTGGACTGCCATCGGCAAAGACCCGGAAGCGGATTCCAAGCTCACAGTTACCAAGGTCAGCGAGAAAAGCTCTTGGGAAGACGCTCTGGCCAATCTGGAAACCGGAATCCGCCTGGGCTATAGCAATGAGAGGCTCTCTGCCGGAACAGGCTTTCGCTTTCGCAACCTGCAACTGGACTATGTGTTTAGGTTAAATCGCCACGACTTGTTTGCCGATGACCACATCATTTCAATGATCCTCAGATTCTGAGGATTGGAGGGGGAAGCTCAATGAAAAAGTTATGTCTCAGCCTGCTGCTTCTGGCTTTGTTGGCGGTGTTGGGAGCGGTGCCGGGCGAACGCTACGCGCGTGAAGGACTGGACCTCTTTCAAAGGGGTGAATATCAGCAGGCGTTGAACAAGTTTCTGGCTGCCGATCGTTCCGCCAATGGCACCGTGGCCGATTATCATTACTGGCTTGGCAAGCTCTACCTGGCTGTCGAGGACTCTGTCAACGCGAGGATCAGGATGCAGCGTTGCCAGCAGGCTGGCGAAAGCCGGTATCTGGAGGAAGCCAGGGAAATCGAACGCATCCTCACCCGCCAGCGCAGCATCTTCAGTAAAGCAAAACTGCGTCCCATGCCAGACCACTTTAACAGCCCCAATTCAGATTACGGGGCAGTGGTCTCCCCGGATGGCAAATACCTGTATTTCACATCCATGCGCCCGGCTAAAAAAGCCAAGGAAAACATCTGGCGCGCGGAGATTTTCCGCACGGGATATGGCCGGCCGGAACTGGTGGAAAATCTTTCCACAGATAAGAATGAGTCGCTGGGCAGCTTTGGGGAGGCAGGCAATCTGGCCTGGATTGTGGGAAACTTTGAAAAGAACAAGATCGATGGCGACATCTATTCGGTCGATCTGCGTGACAGACAGGCGGTTCCGGTCAATGCCACGCAATTCAATTCCTCACAGGTGGAAACTCACCCGATGTCCTTCAGGGACAATCTGATGTTTTTCGCATCATCCCGTCCTGGCGGTTATGGCGGCATGGACATCTATGTATGTGAAAAAATTGGAGGACAATGGACAGAGCCGATCAATCTGGGCCCCGTCATCAACACCAGCGCCAACGAGCAGACTCCATTTTTGGATTTTGACGGCAAAACACTCTATTTTGCTTCCAACGGTCACGCCGGGTTTGGCGGATACGATATTTTCAGAGCCTATCGATTGGGTGCAGGCTGGCAAGATTGGTCTGTGCCCGATAATCTGGGAATGCCTTTCAATTCTGTGAACAATGACCGCTATTTTTACCGGATTCCCCTCAGCAATGAAGCCTACATCAGTTCAGACCGCAAATTGTCGGACTTTGAAAGCATCTACCATCTGACTCTGGAATACGCTTTGCCAGCCAGCTATCTGGTGAAGGATGCCAAATCCGGCCTGCGCGCGGTAGAAATCGTCCCCATCCAGGCTGGAACCAAGCCAAAGGCCGAAAGCGTCAGTCTTTGGGACAAGCTGAACCAGGGGTTGGAGGTTCTCGATACCGGGCTAAGGCTCACCGAGCCAAAGGTGGATTTGCAGAGGCCACCAGCGGATGGCAGCGATGAAAATGTTTTGCCTCCTGTGGAATCATATACTGGTGCGTTGGAGTTGATGCCAGCCACCATACAGATCGATGGCTTGGTGCAGGATGAACAGGGTAACCCTTTGCCGGCAGATGTCGAACTGGTTTACACCCTGGAGGGTGAAAGCGTAAAAGAACTTGTTTCCGCCGATGCGGAAGGACGATTCTCCTTCCAGGCGCCTATCGCCTCCACCTTCAATCTATACGCTAACCTGGATGGCTATCTTTCCCACGGGGAAGAGTTTACTCCCTCCGGACACGAGGAATCGATTCAGGCGCACCTGGTGCTAAAGAAACTGATCAGCAACGTCCCTGTTTCGTTGAATCCGATCCTCTTTCAGTATGAAAGCTCTTTGCTCGACGCGAAGCAACAGCTTATGCTCGATGAACTTATCGTGGCAATGCTGGAAAACCCCGGGCTGAAGCTTGTGGTCAAAGGATATGCCAATGACGGTGGTTCCAAAGCCTATAATCAGGAACTGTCGGAAAAGCGTGCCGCGGTGGTGGCTGAATACCTGATCTCCAAAGGACTGTCTGCCGGGTGCGTTACCACCGAAGCTTATGGCAACAGCAAGTTTTCCGGCGCTGCCGAGGCGATTGACCGCCGGGTGGATTTGGAGCTTTACAGGTAGATAGCTATAAACACCGCTCTGCTGTGATGGTTGCGGACTGATCCTTTGCCGCAACCATCCCGGTCGCGAAACACTCGAAACATAGGATGAATCTTCCTGTATGGGAAATACTATTCTTGTCAACAAAACCTGGAGCCAGGCAAGTGCCATTTCCTGCCGCTCATAATGGGTTATCATTTGCAATTACAATATGTTATCCCATCATCCTTAGGTCATCCTTATAAATTATAAGGTTGACCCCAGGAAGACCCACGCCGGAGAGGGGAATGCAAATGAGGACCACCCCCTCATAATATATAGGTGCTACGATAAAACCGTAGAAAGGTGAAACGGTGGAATGAGGTGAGCGAAAACAGCGCTGGCAGGTCATTTGAGGCCTGTTTTCACGTGCAAAAAGACGAGAATCCTGGCGTCTGAGTCAGGCCAGCTCCGTAACATGCTGTTATATAAGCAGATAAAAATCGAAAAATAGCTGGGTTTATTCTTGACAAAAAACCCATATCTGATTTTTTAGCAATCAGATATGGATTGGTTTTTATGTGGGGCGGCAACCAAGCTGAAAATCAGACAAAACAACAGTGTAATATTTTAGGAGACAATATAATATGACAGATAACAACTACACTGCAAGTAATATCAAGGTCCTCAAGGGCCTTGACGCGGTGCGTAAAAGACCGGCAATGTATATTGGCGGCACCAGCGAACGCGGTTTGCACCATCTTGTTTATGAAGTGGTGGATAACGCGATTGATGAAGCACTGGCAGGTTATTGCGACCAGATCAAGATAACCATCACCAACGAAGGAGAGGTCGAGGTCGATGACAATGGCCGCGGAATTCCGGTTGATATGCACAAGGAAATGAACATTCCCGCTGTCCAGGTGGTGATGACGGTACTGCATGCCGGAGGGAAGTTTGACAACAATTCCTACAAGGTATCCGGTGGATTGCATGGCGTGGGAGTATCGGTGGTGGTGGCACTCTCTGAGTATCTGGAAGTGCGCATCCATATGAATGGCAAGATTCACTATCAACGCTACGAGAGAGGTGTCGCGGTTACGGAACTGAAGGTATTGGGCGAGACGAACCGTACCGGCACCGTGATCAAATTCAAACCTGACCCCACTATTTTTGAAACATTGGAGTTCAGTTTCGATTACCTTACCACCCGTCTGCGCGAACTGGCCTTCCTGAATAAAGGTGTGCGCATCATATTAAAGGACGATCGCAGCGACCGGAAGCATGACTTTAAGTATGACGGCGGAATCGTTGAGTTTGTGAATTACCTCAATCAAAACAAGAAGCCTTTGGGAGCCAAACCGATCTATATCTCCGCCACAAAGGAAGGCCTTGATTTTGAACTTGCGCTGCAATACAATGAGGGTTATCAGGAAAACATCTTCAGCTTCGCTAACAACATCAACACAACCGAGGGCGGCACGCATCTGAGCGGTTTCAAAAGCGGCCTGACCCGCGCGGTCAACACCTATATCAAAAATGCCGACCTGTTGAAAAACGAAAAGGTCAGCCCGTCAGGCGAGGATATCCGCGAAGGGCTCACGGCTGTTGTCAGCATTAAACTGACCAATCCGCAGTTTGAAGGGCAGACCAAGACCAAGCTGCAAAACTCTGATGTGGAAGGCTTTGTGAACTCGGTGGTCTATGAGAAACTGATGACCTATTTTGAGGAGCATCCGGCCGAAGCCAAGAGCATTACCCTCAAAAGCATCATGGCGGCAAGATCAAGGGAGGCTGCCCGTAAAGCAAGGGAACTGACCCGCCGCAAATCGGTGTTGGAAAGTGGCTCCCTGCCTGGCAAGCTGGCTGACTGCACGATAACCGATCCTTCCAAGACTGAGCTTTTCCTGGTTGAGGGAGACTCCGCGGGAGGCAGCGCCAAACAAGGACGCGACCGTTCGTTTCAAGCCATACTTCCGCTTTGGGGCAAGATGTTGAACACCGAAAAGTCCAGGGTGGACAGGGTGCTCAACAACGATAAGATACAGCCGATTATTCTGGCCATCGGAGCCGGCATCGGACAGGATTTTGATGTGAGCAAGATACGCTATGGCAGCGTAGTGATCATGGCTGACGCAGACGTGGACGGCGCCCACATCAGCACCCTGCTGCTCACCTTTTTCTACCGCTATATGAAGCCTCTGGTCGAACGCGGGCATGTTTATATTGCTAAGCCTCCACTGTTTTTGGTGCGCAAAAACAAGCAGAAAAGATATGTGTTCACCGAGGAAGAGCGCGATGCCGCGATAGCGGAGTTTGGTGAAAAAGGGGTATTTGTCCAGCGCTACAAAGGATTGGGTGAGATGAACCCCGAACAGCTCTGGGAAACCACAATGAATCCTGAAACGCGCACGATGATCTCCGTGAAAGTGGACGACGCCATCGAGGCCGACCGCATCTTCACTATTCTGATGGGCGAAGAAGTGGAGCCGAGGCGTGAATTCATCCAGGCCAACGCCAAGTATGTGCAGAATCTTGATATTTAAAGGGAGCGGAAGATAATTATGGACGACAAGACAAAGATCATAAATGTACAGATAGAAGACCAGATGCGCCGGGCTTACCTGGACTATTCCATGAGCGTTATAGTATCCAGGGCGCTGCCGGATATCCGGGATGGGCTGAAGCCCTCTCAAAGACGTATCATATACGCCATGCACGAGTTGAATCTCTCGCCTGGCGGGCACTTCCGCAAATGCGCCAAGATCGCTGGCGACACCTCTGGTAACTACCATCCCCACGGCGAACAGGTGGTGTATCCGACCCTGGTACGCCTTGCCCAGCCCTGGAATATGCGCTATCCGCTTATTGACGGACAGGGTAACTTCGGCTCCATCGATGGAGATCCGCCGGCGGCCATGCGTTACACTGAGGCGCGTCTGCAGAAAATAACCCCTGAAATGCTGGAGGAATTGGATAAGGATACGGTCGATTATACCTCAAACTACGATGAGACCCGCAAGGAACCTGTGGTTTTTCCCTCCCGCATACCCAACCTGCTGGTTAACGGCTCATCAGGCATCGCGGTTGGAATGGCTACCAACATGCCTCCCCATAATCTTACCGAGATTTGTAACGCCGTGATTGCCCTGATAGACGATCCTGATATCGAAACCCTGGATCTGCGCCGCTATATAGCGGGACCGGATTTCCCCATGGGCGGATTTATCCTGGGTGCCGAAGGAATCAAGGATTATTTCCAGACCGGCAGGGGCCGGCTGATTCTCCAGGGTGAAGCAGAACTGGTGACCGGAGCCAACGAACAGGAATCCATCATCATCAGATCCATTCCCTATCAGGTTACCAAGACCCTGTTGATAGAAAAAATAGTGCAGTTGGTAAAAGACAAGAAGATTGAAGGTATCAGCGACGTCCGGGATGAATCCGGGCGGGATGGCATGCGGCTGGTGATCCATGTGAAGCGCAATCACGATGGCGCAACGGTGCGTAATCAGCTCTACAAATATACCCAGTTGCGTTCCACCTTTGGCGTGATCAATCTCTGCCTGGTGGATGGCGTGCCTCAGGTTGTAAGCATGAAGGACATGCTCAACAACTTTATAGAGTTCAGGCACGATGTGGTGTTGCGCCGTACCCTGTTTGAACTTAAAAACGCCCAGGACCGCCTACACATCCTCGAAGGCCTGCGCATCGCGCTTGACCACCTTGACGAAGTGATTGCCACCATTCGCGCGTCTCAAACCCCTCAGGAAGCCAACGAGCAACTGCAGGCGAAGTTTGGCCTGTCAGAGATTCAGGCCAAGGCGATCCTGGATATGAGGCTGCAGCGCCTGACAGGCCTGGAACGCGAGAAAATCGAGAATGAGTATCAGGAACTGTTGAAGCTGATCTCCCGCCTTCAGGCTCTGGTGGAACACCGGGAGTTGAGGATGGAACTGATCAAACAGGAAACCGCGGAGATTCGTGACAAGTTTGGCGATGTCCGCCGCACCAGGATCAAGGAAAACTACACCGGGAATCTTTCCGATGAAGACATGATCGCCGATGAACTGATGGTCGTGACCATTACCCACGACGGTTACGTGAAACGCCTGCCCGTGGATACATACAAAGTGCAGGGCAGGGGCGGCAAAGGGCTTACCGGCGCCAATCTCAAGGAAGAGGATGCAATCCAGTACATATTTGTGGCTTCCACTCACTCCCACATCCTGCTCTTTACCGATCACGGGCGTTGCCACTGGCTGAAGGTCTTCAAAATCCCGGAAGCCGGACGCACCGCGAGAGGCAAGGCAATTGTCAATCTGGTTCAGTTCCAGGACAAGGAGAAGATCAAAGCCTTCGTGACTTTGAGACAATTCCATCCTGAACAGAATATCGTTATGTGTACTCGCAACGGCACGATCAAAAAGTCACCTGTATTGGCTTACAGCCGTCCCCGCAACGCAGGAATTCTGGCAATAAAGCTGATGCCTGGCGATGAACTGATCGACGCCCGCATTACCTCGGGCAACGATGACATAATTCTGGCTACCAAAAACGGCTATTGCAACCGGTTCAGTGAAAAGGATTTCCGGGCCACGGGCAGGTTTACCCGCGGTGTCCGGGGTATCAGATTGCGGGATGAAGACTATGTGATATCCATGGGCGTTATCTCCCAGGACGACATCATAGCCAATGGTAACGGCACTGGGAAGACGATCCTGACTATCAGCGAAAACGGTTATGGCAAGAGGACTGCAATCTCTGAATACACAACTACCAGGCGTGGAAGCAAAGGTGTGATAACCCTCAAGACCACAGAACGCAACGGATACCTGGCAGCTCTGATGATCGTTGACGACAGCGAAGACCTGATGATTGTGACACAGGATGGAATGATCATCCGGCAGAAGATAGCCAATATTAATGTCATCAGCAGAAACACGCAGGGAGTGCGCCTGATCAATATAAACGATAATGACAAGGTTCGCGACATCACCGTGATCCAGGCAGACCCGGATGAAGAAAGCCTGGATAAGGAAGTTGAAAAGCTAAAATCTGCCCCTCACCAACAGGAGTTCATTCCGGAAGATGAAAACCTGGAAGAGGAAGATGTTGAAGACGAAGTCGATATCGACGAAGAAGAACCGGAAGAAGAATAAACCCAGATAACGTAAATACCCCCTCTCTTTTGCGGGAGGGGGTTCTTACAGGTACAACTATGAAAGCACGCAATTCTTGCTGGATGAGGGTGGTTTTGTTAGGAGCCTGCATTGTTGGAAGTCAGTCGAGCAATAAAAGCCTTGACAGATTTGGCATATTGTGTTCAATGAAAGACAAACTGGTGGAATGCCGGTGAAAACGAATTTGGGAGACTCAATTGTTACTACAGAAGTACTTTGAGACCAGGCTGGGTAAGGTTGAAGCCAACCTCAAGCATTTCGTTGGGACAGCATCTGGACCAGCTAAAGAACTGAAGAAAGCCATGCGATACGCTGTCTTCAGCGGTGGAAAACGCTGGCGTCCGCTATTGTTACTGGCTGTGTATGAGATGCTGGCAGGCGCAAAGAAAGCAAAGGGATTCCAGGACGCGCTCCATGCAGCCACGGCGGTGGAACTGATACATAACGCGTCGATAGTGCACGATGATATGCCCATGGTTATGAACAGATCAGAGCGTCGCTCCAGTCCGGCTTTGCATCTGAAGTTTGACAATACTATCGGAATCCTTGCAGGAGACGCTTTGTACACCTTGGCTTTTGAGGTGCTGGGGTATATCTCGAATCCCCAAAAAGCTCTGGAATGTCTGAGAATACTCGCTTTGGCCGCTCAGACCTATGGCATGATGGGAGGACAGATAGTTGCCTTGGAAAGCAAACGCAAGGTTATGAAGATCAATGTGCTGCGCTATATTGATATGAAGAAAATAGGCTCGCTTTTGCAGGCTTCCACCGATATGGCTTGCGTGCTGGCTGACGCAGATGATGACACGCGTCAGGTGATGAGCACGTATGCCATGAATCTGGGTATGGCCCATCAAATGATAGAAGATATCGTGGCAGACTATAGCCGGGGCAGCGACGGGCTTGATTTTGACAGCGAATACGTTCCAACCTCCAGAAACACATACACCGGTTTACTGGGTTTTGACAAGGCCCGTGCTGCGGTGGAAAAGCTTTTGGACGATACTAACAAGATGATTGCACCCTATCCGCATAACGATGTTTTGCTTGAGTTTGTGCAAATGATCAAGGAGAGAATGCCCTAAGTAATGATCGATGTTCATTGTCATTTACTCCCCCAAATAGATGACGGTTCCGATAGTGCTGAGAAATCGCTTCAACAGATGAAGCTGATGGATGACGGGGGTATCACGGATGCTTTCCTAACTTCCCATTTTATGCGCGGTTTATACAAGTATGACCGCTCGGATTATGATGAGAAATTATCCGCCATGCAGACTAAGTGCGCGGAAAATGGTTTGAAGTTGCACCTGCATGCCGGATTCGAGATATTTGTCCAACCCAATATTCTGGCAGATATTGAGAAAAATAACCTGGTAATGGGCAACTCGCGGTATATAATGGTGGAATCCGACTTGAACGGGTTGCCGGAAGATTTTTACAATTACATCTTCCCCCTCCTGCGCAAAGGATACAAGCCGATTCTGGCACACGCTGAACGGTATGTGAGTATAATGAAACACCCCAGAGATGCGCGGCATCTGATCGGCAACAATATCTATATTCAAATCAATTCTGGAAGCCTGTTGGGGCAGTATGGTGAAAAAGTCCGTCAGACTGCATGGATATTGATGCGTAATGGTTGGGCTCATTTAATTGGATCCGACGACCATGCCCGTGTGCCATACGGGTCATATTTTAAAGCTTTGGAGCTTCTGCGGGATGATCTGGACGAGCATGTGGTGGAACTGCTGTCCACAGAGTTTCCGCAAATGATCCTGGACAACAAACCCATACCCTACAAATATGTGTACATACAGCCGAGCTATTCCCATTCCCATCGCCGCAAAAAGAGCCTTTGGCGCAGGATATTCCATTAAATGCCGAGGCTCTTGATAACAGGGGTCACCGGCTTGATCGGCAGGTCGGTGTTGCGTTCGATTCTGGCCGAAAAACTGGACTCTGAAGTCACAGCTTTGGTGAGGCCGGGGACCGAAACCAAGCGTTATGCAGAATTCCAAAATGCCGTTGAGATTGTCAACCTGGATTTGGCTGATATCCCTGCCCTGAAGGATTACATCTGGAAGAATCGCTTTGATTGCATCCTTCATATCGGAGCGTTACGCGGAGGACGCAAGTTTTCACGCGATGAATATCTCAAAGCTAATCTGCATAGCACCGAGCAGTTTGCGGAGTACTGTCTGGAAAACCGCGCCAAGCTGATCTTCTGTTCTTCAGTGGGAGTTTTTGGAGCCATTCCCGAGGAATTGCCCGCCAACAACGAGACGGAGCGCAATCCCGATAACTATTACCACTTCACCAAGATAGAGTCAGAAAAGGTTATCAACCGGGCAGTGATGAAAGGCCTCGATGCAGCCATTTTGCGGCCTTCGATTACCTATGGCACGGGAGACAAGGGGTTCCCCTATCAACTGGTGCGCCTGGTCAGTATGAACAGGTTTCCCTTGATTGACAAGAGAGTGTGGATCCATCTTTGCCATATTGACACGATCACTGCGGCTTTCACCTGGCTGCTGAAAAACGAGTTTTCCCCGGGTCTGAGCCTGAATGTTGCCGACCGTGATCCGGTTCAACTGAATGAGTTGGTAAACTTTATCTCACGCCAGGTACACGGCGCCAATTATCGCGGGCTCTTTCGCTTTGACCGGCGCTTTTTCAGGATGGGGGAATGGCTTGCCAAAAAGATGAAAAACGAGCTCTGGGTGAGCCGCTTCCAACTTATCTCACGCTCCTGGTTCTACCAGGTGGATCCTACCTATGAGCTAATGCGCCTGCCGGAAACCTTCACCATCCCTGGAATACAGATCGTTATCGCTGAGTTTCTGGAGAAATAATGGCCATTCCTATCATCAACGACTGGGAAAAATACTTCACAGATCCCCATGAGGGATTGGGTTCTTCATATGAGCGGGTGGTCATTAATGATCTGCTGAAAAGAACTGCTGATCGGTATGGGGTGAAAAGCGTTCTTGAATCCCCCTCTTTTGGATTTACCGGTATCAGTGGCATAAACTTGCTCTCTTTGGCTGATCTTGGCATTCGGGTCTATTTGGAAGACCACGACGAACGCAGGCTTGATCTGATCGGCAAGCTATGGAGTGAACTGGGGAGACCTCTGCAAACTGCTTATAACAGAGATTACCGCAAGTTGGACTATCCGGATTCCAGCATTGACATGTATTTCTCTTTTTCGGCGTTGTGGTTTGCGCAGGATTTGCCTTGCTTTTTGCGGGAAGTTAGCCGCGTTACGGACAAGGTGATATTCATCAGCGTACCAAACATCACCGGGCTCGGATATAAAATGCAGATCAAAGACTACTCTCCCCAAAAGTATCCTGATCTGCGCCTGGGCAATATCGACCGCAAGTCTATTATATTTATCCTGAGCAAGTTAGGCTGGAAACTGCGTGAGGCGGGATGGTTCGATTGCCCTCCCTGGCCGGATATCGGTATGGCCAAGGAAGATTTGCTGGCAAAATGGCTGCCGGCAGCGCTCGGTTCCCTGATCCGCAAAAGAGGCAGTGACGCTCGCAAAGCTCCCCTTTCGATACTCGACCACTACGCGGGCAAAGATCCTGACTTCTCTTCCAGGATGATGAAACATAATTGGCTGGAGAAGTTCGCGCCGCGCGTCTGGAAGAAATATTGGGCTCATCATTACCACATGGTCTTTGATCGAGAGCGGAGATAAGCGGGTCAGGATGAAATTATCCCGCAAGCGTCTGCTGTCTTTGCTTCTGGGGCTTGCTGTCGGGCTGCTGTTGCTTGCTTTGTGGTTGAAGTATATCGATATCGACCTGCTGATACGCAAGATCGAGCAGGTGCGCTTGGAACTGGTGGTCTGGGCATCGCTTTTTTACCTGGGGGCTTACCTGATCCGCAGTCTGCGCTGGAATCTCCTCTTGCGAAAGGATGTGGCGCTTTCCTGGTGGCGCACTTGGCTCTACAGCATGGGAGGCAACTGGGTGAACTACGTTATTCCCATCCGATTGGGAGAATTGGTCAAGGCCTGGTTTGTCAAGCGCAACCATGGAGTTCCGATCCTGAGAGTCTTGCCGTCCATTTTCATAGATAAAACATTTGATACTGTGGGTATTTTCTTTGTGTTGGCCATGCTTCCCTTTTTGGGTATAAAGTTTTCCAGCGGTATGATCGCATTGCTTTCCTTGCTTGCCCTGGTTTTTGCCCTGTCGCTGATCATGTTGCTGCTGGCTGCACGGAGGAAAAAGGGGGTGGTGGGTTTTATCAAAGGTTTGTTTGCCTGGTTGCCAGGGTCTGCCAGGGACAAGATCAACCGCTACATCGAGATATTTATCAGCGGACTGAACGTTTTTGAACACCGTTGGACCAGATTGCTCTCCGCACTTGCCCTCACAGCTTTGGGGGTGCTTTTGGACGGGCTATATTTTTATCTGCTTTTTCAGGCGTTCAGTGTGCAATTGCCTTTCCTGAAAGTGCTGTTTGGCTACACGCTGATAAATCTGTCCTACGCTCTTCCCCAGCCTCCGGCCCAACTTGGAAGCAATGAATGGATGATGATCATTATCTTTTCGGTGGGATTTGCATTGACAAGACAGGATGCCTCCGCGATTATGGCGTTCGCCCACATGCTTACCGCCTTTTTGATGAGTGTTGTGGGTATTGCGGCAATCGCCTTGAGTGGTCGCCAGATAATTACAGCTATTCTTAGTGGAGATAAGATTTATGAACAGTGAGACAATGATACAACAAATCACAGAGCTGAAGACGGCAAAAGAAGAACTGCTGAAGCAGATCAGGAAGACGATTATTGGCCAGGATAAAGTGGTTGAGCAGGTGCTTATCGGGCTTTTTGCCAATGGCCATATGCTCATCGAGGGAGTGCCTGGCCTGGCAAAGACCCTGCTGATCTCCACCATTGCCAAAGCCCTGAACCTGAGTTTTGGACGCATCCAATTCACTCCCGATCTAATGCCCTCGGATATTACCGGCAGCGATATTCTGGTGACTGGAAGCGTCACCGGAGAGCGCGAATTCAAATACATCAAAGGACCCATCTTTGCAAACATCATCCTGGCTGACGAGATCAACCGCACTCCTCCCAAGACACAGGCGGCTCTGCTGCAAGCGATGCAGGAGTATCAGGTCAGCAGCGGGAATACCACCCGTCCCCTTGATCTGCCATTCATCGTGATGGCCACCCAGAATCCTATCGAGCAGGAGGGAACCTACCCCCTACCGGAAGCGCAGCTTGACCGCTTCATGCTGTATATCGGTATAGACTATCCCTCCTATGAGGAGGAACTGGCAATTGTGCAATCAACCACAGGAGCCCAATTGGAAGAACCCCAGGCTTTGCTTTCCGCTGAGACGATCATCCAATTTCAAAACGCCATCCGCAACATGCCGCTTTCTAACCACGTGCTGGAATACGCCGTAAAACTGGCACGCAGTACGCGTCCCGGCGATCCTGGGAGCAAAGCTGAACTCAGGAAACTGATCAACTGGGGAGCCGGCCCTCGCGCCAGCCAATATCTGGTATTGGCGGCAAAGGCCAGGGCGGCTTTGGATGGAAGGCTTACCCCGGCTGAAGAGGATGTGCGCGCAGTGGCGGTTCCTGTGCTAAGCCACCGTATCCTGAAATCTTTTGCGGCTGAAGCGGAAGGGATCAAAGTGGGCGAGATCATCAAGCAATTATTGGAGTAACCATGAAAATCTACTCCCTCATCATCCTGTTGCTCTGCCTGATAGCCGCTTTGTCGGCCATCGACGACAGATATCTTTATCAACTGGCTCACTTCAAAAACATCCAACCCTATATGGTTGTCTGCAGTGAAGACCAAGTGGTGCTTAGCAGCCAAAATTACTTGTGGGCCTATTCCATCTTCAATCCTTTGCAACCACGTTTGGAAGGAGTGTTCCATTCCTCTTTCCGGATAGAGGATGTGAATGTCCTGGGCAGCAATCAGATCTATATCTGCAGCACAGAGCCCACCAACCAGATCAGCAGCGTTGACACACTCTCCAGCCCAGGCAGGATCTACTTTACCAATCAGATCATCGGCGACAGAATCACCCGGGAAGGCTCAATCCTTTATGTGGCGGATCGCTTCAAAGGGATCGACATTATCGATATCGGCAAGGGTGGGATGCGCGAGATCAAGTCCACATTTTCTGAAAAATGGGGCATCCGCGATTTTATCGCCCAATACCCATATCTATATGCCTTGAACGACTTTGGCCTGGTAACTGTGGATATCAGCGACCTCCAGTTTCCCATAAGTATGGGTGTCAATTACGAGATAGCGGATGCCACGGTGCTGGCAAAGAATGGCGACATCGCCTGGATCGGCGCGGGTAAGAAGCTTCTGGCCATAAATATGAACGACCTCAAACATCCCAGATTGATCTTTCAAACCCGGCTTTCCAATGATATCCTGGACTTGGAGATCAAGGATAACCGGCTCTTTGTGGCGCTGGGAAAAGGCGGGGTCAAGATTTACAACATATCCAATCCCTTGAAAGCTGAAGATCTGAATACGATCTATCCCCCCACCACCTCTGTCTACGACGTAGCTTTGGACAAGGATCTGGTCTTCCTCGCCCTGGGCAAGGACGGCTGGATGATCTACCAATACAGATAGAATCGGAGTTTTACCATGCGCAAAGTGTTGATAGCAAGTTTAGCGATCCTTGTGTTGGCTATTATGGGATGCAAAACCAAACAAAACCAGCCTGAGATTGTGGATTCTTTATCGGTACCGGTCTCCGAAAACCTTCCCGCGGGGGAGGATACGGCTCCCCTGCCAACCACTGTCACAACCCTGGAAGAAGCGGTGGCCTTGTTTGAGAAGGCCAAGATCAAATCCGACATAGACACTGCCGTTGAAAAACTCAGGATGTACAGCTATCGCAACCAAGGGGAAGCGCAGTTCTATCTGGGCAAAGCCTATCTGGAGGGCAAGGGAGTGGATAAAAGCCAGTTGGAAGCCTATTATTGGTTCACCATTGCCGCCAGAAACGAATACACTCCAGCCAAACAAAAGATCAGTACTATCCACCAGCATTTCAGCAAAAGCGATTTATTTGAGATTTCAAACAGGGCTGACGACTGGTTTGAAAAATACAAAGACCGTCACTAATGGCCTTGCAGCGGCAAGGACAACAGATTTCAACCGTCTGCTTTGTCGCTTAGCTCGATCCAGCGCTGTAGCTTGATATCGTGATCTTGCTGCAGTTCTTCCAGTTCCCTACTGATTTTTAAGTAGTCAAGATGGCTCAGGGAGGAGTTTTGAGACGACAGGCCCGTTTCCAGTTCTTGGATCTTCTCTTCCAGAGCCGCAATCTCCAAGCCTAATTGTTCAAACTCCCTCTGCTCGTTGTAGTTCAATCCTTTCTGGATTCTCTTGGGCCTGGCTGCGGTGGCTGACCGTTCCCTTTCCTCCGTCTCTTCCTTTTGATACTTTTTCACCAACAGATAGTCGGAGTAATTGCCGGGGAATTTGCGTATCGAGGTACCTTCAAAAATAAAGAGATAGTCAACCGTGCGGTCCAGAAAGAAGCGGTCGTGGGATACTACCAGCAGGCAGCCTGAAAATGCGTCCAGATAGTCTTCCAGGATTTCCAGGGTGCGGATATCCAGATCGTTGGTGGGTTCGTCCAGAACAATGAAGTTTGCCCCAAACATCAGAGATTTGAGCAGGTACAGGCGTTTCCGCTCACCTCCGGACAGCGAGCCCAGTTTTTGGGTCTGCATCTTGCCATCGAACAGGAATCGCTTGAGCATTTCCGTCGCGCTCACTTTGCTGCCGTCGCGGGTTTTGATCACCTCCGCGTACTGGGCGATATAGTCATACACACTCAGGGTGGGATCGAAGCTTTCGTCCTCCTGGCGGTAATAGGCAAAGTGGGTGTTCACCCCTACTTTGATCTTTCCCTGGTCGGGTTCGACCTCGCCGACAATCATTTTCAGCAGCGTTGTTTTGCCGCAGCCATTTGCGCCGATGATGCCGATGCGCTCCAGAGCCTGAAAGTTGTGGTCGATATCCTTGAACAACACTTTGGATCCATAGCTTTTACCCAGGCGGTGCAGTTCCAGGATGGTCTTGCCCAGGCGGTCGGTCTGAAACGAGATGTCCAGATCCTGGTTTGAGATCAGGTATGATTTGGAGAGCAGCTCCTTCACCCTGTCCACATGATTCTTTGGTTTGGTGGCGCGGGCTCTGGCTCCCCGGTTCAGCCAGTCCATTTCTTTTTTCAGTTGTGCCAGACGGCGGGTTTCCTTTCTCTGGGAATCGGTTGCCCTGATCATCTTGCCCCGCACATACTCCGTGTAGTTGCCTTCATACAGATAGCAGTAGCCATGATCCAACTCCAGAATCCGGTTGCAGACCGCGTCCAAAAAGTAGCGGTCGTGGGTTACGAAGATCACCGTTTTTTTGGTCTCAGCCAGGTAATCCTGTAACCACTCGATCGTGTCCAGATCAAGATGGTTGGTGGGCTCATCCAGTATCAGCACATCGGGTTCCTGCACCAGCACCCTGGCAAGGTCGGCTTTGCGCCGTTGGCCGCCAGAGAGGAGGCGCAGGGGTTTTTCGTATTCATCGATCCCCAAGGTGCTCAGGATCGCTTTGTAGCGGTGTTCCTCGTCGTTCTCTGCAGCGACCGCTTGCGTTGGCATGATGTATTCCAACAGCCGTTGCTCTTCATCCAGGGTGATGTCCTGCATCAGGTATCCGACCTTGATCCCTTTGCGGAGGATTATTTCTCCCGTGCTTGGAGCCGTGAGGCCTGTCAGCAGCCTGAGCAGCGTGGTTTTGCCACAGCCGTTCACGCCCACTACCCCGATCTTATCCTGAGCATGGATGCCAAAGTTCAGACCGGAAAAGATCACTTTGCTGCCGATCTGTTTGGAGATGTTGTTTAAGGTGATGACGACTTCGTTTTGCATGTAGGTCCAGATACCCAAGTTTGGCGTCCCTGAGGCGATTCGAACGCCTGACCTTCACCTTCGGAGGGTGCCACTCTATCCAGCTGAGCTACAGGGACGCAGGATCTCTTGAGCAGGATTTTGCGGGCTCTTATTCTGTCAACCACTTTTGGGATGTGAGTGATTCCTATAAGACTGGATCACGGGTCAAGTCACCCCGACAAACTGCTTCACGCTTTGGCGGGTGCCCCGACAGCCCGTGATGACATATAATATAGCTTGGTGGACTTGTTTCGGGAAACCTTTCCACCTTTTCACCAGAAAACGAATAGGACGCAAACAAATTAGCGTTACATTCGCCAAATACAACGGCAACCTTCTGCATAATCCTTCATAGCTCCGTCCCTTGCTGCTACTGGCTTTGGTGCCATCATCCTTAGGTCATCCCTCACCGGGTTAAGGATGACCCCAGGAAGACAGAGACTTATCTGCCTCTTGCGAATGAGGGCGAAAAGCTCCCACGCAAAGCGATGCCACCGCAAAACATCTCCACTTTTAGTGCAAAAAGCCCGGCAGATAGCTCCGCCGGGCAGGGGTTTTCTAACTGGATAGTTTAGATGAAGTCTTTGAGTTTGTCCATGATCTTGTCTTTTTGCACCAGGCCGATCAGTTGTGAGGCGACAGCGCCTTTATGGAAGACCAGCAGGGTGGGGATGGACATGATCGAGTACTGTCCGGCTATCTCGGGTGAAGCGTCGATGTTGCACTTGACAACCTTGACCTTTCCCTCCAGCTCAGCAGCCAGTTTTTCCACTGTGGGGGTGAGTGCTTTGCAAGGTCCGCACCAGGGAGCCCAAAAATCCACCAGGACGGGGAGTTCGGATTCCAGTACTTCGGCGGCGAAATCTTGTGAACTTACTTCTTGCATTGTTTACTCGACAATAGCGAGGATATCGCTTTTGGAAAGGATGAGCAGCTTTTCGCCTTCGAGTTCGATCTCAGTGCCGGCGTATTTGCCATAGAGCACCATGTCGCCCACCTTGACTATCTTTTGCAGATCTTCATCGGTGCCGACGGCGATCACTTCCGCCATCTGGGGTTTTTCCTTGGCTGTATCGGGGATGATGATTCCGCCCACTTTCTTTTCCTGGACGGTCTCGGTCTTCACAACCACATGGTCTTCAATAGGTATCAGTTTCATGTTTATCCTCCATCGTTATTTATTTTGAACTGATTATATTATAATCACAGGGGGTGCTATTAGCAAACAGCTTTTTGGAGTGCTAAGATTTGTCAAGTCCAAAAATCGGCTTTTTGCGGTTGATGTTCCTTTGTTCAAAAGCAATTCTATGCAAAATGAACATTTCCCTGGATTCACAGTGTTTTGCCAGAACTCAGCTCATGGCGCAGAAAGCCGTTGAGCATGTAGAGCACGGTGTCGAACTCCTTATCTCCCGGGATGATCAGATCGGCGTTTTTCTTGGTCGGTTCGATGAATGCCAGATGGGAGGGCTTGACGGTTTCCAGATATTGGTTGAGCACGCTTTCAACGCTGCGTCCGCGCTCCAGGATATCTCTTTGCATGCGGCGGGCCAGGCGGATGTCCGAATCCGAATCCAGAAAGATTTTTAGGTCGGAAAGCGCCAGCAATTCCGGGTAATAAAGGGCAAAAATCCCTTCCAGGATGATCACGTCCGCCCCCGCGATGCACAGAGTGCCTTCGCTGCGGCTGTGGGTGGCGAAATTGTAATCGGGCACATTGACCGCTTCGCCGCGCAGCATTGCTTTGAGGTCGGAGATCAATAGCTCTGTATCGATGGAATCCGGGTGGTCAAAGTTGACCCGGGCGGCTTCCTCGCTGGGCAGATGGCTGAGATCCTTGTAATAGTTGTCGTGAGAGAGGATCACAGATTTGAGGCCTGTGATGCGCCGTCCGATGGCCCTGGCGATGGTTGTTTTACCACTGCAGGTGCCTCCGGCGATAAGGATGAGGCGAACGTTGTTGCTTGTCATTCTTTTCTCCCTGGATGGATTCACCGCTGCATCCGCGATCTGCGCGGGTCTCGTTTTCATTGGCCGGCAAACTCTTCCAGCAGGCTTACGATCCTGGCAGCCACATCGATGCCAAACAGTTCCGGATGTTCGGCGGGCACGGTGAAAGATGGAATAGCGGCCGGGAAATTGGAGGAGTCCACGGGCAGCAGCAGATTCCAGCCGCTTTCCACGGTCTCGATCCACTCAGTTTCGGAGCGCAGGGTAACGCAGGGTTTGCGGATGATGTAGGCTTCCTTTTGTATGCCGCCGGAATCTGTGAGGATCATGTGCGCGGCCTGCATAAGGGTCAGGAAATTCAGATAGGATTGCGGTTCGATAAAGACCAGATTGCAGAACCGGTCTGCATCGAGCTTTGCGAGTACGTTGCGGGTGCGGGGATGGACAGGGAACACGATCGGTTTGTCCAGACCGTTCAGTCCAGTCAGAATCCTGTCCAGGCAAGCGGGATCGTCCACGTTGTAGGGGCGGTGCAGGGTCAGCAGATAGTATCCGCCTGGATCCAGACTCAGATCATTCAGCACTTCCATGCTTTCCGAGGCGAGTTTGAGCCCCAGCCTCAGGCTGTCCACCATGATGTCGCCAGAGAGCCGGGCTTTGTCCTGCAATCCTTCGCGCCGCGCATTGTCCATTGCGGCGGAGGTGGGGCAGAGCAGCAGGTCGGAAACGTGATCTGCCACCACGCGGTTAATTTCCTCCGGCATAGTCCGGTTGAAACTGCGCAGGCAGGCCTCCACATGCGCGGTTTTGATGCCCAGTTTTACTGCCGTAAGGGCTCCGGCAAGGGTGGTGTTGGTGTCGCCATAGACGATCACGACATCAGGCTCATGCTTGAGCAGGATAGGCTCCAGGGCTTCCATGATCTGGGCGGTCTGCAAAGCATGGGAGCCTGAGCCGACATTGAGGTTGTAATCCGGCGCGGGAATGAGCATATCCCTGAAAAAGACGTCGTTCATTTGGATATCATAATGCTGGCCGCTGTGGATGATCAGCTCCTCGTGTTTGTTTCTTAGCAGATGTGACAGAGGGGCAAGCTTGACAAACTGGGGTCTGGCTCCCACAATCTGGACTACGCGCATGGGTTCTCCTCGACATTAGATAGTGGCGCAATAAATGTGTTTTGGCTCTTTGTGTCAAGTTTTCCATAGTTTCGACCAGAATATGGAGTAACTTATTAGAAAAAGATAGACAAATAATAGCTATTCATAAAAATGGTTCTTAGTAGTTTAGATGAAAAACAAAGGAAACAAGTCAAGATAAATGAACTTCACAGAACTGATCAGAATGTACATCACTCCCGAACGGATCAACGTAGCCTTGCGGGTGATCATTGCGCTTGGCATTGGCATTCCGGTTATAATCCTGATACGGAAGCTTGTCACCCGGATGGTCAAGGGCCGCCTTTCGCCTCAAAGCGAGCAGTTGATCGTGCGTGCGGTTTATTTTCTTAGTGTGCTGATCCTGGTGGTGAGTGTGCTCAATGAATTCGGCTTCAAACTCTCGGCTTTACTGGGAGCTGCCGGAGTGCTTGGCGTGGCGATCGGTTTTGCTTCGCAGACCAGTGTTTCAAACATCATCAGCGGCATCTTTCTGATCTCGGAAAAGCCATTTGTGGTGGGCGATTTTATTGAGGTGAACAAAATCCGCGGCAGGATAGAAAGCATCGACCTGCTGTCTCTGAAACTAAGGCTTCCGGATAACAGCTATGTAAGGGTGCCGAACGAGACCATGATCAAGACAGAGGTGACAAATGTGACCCGTTTCCCCGACCGCAGGGTTGACTTGAATGTGCTTGTGGCTTACAAGGAAGATTTGCGCAAGGTGCTGGAAGTGCTGAAAGAGATAGCCGCCAGCGAGCCTCTGGCTTTGCAGGAGCCAGCTCCAATGATCGTGCTGGAGAGTTTTGGAGAATATGGCATAAATATATTGTATGGCGTCTGGGGTAGATCGGAAGACTTTTTTAATCTCAGATCGAAATTAATCTTGCGCGTCAAAGAAAGCTTTGCCGCGCATGGAATAGAAATCCCCTTCCCGCATTTGTCGCTTTATGCGGGATCAGAATCAGAACCGATTAAAATTACAACGAAGGAAGTGCAAGAATGAAGAAAAAACCCAAAATCAAAGCCATCATTTTTGACCTTGATGGTACCCTGTTGGATAGCTTGCGGGATATCGCTGACAGCATGAACAACGCTTTGGCCGATAGCGGTTTACCTGAGCATCCCCTGGAGGCGTATAGAGATTTTGTGGGTAATGGGCTATTTGACTTGGTAAAAAAGGCAACGCCGGCCTCGAAACACAAACAGGCCGATCAGGAAGCGATTGCCGAACTATTCTGGAACCACTACGAAAAAAGCTGGTTTCTCCACACCAATGTTTACCCCGGTATTCTCTACCTGATCCAGCTTTGTGTTTCACGCAAGGTGAAGGTGGCGATTCTTTCCAATAAGGTACACTATTTTACCAAGAAGATGATCCGTCACTACTTCCGGGGAGTAATGATCAATCAAGGCAAGAATCCCTTTGGTATTTACAGCGGCGAACAGCCGGACATGCCCAAGAAGCCTGATCCAACCCGCGCGCTGGATTTGGCGGAAAGACTGAAAACCAAGCCGGAAAACATTGCCTTCCTGGGCGACTCGGCTGTGGATATGAAGACCGCGATCAACGCTGGCATGGTGCCAATTGGAGCTGCCTGGGGTTACCGAGGCAGAGAGGAATTGGAAGAGGCGGGAGCTTATCAGGTGTTTGACACACCCACCGACCTTGCTTCCATGATCGAGAAATCACCCATCATCTGATGAAATCCTATCGCCGGGAGCTGTGGTTTAACACCACACAACGCCGGGAGTTTATAAACATCACCCAGCAGGTTGAAGAATGCCTGCGCGAAAGCGGGATCCGCGAAGGTCTTTGCCTGGTGAATCCGATGCATATCACAGCCTCGGTCTTCATCAATGACAATGAATCCGGACTGCACGCGGATTTTGAGAAATGGCTGGAAAAGCTGGCTCCCGAAAAGCCCCATTCCCAGTATGCCCATAATGGCTTTGAGGACAATGCCGACGCGCATCTCAAACGCCAGATCATGGGCAGGGAGACCGTGGTGGCCGTCACCAACGGGAAACTGGATTTGGGCACCTGGGAGCAGATTTTCTATGGGGAATTCGATGGGAAAAGACGAAAAAGGGTCTTGGTTAAAATAATCGGTGAATAAATAGTAAGCCCCGTGGAAACACGGGGCTTCTTATAGCTGGAGTATATATCTGCGGCGAAGTAACTGCCTTTTTAGCAACAGACAAGTTAGGTTTCGGAGCGTGGGTTATCTGAAATAGTAATAGATTCCTACCTGGGGGATATACATGATTATATCGTTTTTCCAATTGTAGGTGAGAGGCATTTCGAGCGCTAAGCGGAATTTGCTGCCGTAACCAATTTCGAAGCCCGGACCTGCTCCGATTGTCCACCTAAGTTCCCGCTTCTGATAACTTCTCTCAGATTCCCAATCGACTTGATGATTAACAATATCTACCTCGAACATATGTTTCTGCACGTACTTGAGTGATCCTCCCGCCATGATGTAAAGCATGCCGTTGGGAAACTCATCCAGGGTATGCAGATAGTTGGCAGCTAACTCCAGAGCGGCTCTGCGGCCTTCAGCAGTCGTTGAGTACAGTTCACTTTGCCCATAGTAATCGTAATCATAATCCACATTGTTGTTTGAGCCGGCAGTATAGGCTCCAAAGGTGCATTGAAGGCCACGATTGCCGTTTATCCAGCGCATCGAATACCCGTTTCCAGATGAGGTTCCAAAATGCAGCCCCAAAGCTGTACGGCGGTCAACATCATCCGCAAAAGCCAGGGTCGCAATGACCAATAGACTTACCACTATCAAAAGATTTCTTGCTTTCATCATTTACCTCTTGTCTTTGTTACCAAGCCGGAATACAAATCCTGTTTACTAATTATAGTCTGAAACAGATTGCAAGTCATAACAAATATCTATGAACTGCTTTGCAAAGAAGTTGTGGCAACCCTTTCGAGTTGCCACAACGCTTTAATCCGTGCTTGGTTGCAAAACATCCCAAGCCTATGTTATATTTCTTCTGAACCGTTATCAGTCTGTTCCGGCTGAACTTCTTCAGTTTCCGGGACAGGAGCCACTTCGGGAAGTTCTTCCTCGACAGGAACCTCAGGGATGTCTTCCGCGGGAACTTCCTTCACCGGTTCTTCCGGAGTGATTGCTTCAGTTTCCGGGATAGGAGCCACTTCAGGAACAGCTTCTTCGGCAGGAGTTTCAGGAATGCTTTCCGCGGGAACTTCTTCCACCGGTTCTTCCGGGGAGATTACCTCGGACTCCTGTGCTGGCGCAGTTTCTTCAGTTTCGCCGCTTTCCGTCTGAGTTTCTTCAATAGCGGGCTCTTGCTCTGTATTTTCAGCCACAGGCTGGCTGGCAGGCTGCTCGTCAGCCTGTTCTGCCTCGGGTGATTCAGCCGCATCCTTGGCAGCCTTTTCTCTGTCCTCATGCTTTTCTTTGCTTTTCCGCTCGGCTTTTTTCTTTAGCTGGCGGGCGATCCGCTCACGCATATACTGCTCGTGCAGAGCGATGTATTCTTCCTGAAGCTTGGGATCGCGGGAGAAGAAGAAGGCTTTCACCGAAAGGATCAAACGGCGGTTTTCCATATCCAGCTCGATTACTTTGAGCGGGAGCTCTTCGCCAACTTGGAAAGCGTCTTCAGTATGCTCCAGTTTTGGCATAGCCAGATGGGAGGTTGGAATGAATCCTTCCACCAGGTCATCTCCAGCCTGCACGTCCACCAGCACTCCTTTAGGGATGAGCTTGCTGATTTTGCCAATCACCTCTGTGTTGATGGGCAGCGAGACATTCAGGTTTGCCCATGGATCAGGGTGCAATTGCTTCACGCCCAAGGCGATCCGATGCAGGGCACGGTCGATGGATAGAATGACCGTTTCTATTTCCTGACCTTTGCGGAAGACTTCGCGCGGGTGGTAAATGCGCTTGGTCCAGCTGATATCGGAAATGTGGATGAGGCCATCGATGCCATCCTCGATCTCCACAAACGCGCCAAAAGCGGTGAGGCTTTTTATCTTGCGGGTGAGTACGGTTCCGACGGGGAAGTGATCTTCAATGGAAAGCCAGGGGTTGGGATCCATCTGTTTCATTCCCAGGGAGATGCGCTTGTTTTCCTTGTCCAGTTCCAACACGATGGCATTCACCGTGTCGCCGATCTTGAGTATCTTGCGGGCATCGGTGATCTTCTTGGTCCAGCTCATTTCAGAGATGTGCACCAAGCCTTCCACTCCGGGTTCCAGCTCCACAAAAGCGCCGAAAGATTTGACGCTGACCACCTTGCCGGTCACCCGCACGCCTTCCGGATACTTGATCTCTATGTTTTCCCAAGGATGGGGTACCAGTTGTTTGAGACCCAGAGAGATTTTGTTTGTCTCTGTGTCGAACTTAATTACTTTCACTTTGACCTTGTCGCCGATCGCGAGCATTTCGGAGGGGTGACTTATCTTGCCCCAGCTCATATCGGTGATATGCAGGAGGCCGTCAATGCCTCCAAGGTCGATGAAAGCGCCATATTGAGTAATATTTTTCACCTCTCCATCCAGTTCGGCATCGACCTGGAGCTTGGCAAGCAGCTCGGTTCTCTTTTCCAAAGCTTCTTGTTCCAGCACCTGACGGCGGGAAAGGATAATGTTCCGGTGTTCCTCATCGAGGCTGATTATCTTGAAGCTCATTTCTTTTCCAATGAACTGGTCAAGATTGGGGATGGGTTTCAATGACATCTGCGAACCTGGCAGGAATGCTTCAATTCCCAGCACGTTCACGATCATGCCACCCTTGACGCGGCGTTTGATGTTGCCGTTCAGTGTGGAGCCATCCTGGGCAGCCTGGCGGATGAGCTCGATGTTCTTTACGTAATCGGCTCTTTTTTTAGAAAGCGAAAGTCTGCCTTCACCGTTATCCATATCGTTGATATAGACCATGATGGTGGAATCAACTTCGGGTATCTCGCTAAGATCAAACTCGCTGAGTTGAACTACTCCGTCAGATTTTCCACCCACGGCTACCACCACTTCACGGTCGTTGACCGCGACAACTTTGCCTTCCACGATCTGGCCGCGGCGGACGTTTGAGGAGTACTCCTCGATGAGTTCCAGCATGGCCTCGTGATCTTCATCCAAGGCTTCCGGATTCACAGCCTTGATACTGACCGGGCGCTGTTTAGGCTTGGGCGCGGGCTCTTCGGCAGGGGCTTCGGGTTCGCTTTCCTGCTTCGGTTCTTCTGCAGGAGTTTCTGGCTTGCTTTCCTGTTCTGGTTCTTCAGCGGGAGCTTCACACTTGCTTTCTTGTGTTGGTTCTTCGGCGGGTGGTTCCGCCACTGTTTCAGGCGTTTCGGCCACGGGGGGGTCTGCCTGAGCTTGTTTCTCTAAGACCGTTTCTTCAGCGGGTGCTTCCGTTTCGGATTCTGGTGCATCAACTATTGGTTTTGACGTAGTGTCTTCCCCTTCCTTCATTTCGGGTTCCATCACTTGGGACTCGTCATTAGGGTCGGTTGGGACATGGTTTTGATCATGAGTTAACATGATTCCTCCTTAAACAAGGGAATTTCTTCGAAACGCGTTGCCGCTTCCGTATTCCCAATTATTTTCATTATTTTATTGTAAACTGCTAAAATTGTGTCTGCCGGAGTGGAAGCCCCGGCCACCAAACCTATTCGGGCGTAATCGGTCAGCAAATCGGGAGTCAGTTCCGTTTCGTTTTCGATATGGACAGAGTGAGTGATAGTCTGGCAAAGCTGTTGCAGCATGCGGGTGTTGGCACTGTTTTTGCCGCCGATTACCACCATCAGATCTGAACTTTCGGCCAGGGCCTGGGCAGACTGCTGTCTCTCAGAGGTAGCCCGGCAAATGGTGTTGAAAACTCTCAGCTCCTTCACTTTGGGGAGCAGCCGCGTGACCAGGGTCTGCAGATCAGAGATTTTTTGTGTGGTTTGGCACACAATGCACAGTGTATCCCAAACCTCCGTGCCAAAATCAGTATCAGCCTGCACCACCCGTGTTTTTTCGTCGCCGTAGGAAATCATGCCCACAACCTCGGGATGGCCTGGATCGCCAAGGATCATCACCTGGCAACCAGCCATGGAGCTCACCATTTCCTGAGCCCGCTTCACATAAGGGCAGGTGGCGTCGATGATCTCGTTGCCCCGGGACAGGAGTTGTGCCAAAACCTCCTTGCTTGCGCCGTGCGAGCGGATGATGACCTTTGAATTGCTTACATCCTCGCCGCAAAGTCGGATACCTTGTTCTGCCAATTTGCCAACAATCTGGGGATTGTGGATCAGCTCTCCCAGGGTGCAAACCTTGTCGCCCGACTGGCTGGCGTCCAAAGCCAGTTGGATAGCCCGGCGCACTCCGAAGCAAAAACCGGAATGCTTCGCCAGCAGCACCGCGGGGATATCCAGACGTTTGAGAACCTGGCGATGGAGGGTAGCCACCTGGGCCGCGACGCTCATCTGGCTGGTGTCCACCTCGATGGCGTCGCTTGCTTTGGAGAGAGGCGCCAGGGCGCGGGCTGAATCGTTCTTGTCTCTCTGGATCAGTTCCCGCAGCACTTGTTCAGGATCAGCCTCAATGCCTTTCGATTTCAATTCCAGCCAACGTCTGTTGGCCCTGACTTCGGCGCTGGCGATCAAGAAGAACTTGAGATCGGCATTCGGGAACACATAGGTGCCGATATCCCTTCCGTCCAGGATCACTCCTCCGGAGGCTGCCAGCTTGCGTTGCAACTCCACCATTTTATGCCTCACGGGAGGCAGCGCTGAGATGCTGGAAGCCAGGGCTGAGATTTCCGGAGCGCGGATGGCGGCTGTGACGTCTTCAGAGCCAAGGAAAATACTGTTGGTCTCTCCTGAGATTTCGATGCGGATATCCAAGTCCTGAAGCAGAGATTGAACAGCCCGTTCATCGCCAAGGTCCACACCTTTTCGTTGCGCTTGCAGAGCGCAGGCACGATACATGGCTCCCGTGTCCAGATAAGCGTAGCCCAATTGCCTGGCAAGCAATCGCGCTGTCGTGCTTTTCCCGGAAGCGGCGGGACCGTCTATGGCTATGATCAATCTCTCTGGCATACTTTTTCCCTTGAAGTGCCAAAATTTGTGTTTGTAAATATGCGTCAATGCTTTTTTTGCTCCCTCTTCCGGCACGGGTCAGACTCATTTGCATCCTGGTGTCAGGGTGGGGTCATCCTTAGGTCATCCGTAACTTTTAAAAGGATGACCTAAGGATGATTGGTTAAGCTATTGTGGTTGCGAATGATACGCAAATGGGAGGGAGGTGGGGGAGCAGCTTGCTAACTATCTTTTTACCTCGTTTGCCAGGAACTCATTGGGTGGTAGAATGCAGTTGTATAAGCAGATACCAGGCTCTATTCCGCTTTCAGTTCGCGGGTCATTAGGCTTATGATAGCTTGCCTGGGGTCTTTTTCCTGGTAGAGGATTTCCCAAACCTCTCTCACGATGGGCATTTCGATACCCCGCTGGAGAGCAAGTTGATACACGGAATTTGTGGTGGCTACGCCTTCGGCCACCATCTCCATCTCCTGGACTATTTGCCTCAGCTTTTTCCCCTCTCCGATCCGTTTTCCCACATAGCGGTTGCGGCTGTGCGGCGAGGTGGCGGTAGTGACGAGGTCTCCCAAACCGGACAGCCCCCAAAAGGTTTCTGCCTTAGCTCCCAGAGCAACGCCAAAGCGCTGGATCTCCACTATTCCCCGGGTAAGCAGCGCTCCGATCGTGTTGTCGCCAAACCCCAGTCCGTCGATGATCCCCGCGGCAATGGCAATGATGTTTTTCACGGCGCCTCCGATCTCAACTCCCAACAGGTCGTTGGAGCGGTAAACGCGAAAATAGTCGTTGCTAAAAATTCCTTGCAGGGTAATCAGCAGATCTTCGTCTCTGCCTGCCACTACAACCGCCGTAGGCACTTCGCGAGCCACTTCTTCTGCATGACTCGGCCCTGAGAGAGCGCAGATCTTGTGTAGCACAGATTCTGGCAGCAGCTCCTCAAGAACTGCGTCCAGAGTCAGCAGCGATCCCTCTTCAATGCCTTTGGCAACATTAACCACGGCCAGCAACTTGGGACTCATCCAGATGCCCTTTTGGGCTTCCAGGGGTATGCTGCGAAGGGTGGGGCGGAGATATTGAGAAGGAGTGGCCAGGATGACAATTTGGGGTGAAAACCGCTCCACGCCGGCAAAATCGCCTGTAAAGACGATATCTTCGGGAAGCGTTATCCCCGGAAGCAGGGCAGGGTTCGCATGGTTTGAGATCAGATTTGCCAGATAGGTGGCATTATGCTCCCAGACCTGGAGGGAATGTCCATTGCGGTGCAGAAGCCTGGCCAGAGCCAGCCCCCAACCGCCACCTCCGATCACCGAGACGCGCATGCCCTGGGTTCCAATCCTAATTGCTGATATCTATTTTGAGATTGCAGATCAGATCCAAATCATCATCGTCATCGTCCAGATCATCATCCTCATCTTCTTCGGGATTCATCCAATCCGGGCAAAAAAGTAAGTCTTCCTCGTAGTCCCAGCCATCGACATTTTTGAGGCCGAATCTTGACAGAGTTTCGTTTTCCCAGATGGTGTAGTAAACCGTTCCATCCTGCAAAGCCCATACCAGTACGGGGTCTTTGTAATGGCGCAGTTCGATCTTGGGGTTTTCCACCAGATTCACGAACTCTTTAATCTTTTTGATCTCTTTTTCTTGATTGAAGACCATTTTTCCGCCTATAGGCTATATTTCACCGTGGCAGACACTTTGTTCTCACTGTATTCTTTGGAACGCAGCACTGTTTGCAACGGTGACTCTACATTCCTGAATGTGTGAGAGTAGTCAAGAGATATATTCATTTTGGGATTCAGTAGGAAGTTGAGGCCGGCCTGTGTATTGTAGATTTTGTATTCACGATTGCCATACCAGGCGTCACCGGACTGAAAGAGACGCTCCTCATAGGACAATGCCAGAGATGGGTACCAAGTGGGGCCTTTTTTGTTATCATCAGACAGAGGCATGCTGCGCAGGCGGATGCTTCCGGTATAGATGTTGCTTTCGTATGAGCTGTCCAGGTCTTTGGCGCCGCTGTTTTCAAAGCTCCGCCAGTGATACATGGCGCCCAGGGTGAAGAGCGGGAAGCTGTGCCGCACACCCAGGCCGAGCGTGGTGGCATTGCCGTCGTACTCTGTCCAGTATTGATTGTAGAAATACTGCTCGTGGCGGGCATGAAGCTGCACGGTGGTCTTGCGCAGAGGCCTCAGGTTAAGGTCTCCCCGCCAGAGGTTCTTTTCATAGTCGAAGCTTTCCAGTTGCGACGTTCCATCGTTATCCACATAATCCCGCACATAGTTCAAAGGATAATAGCCATACGCCGCCGTAAAGTTCCAATAGTAGCGGTCGGTTCGCAACCGCAGAATGACATCACGCCGCTGTTTGGATGTGTTGGAGATATTTTGTGAAATGGTGCCTGTCACTGATGGAGTGAACTTCCACCACTTGTAACGCAGAGGCCAGGCCAGATCCGCTTTCAAAGCCAGGCTAAGATCGTCCGAGGTATTCACGAAAGACAGATTCTGATGTCCCTGATCGAAGCGCTGCAGGTCATGCTCAGAGAGTTGAAACACATTGTCTGAATAGGTGCCGGTCAATGATACAGTGGTTTCCAACTGCGCTTGCAGCCGGTATGATCCCAAGCCCAGAAACAGTATTAGGCTCATAATGATTGGCTTCAGGTTGCGGGGACCGCGCATGGGTGCTGGCCTTTTGGTTCCCTTATCCGTTCCAGTGCTATCGGTCTTGTCTGCTCCTGCTCCCGTTGTTCTGTTTTCGGAGAAACTCTGGTCGGATATATTCTTTTGCTTGTCGGACATAAAGCTATCCTATTTCCTCTTGAGCAGCAAAGGCTTGGCAATGAAGAGATGATCGCTGACAGCGCGCAACTCATAGGATGCGGTTCCTTCGTTGGGGGGCAGTACCAACTTCAGGCCGGTGGAGAGGTGATCGATGCCTGTGGCTTTGTACTTGGTGGTGCGCCGTAGAGAAAACTCATGGTCCTGCAACTTTTGTCCATTGCGCCACAGCTCAAATACAGGCAGGCTGCGGTCAAGCAACCGGGCGCGCACATAGACCACCGCGTCGCGGCCGTTGTTGAGGTCGAATTTGAGGCTCTGGGAAGGATTGAACACATAGTAGTCGCTGCCTGTACTGTTGTGGGTAACCCGCAACAGGCCTCCATGGGCCTTCATCTGCAGATTGGGGAGTTTGGCTGGTTTGGCTGGCTTGACGGGCACTGTGAAAAAAGGACGGAAATAAACGCTGCGGTCATAACAGAGTATCTCGATGCTTTTGGTGCCCTTGGGAATGGGTATCGCGACCGGCTGATACAGGTAAAAACCTTCCAAACGTTCTTGCAGAACCAGGTCATAAGTGGTGCTTTGCTTTCCAATGATGGAGATCACTTTCGGTTTGTTGAGCTTTGCGATGGCGAAAGAACGCAGTTCGATGGAGCTTATGCCCTCCACATTGAGGGTCATTGATTTTTCGGGTTTGGCTCTGAAATAGTAGTAGCTATCCGTTTCTGTTTTCAGTAAGCGACGGTTGCCGGGATTATCGAAGGTTAGGGGTTTCATCTTTGCCCAGGCGCTGAGGAAAGCCAGGCACAGAGCGATAATAGTAATAAGGCGTTTGAACATCTATTCTCCGGAACTATAATTCTTCATCTGGATCTACTATGTTGGCCATGAAACGCCTGTCGCTGCGATCAAGCACAATCACAAGTATGATGGCGGCGATAAGCAAAACCAGGCAAATAGAGGCGATCAGCACATTGTGTTTTTTGACGCTGAAGCTGGGTCCCTCGCCGGGAACTGGCATTAGGGTGGAGTTTGTCTGAAGCTTGTATTTCTTGACCCAACGCTGGATATGCTGGATGCTGAAGATGGGGACATTTTTACGCGCCATCACCATCATGATGCCTTCCGGGAAGAACTCTTTCTCGGCCAGTTTGCGGGTCAGTCCTTCGGTGATCTGGTTGGCGTTTGGTTCGCTGCCCACATTGGCCAATCCGCGGCCAATGTTTACAAAGAGCTTGTATCTTTGGCCTTCGGGAAGCATCTGGTCATACACAGTTTCACGGGTCTTAACGTTCTCTTCCAGGGTCGCGCCCGAGATCAGGGGCACTCCATTGCGGCGCATGGCTGCCAAAAGGGCGGATATGCCGTCATCAGCCAGGCCGATGCCCAGATCGTCCTTGCCGCCCAAAGAAGCGTAGGAGCAGCCAAAATCGATCAAACCTTTGTTCTTGAGCACCGCTTCCATATCCAGCCAGGTGTATTCCGGGCGGTTGGCTCCATAGGCAGCCGAAGACAAGGAAACCACGATGGAAGGCTTGAGCTGCATGACCTTGATTGCGGAATAGAGAGCCAGATTGATTGCTGGATTTGATCCGGTGATACCCACAGCTATATGGTCGCCAGGATTGAGTCCGGCCTTGTTGAATTCCTCCACAAAGATCACACCCAGGTTGGGGTTGATGGCCGCCTGTTTGTGCGAAAGCAGACCGCGGTCTGTGGTGATGGTGCTGCGGGCTTCACCGATCAGGCCAGTCTGATAGGGATCGTTGATAGGGTCAAAGGGGATGGAGAGGCGGGTCTGCTCTGCCTTGAGCGTATCCATCCAGGCTTTCATGGTTTGAGCTGCTTCCACCTTTTGCTGATAGAAGTCAGCTTCAATTGTCACATAGCTACTCTGAGCAATAACAAAGAGGATAAGGGCAAAAATGAAGAGCAGGATCAGCGACCAGCCGGATTTTAATGAGGGACGATACATCTCAAACCTCCCCGCCAAACACCACCATCAGCACCAGGCGCACCAGAATGGCGGCCACGCCCATAGTGGAAACTGTTTTCCAAAAACCCTGGCGTTCAAACCAGTTTGCTATCAAACCGGGGACGATGTAGCCAATGGACTGCATCTGATAGGTGTAGATGGTAATATTGTGAAAAACCAGCAAGCGGGTAGTCCATCCGAGGATGAATCCGACCAGGATACTTAAAACCATGCGTCTCTTTCCAAACATCAGGGTAAACTGACTTATTATCCGGATGATGCCCCAGGTAGCCAGACTGACGATCAGAGTTCCCAGGATCTGCATGGGTTTGTCCAGATATAAAGCCACATAACCCGGCACGACTATTCCTCCGGCTGAAGCTCCCAGCAACTCGCTGAAGATCAGGCTGACGATCACTCCCAGCCCGACTGCCGCCTGAATTACAGTTTCAATCACTTTTATTCCTCATTTCGTTTTTAATATTAGGATGGATTCTGTGCTTAAAATGCGCTACGATCTGCGCTCCATACTTGATCCTGCCTGCAATGTTGCCGATGCCAAGCACGTGTGATTCCTTGCGCGTAAGCTCCAGCACCTTGTTGTAGATTACTTCCGGCAGCGGCTCGCCCAGCGCGAACAAACGCTCTCTGGGTATGCCTGCCTGCAGAGCGTATGACTCCACCTTGTCAGGAATCTCTCCGGTGAGCAGAAGATATGAGTAATCGCTGTCTTTAACCGCATCGACCAGTTGGTGGGAACGGAACAACCTATCTTCCCGGCTGTTCAGGATTATGATTTTCTCCACATCTTTAAGATGTCCCGTGACCATATTGATCACCAGTTTGGTGGAGTTCGGATCGTTGGCGGCAAACACATTGTAGAAGTGGATGGTCTTGTCTCCATCCCGGATGACATATTTCTTTAATGCGCCAGGGTCGGGATTGGCTGTTTGCATGCCCTGCAACGCAATTTCACGGGGGACTCCCGCTTCCGCGCATACAGCCAGGGCTAACTGCACATTCTCCGCGTGCTCTATGTACTTGAATTTTGCCAGTTCTTCCTGCGTGACGTCTGTGGGTCTGATCTTGTGGATTCTGCAGTTTCTTTGCCCGGCAACCTTTTCCAGCAGGCCAAAATGCCGGTTTTCAGCAGTGTAGCACACACCTCCGCTGGGAATGGTGTTGGAAAGCGACATGGCTACGCTTTGCTCGGTTGAACCCATTTGATCCAGATGGTCAGCCCGGCAGTTGGTGATCACCGCAATGGTGCTGCGCACAAACTTGCGCTCGGTGATCCATTGGAAGACGGGATTAACCGCCATGCACTCGATCACAATGGCGTCAGGGTTATAGGATACGGCATGGCGGAAGATATACTTCTGCTCGATAATGTTGGCACCCATCAAACGCACAATCGCCGCTTCCCGTCCATCAGGCAGGACAACTCTGGGCAGAGTGCCCGTGATCTTGGCCACGGTCTTGCGTCCGCCAGCCCGCAGTCCTGCAGCGATCAGCCTTGTGACGCTGGATTTTCCCCGTGTGCCGTTAACGTGGACCCGGATTGGAATGGCCTCCACATTGCGCTTGTGCCTCCGGTACTCGAATATCCAGTGCAGAATAAGTAGTACCGTTGCCAGGATTAGTACGGTCATTTATATTCCTTTATTTAACATCAAAACTCAGGCATACCATCATTCAGGTTACCGCAATCTGTATGTGAGCAAATTCTATTCCAAGCGGAGTAACATTTTCCAGCAAGCAAAATCTCTAAAGATTAAATCTATATCCGGGAGCTGTTGGATAAAACGCTATACCTGTCCCAGCTTTCCCCGTATTCAACGGCGGCAGCATAAGCGCGGAGTCACATCCACATGAGCAGACATTGCCTGTGGAGCCTGATCTACTCGCCAATTGGTTCGTCCATCGGTGTTGTACTCTGCGGCGGCTGGGTCTCTCTCTGTTTTTCCCTTTGCTGTTGAGGAATTGGCGGGGTATTCCTGCCGTCCGGGTAGCATCTCTTGCAGGGTTCATAACCGGAGTCAATGGCATCCAGGCGGTTAATGGATACGCGTTTGCCCAATACATAACGGCAGTTTTCGGTGTGGTATTTCTTGCCTGATTTGGTGACATAGACCGTGTAGTTCTGATTGGTCAGATTTCCAGCCAGATTGCTGGTCGTCATCAACTGCTGCATGGCTTCATTACCCACAAACTGTTGATTGGTATTCTTTTCCCCGTTGATATTGACCCCAAAGAAGAGGGCCACCAAGAGGCCGATAGCGCCGACTATAATGGATATTATCTTTGTTTTGTTCATCACATACTCCTAAAGATAAACAGTTTTGGCACTTGAGCAGAGTGCTGTGTTCAAGTCAAGCAAAAACTGCAAGGAACGTTTATAATTGTGTCCAAAAGATTTCTGCCACCTGAATGAGACAGGCGGTCTGACCTTTGCGTGGGACTTTGCCCTCGCGCGCGCGAGGGAGCTAAGTCTTTATTTTCCCTGGGTCAACCTTAACTCGATGAGGGATGACTTAAGGATGATGGCACCAAATGCAGTAGCAGCAAGGGAGGGCGCTATGAAGCAATATCGGAACTGTTGGTATATTATGTTTATTGCCGCAAGTATAATAAGGAGAAAAAAAAGGCTCTGGCTCCCAGTGGAAACAGCGCAGATTCTCGAATGTAACAGTAGCTCTTTGGGACGCTTAGAGAGAAGAGATAATAGTTTTATGGATGCGTCTGGAGATCACGACCAGAAACAGGGTGAAGGCGATCATCAAAGTGGATAGCGAGTTGATGGTGGTGATCGTTCCCCTGCGGATGGTTCCTTCCACATAGATGGGCAGGGTGTTGAAGCCCCGTCCGGAGGTGAAGAAGGTGATGATGAAATCGTCGATGGAGAGGGTGAAGGCAAGCAGAGCCGCGGCGATAATCCCGGGCAGCATCAGAGGCAGTTTGATCTTAAAAAAGATGGTGGCAGGCTTGGCCCCCAAGTCCATGGCGGCTTCCACCAGCGAATAGTCGAAGCCCTCCAGGCGTGCCTGGATCACGATAATGGTGTAGGACACGCAGAAAGTGATATGGGCGATCAGCACGGTGAACATGCCGGTGTTGACCCGGGTGAAGTTAAAGAGCAGAGCCAGGGACACGCCCATCAGGATGTCAGGAATTACCAGCGGCACATAGATGAGGGCAAGCAGATGGTTTCTGCCTTTGAAGTGCTTGTTCTCCAGTCCCAGCGCCGTGAGCACCCCGATCAGGGTGGATATGAGGGTGGACAGCCCGGCGATCAGCATGGTGTTCTTGAAAGCTTCGATGATGTTGTCGTTTTGCAGCAGTTGCTGGTAATACTTGAGGGTGAAGCCTTTCCAGGTGGTGATTATTTTCGCGTCGTTGAAACTGAAGATAACCAGGATCGCGATGGGGATGTAGAGAAAGACTATCACGAAGGTGAACAGGGTGAGGTTCATCCCTTTGTAAAACTTGGTGATGCGCGACATACTTAGCATTACACATTCCTCTTTGCCAGTGTTCGCTTGCGGTAAATGGCATACATCGCTATTAGCATAATTGCCACCAGCAACAGCAGGATGAAGGACATCGCTGAAGCCATGGGCCAGTTGCGGGGGATGTTTTTGATCTTATAGGTAATTACCTGGCCAACATACAGGGAGCGCTGATTGCCCACCAGTTGCGGGATCAGATACGCGCCCAGGGTTGGAATGAAAACCAGCAGTGAGCCTGCGAAGATACCTTCTGCCGCCAAAGGCAAAGTGATACGGAAGAAGGCCTTGACCTCGTTGGCTCCCAGATCCATGGCAGCTTGCAGCAGGGTGAAATCCATCTTTTCCAGGGCGCTGTAAAGCGGCAGTATCATGTAGGGCAGATAGACATAGACCATCACCAGCAATACGGTGAAATCCGTTCGCATCAGCTCCAGTGGAGTGCTGATCAGGCCCAGGCGCAGCAGGATTGTGTTGAGCACGCCATTGTATGACAAAAAGATCCGCCATGAAAAGATGCGGATGATCAGGTTGGTCCAAAAGGGGATGATAATCAGGATCAGCAGCATGTTGCGCATTTTTTCGCTTGCCCGGGCGATGTAGTAGGCCACCGGGAAAGCCAGGATCAGGCAGGCAAAGGTGGTGATAAAGGCCAGGCGGAAAGCGAGATAAAAGGGGCGCAGATAGATACCGCTGAAGAGTTGTCGATAGGCACTGAGGGAAAACTTGAAACTGACATCGTAGATATCGGTGGAAAGAAAGCTGTAGATAAACACTATCAGATAGGGAACCAGGAAAAAGACAAGCAGCCAGATCAGGGCGGGCGCGGTGAGAAGATAGCTGGCGAGGTCGCGCCTGCGGGAGGCTTTGGTCTGTGAGCAATTTACCTGCTTGAAGGCTTCGAGATTCATACTTCTGCCGGAATTCCTTTTCTGGATGCGCGTTGCGGCAGGCTTCGGGGCTCGACACTGGCTTCAACTCCGTCGGGCACTTCGTTGATCAGCCAGGAATCAGTATCGTGCCAGAATAGCCACACTTCCTCATCCCAATCCAAAGCTTTTTCATCAAAATAGACCCGTTTATGCTGGCTGAAGACGCGGAACTTCAAATCTCCAACTCTTACAATATATTGGGTGTGAGTTCCAACGTAGAGGATGTCTTCGATGGTGCCCCTCAGGATGTTGAAATCGTCCTGATTGCGTGGTTTGGAGCGGGTGATAGCAATCTTTTCCGGCCTCAGCGAGACAGTCAGTTTACTTCCCAAAGTGGGAGGAAAGTGGAAAGTGCTGTCGATCTCGAAATACTCTCCATTACCCCTGTGGCAGCGAAGCTGGACGTATTCATCCTCGATGCCGATCACTTCTCCCGTGATCAGATTCGTTTCACCAATGAAATACGCGGAGAATATCGAAGTTGGCCTTTCATAGATGTCGTCCGGCAGACCGGATTGGACAATGTTTCCGTTTTGCATTACAGCCATGCGGTCCGAAATGCTCATGGCTTCGCTTTGGTCGTGGGTAACATAGATGAAAGTGATTCCCACCGCGTCATGGATGTTCATCAGTTCGATCAGCATGTGCTGGCGCAGTTTGAGATCAAGGGCTGCAAGCGGTTCATCCAGCAGCAGGAGCTTGGGCTCGTTGATCAGGGCGCGGGCGATCGCGATGCGCTGCTTTTGCCCGCCACTCAACTGGGAAGGATACTTGGCAGCCTGATCCTCCATCTTGACGAGGGTAAGCATCTTTCGTACACGGTCTTTGATCTCGGTTTTGGGCACCTTCTTGATGCGCAGTCCGAAAGCCACATTGTCGAAGACGTTCATGTGGGGGAACAGCGAGTAGTTTTGAAAGATCGTGTTTACCGGACGCTTGTAAGGGGGCAGATCTGTGATATCCTGCCCGCCCAGATAAATGCGTCCCGTGCGAGGGATTTCAAATCCGGCAATCATGCGCAGAAGCGTGGTTTTACCACAGCCACTGGGACCCAGGAAGGAATAAAGCTCCCCAGGTTGAATGGTGAGACTAACATTATCGACAGCCAGAAAGCCGTCATAATCCTTGCTCAGGTTTTCTATACGAAGTTCGTCCAAGCTTCCTTAATACTCCTATTTTACTCTTAGCAACTTTCCTGTGGCCAGGGGCTTTCCTCGTGAGCTAAGTCTCAACAAATATACTCCGCTGGAGCATTGGTTGCCACGTAAGTCGACACCGTCCCAATAATAATGGTTGTCACCTTTAGTCAAGCACTTATTATCAAAGGTCAGTAGCAGTTGCCCCCTGAGGTTGTAGATGGATAGTTCGCAGTCTGGCACTGGATGCTTTGTGCCGATTTTTATCTCAGCCTGTTTGGAAAAGGGATTGGGGTGGCAACGGATTGTCAGCCGATCAGGACTGAGAGCCGGATCATCAGCCGGCACAATATTGGAGCTGGCATACACCATTACATCGTCGATGTAAATCCCATCTGAGTTTCCATATCTATTTGTGTATAATCTGAAACGCAGCCAGACAGGGCCGCCCAGAAAATCGCTAAGGTCGCAAGAGCAAAAGAACCAGTCGTTTGAACCGGTATAGCAATCCAATAACTGCCAGGAGTTGTTATCGGCTGATGCTTCCACGCTGAGGTGGTCTCCATCCAATGAGAGGTCTGTCTTCAGCCAAAACTGAAGGTCGGCATTTTCAAATAACTGCAGGTCGAGCGGGTTGGCAATTTGGCAACTGCTGTTCAGATTGTTTTGATAGTTAGCGTCGGGCGAATCCGAGAGCGACCAGTTTCCAGTGTGGCAGACAGAAGATAAGCCCCAAGTGTTTGGGCAAGTCCAGTCTGACAGGCCATACTCGAATCTATCGCCCCAAATCACGTGAGAAGAAAGTGTCAGTGTCAGTGAGGGAATCGTTATTTCACGTTTCAGGCGTAGAGTACCGTAACCGGGTTTGGAAACATGTATCTGGTGCTCGCCAGGAAGAAAGCCAGTAATGGTTATCAGTCCTTGGTCGTCGGTCGTATAAGTGGCCTCAGAGTCGTTGTCCAAGCATAACTGAGCACCTGCCACAGGGTTGTTATAATTGTCCCGCACCATTATCTCAAGATCGAAAGGAGCCAGAGGAAGCATCTGAATATCCAGTATAGTAGGACTGTTGGGGTCAATCGAGACTGTTTGCGTAACGGTTGCGTAGCCCGGGCAGATAAAGCGAACGGTGTGCAAGCCTGCTGGAAGGAGGTAATAGTATGCTCCCCAGAGGGAATCCGATTTGATCGGAGCGCGGTAAACAGGATGGTCATCAACTTGTTCCACAAACACAGTGGCGGCAATCGCTTCGCCAGTGGTGGCGTCAGTTATGTGTCCTCGCAGGATTTTACGGTTCATCCTATTCATTAGTGCCATTGCGCCATTCACCTGGTGCTGCACGGCAATCGGCACATACGACGCTGGCGGGATGAACTGCCGAGCCATTTCTATCGTGTAGGCAAATGCACCGGTAGTGGCATGAGTCCAGTCTTCCATGCTTCCACTGACTGGATAGAGCTCGAAAGACTGTATAGCCTCGTAACGGTGGTTTTCGTTATACTGGCAGGGTAATAAACCTGCTATCTCAGAGGCCAGGGCAACCAATTCCTGTCTGTCCGGACTTATGATGCCATAGAGATAGCCATAGGGATACATAACATACTCTCCATAAGTGTGATAACTGATTCCCGCAAGGAAGCGTTTGGACAGCAGCAGGTCTCTCAAGGCCTGGGTTTCAGGTTCGGAAAAAGCATGGGGCCCTTGATACATAATGTCTCCAATGAAGTCTGAAGCGTATACATAGCCCCACTGATAGCTGTAGTTGCGGTTTAGGTCAACTCCATCATCGCTCATTCCCTGGCTTCCATAGTCCAGAATATGGTTGTTATTGTTATCGCGAATGTTCTTTCTATGCCAGATCGAAGTTTCATCAATCACCAACTTGTGCCCATCCGGATTGAGTAGGGGCACAATCCAAACCTCGCTGCCATCAAGGATTTGGGTTACTTGTGGATCGCTGCCATACTCCGACAGCAAGTGATTCATGATTCCCATGCAAACCTCTGTGCAAAGCGGTTCCCGGGCATGGTGTTCCCCAACAAAGTAAAACGCTGGCTCATCCTCATTGAGATGGACATTGGCAGAGACCTTGATTGCCCAGACCGCATGATTGAAATTCTGATACGCCGCTATTCCCTGCTCGGCGTAAATCGCACCCCAGCCCGTGCCTATCTGGTGAAGTTCCATCAAGGTTGGATATAGATCCTGAAGCTGCTGTAATTCAGCCAGCATTTGTTGATAGCTTCGATACCCGGCCAAGTCTTTGCCTGGCAGAATATTGCTCCGAAGCTCATTTTCCGTCTGGGTGACATATAAGGAGGGATACTCCAGGCTGAGCATTTCAAATTGTTCCTGGCTCAAAACGAGATCCAGATATTTACCAGCTCTGAAACCTGCCACATCCCAACCAGCCTGTTTGATGAACCGATCAATTTCGGAACTATGCGGATTCTCCAACCTGACCACCATAAGTTCTGGAGACGAGGAAAAAAGTACGGAGAGAGAGAAAAGAAAGAATAAAATGGTTCCCAGAGTTTTCATAACCTGCCTCTTGGATTTTTCGGGCAAAAAAATACAGTGGGGAATGCCGGGCGGCATCCCCACTGCTCGGAGGGCATTCTATGTAGGGTCTGTAGGCTGACTTCATAATTAAAAAACCCAGCCCAGACGTCAAGACTAAAGTTGCCTGTTATATGTGATATGCTGTTGAATAATATCAACACAGCCCTAATCCATAATTAACATCTTGCTTATGAATGAGTTGCCATCTTGGGTTATTTTACAGAAATACAGGCCTGGGGCGGCATTACGTCTCCCAAAATCTGAGAAAGGCCAGCTGATAAGGTTGCTGCTTTGTGTGCTGGGCGAGATGGTCTTGGTGGAAATTAATTGTCCTTTCAGGTTGAATATCTTCAACGTAAAAGGGCTTTTACCTGTACTTGTGAAATCAATTGTGAAAAAATTGCCCGAACTCTTTCTGAGTGGATTTGGGTAAACACGCAAGCCGGTCCGGATGGACTCGGGCACATGGTTGTCTTCGTTGCCCAACTCTATGATGGGAAGACTGATCCAGGTTCCTGAAGGCGGATAGTAACCAATGTTTGGGGGTGTGGCCAAATCCTGGGCTATGAACCGGTAATGGAAGGTTTCGTCCTCGCTGGAAAACTGTGGTTCAACAAGGCAGCTCCATGCATCCGGTCCAGCCTGGGGATTGGGATTCAGGGCTAATTCGATGGGAATCTCCTGCTCATCCACCTTGTATTGCATGAGCACCTGTCCAACCTGGCAATTATCGGAAGCAGTGACAGTGAATAAGGTTGCTTGATTAGTCATTTCCGCGGGAGGGATATGATTCAACAGGGGTGGCTCGGTATCAGCTTCAATGATGAACACATGTGGATCAAAAGCAGCAGTGAAGGGATGATCGAGGGAGCGTCCGGAGAGATCGGCAGTGTGGATGAAGTAGCGGATCGTGTCTCCCGGGGCAAATCCATTCAGCAGAGCGGTATATTCAGAGGCTACGATATTGATCAGCGCGGATCTCTGCCAGGGCTGCTGATTGACTTTGTAGCACACAAATGTGGAGTCAGGATACAATGCCTGCCCGCTGTGAGCTTTAATGGTGGCATTAATATCGTAGCCGGTGGCATAAGCTTTGATTCCCCACCAAGGCTGGTGGCTGATATGGATCATCTGTTTGTCGGGAATCTCGTGGGTACGGCAATGCAGCGCGTCTGTGGATTCCCAGGGCGTGTAATTGCTGCCAGGAACTCCGATCACCTCATAGCCAGGCAAAGCGTCGCGGTATACTTGCAGGGCAGCGGCATCGTAGTTGCTGTTCATAATGGGCACAAAGACCCTCTTGTTCAGGATCAGGGAATTTGAATAGGGCTGGTTTTGAGGGGTGTTGACCCGATATACGCGGAAGGGATATCCCCAGGCGCAATTCAGATTGGTAAAGTAGGTAGCGGTCTGTTCGATCTCGCTGTACTGGGGATGGGAGGTCGGCACACTGCGGATCAGCACCTTGTCCGGGGCCAAAAACTTTCCCCAGCAGTCAATGTGGTCGATATAGGTATTGTTCGGATCAGGAAGCACATGATAACTTGAGATGCCCATATAGTCGTGCATTTTGGCGTTCACCTGGGCTTGGGTATATCCGCCGTTCTCTGTATAGGCTATGGTTGTCTGCGCGGCTGTGCAAATACCGTCGGTCATATAGTTGCCGCCGGTTTGCTGGAGGTTCATCCCATAATAATTATGATTGTATTGATTGGCGAAGAGCTGGGGAATAAGGTTATCATTAGGCCGCGGGCGATTGTAGATAAAATCAACCACTCCGTACTCATCATTTCCATCAAAGATGAACCAGGGGGCATAGTCACGTGTCCAGTAAGAATCGGTGGCTGCTATCATGAAGCTGATGTTGGCCATGTTTGCCCCTGCCGAGTTAAAGGTTGAAGTAGCTTGATTCTGTTGGGACTGCGAGGAAACCAGGCAGATCACCTGGTCCTGACTGGCCAGTTGCACCACCAGACTGACCGGGAATCCCAAGGGATATCTGATCAGCACGTGCGAGGCAGGTTCAAATTCTGCCACAGGCCGCACCGGGCCTTGGGGTGGATTAGTCTCGGTGAAACGGCTGGGCGCAAAAACGGTGTCCGTAGGCAGATCGACATGTCCCGGCAAGAATCCCGGGATCATGACCAGTATCAGGACTGTTAGCAGATAAAAGCTGTGCTTGGCACTGAGCATATATATATTCTCCATTACGAACCTAAGTTGGACGATATGTTCATACAATTTTTAAGCCAAAAGAGAAAAAAAGCCTTCATACCCGTAAGCGGAGTCGGAACTTGCAGCGTATTTGCCCTCGCGCGCGCGAGGCAGCTAAGTCTTTGTTTTCCGTGGGTCATCCTTAACCCGGTGAGGAATGACCTAAGGATGATGGCTCCAAAGCCAGTAGCAGCAAGGGCGGGCGCTATGAAGGAATATCGGAAAGGTAGTCAATTTATTCTAATCTACGCAAGTATGTCGAGTGTGTTTTTTATCTGATTCAGGGCTGGAATAACCAGGTTTTCCATCATCCGATCATAACTGTGTCCTGTTTTCAACATACGATCTAAAATCGCATAGTTTGGAACAGACCAGTTATCTGCTATTTACAATCTGCTTAGTTTGCAAGAAAGAAAAAGATACAGTTCTGACCTCATACACTGAAAAAGCTTTTCCAGTACGGGCACACAGGTGTTGAGCAGCCTTGATGCTTTGATTGAACCAAGCTGTTCCGGATATGGTAAGAAGAAGCTATATCTTTTCAGTGAAGCATCTGAATTTGCCTCCAAAAAGTCATGAAACCAGATATTTGGAGATATTGCTTGACAAAATGATTCAGCTCCATATTGGATTAATGAAAGAGGTTTTTTTATGAGTACCAAACGACACATGATAGTTAAAGAGCTTGATCCTGAAAGTGTTACAGGATATTCTGAAAACGAGAAGAAGCATTATGTGAGTTTGGGTTATAGGCCATATCTGTTGGAAGATGGAACGATCAAATGGTTGACCGCGGCTCAGAGAGCCTACAGGGAAATGCGCTACGCTCCCCGCAGGTCACTTAAAAGATTATTTAACAAGAATACTCGACCTAAAAACGTCAGGTATAAGAAAAGACGTGGAAGGAGCGTGAAAAACTTCTTTCGGGAACACTGGCTCTTTTTGCTTTTACTGGTAAGTACAGCGTTAGTTATATTACTAATCTTTAAGTTTTGGATCTAATACGGTAATCTGAGGAGATTGAATTGCGAATTATATTGACCAATGACGACGGTATTCACGCCCCCGGGATTCGCACCCTGGCGGAACATTTGAGCAAGGCTGGCCACAAGATAGTGATTGTGGCGCCGGATCGCGAGCGCAGCGCCGCTTCGCACTCGATCACATTGCGCAGAGACCTGCGCGTGACCAAACTGAACGAGCGGGAATACAGCGTGGACGGAACCCCTGTGGACTGCTCGGTTATAGCTCTGCAAAAGGTCATCAGCGAACCAGTTGATCTTGTCATTTCGGGCATCAATGCTGGCCAGAACATGGGGGAGGACGTCCTCTATTCCGGAACTGTGGGAGCCGCTGTGGAGGCTTGCTTTCTGGGATTCAAGGCAATAGCTGTCTCGATAACATCTTACAAAGAACAGGTCTTCGAAACCGCTGCTGCCTGGATGGTCAAAATGCTGGATCTTGGCATCTGCGATCTGATCCCGGAACGGGGTATTTTAAACATCAATATACCCAATATACATTCTGACGCGATCAAGGGCGTAAGATTAACCTGCACCGGACATCGCAAATACTATAATTTTATCAAAGTAGTGGATGAACTGGAGGATGGTTTCACCTACCGGGTAGGCGGCGATGCACCCGTCTGGGAAACCCTGAAAGGATCGGATTCGGAAGCCGTCTCGGAACATTACATATCCCTCACGCCGCTGGGTTTCAATCTCACCAGGGCGGATTCCTTCCCCGCCATCCTGGAATGGTTGGAAGAAAATGGCTTGCTGCAACTAAGGAAAGTTCATGCGCTTTGAAGATCAACGCAAGCTGCTGGTGCAGGAGCTGAGACAGCAAGGTATCAGGGATGAAGCTGTCCTGGCGGCCTTCAGCAAGGTTCCCCGAGAACTATATGTGCCGCCTCAGTACAAAGATTATGCCTATCGCAACCGGCCTCTTCCCATTGGATTGGAACAGACCATCTCCCAACCCCTGATGGTTGCTATCATGCTGGAACACTTGGAGCTGAAGCCGGAGGACCTGGTGCTGGAAATTGGCACTGGCTCCGGTTACGAGTGCGCGTTACTTGCTGAAATCGCGGGAGAAGTTTGCAGCGTGGAGAGGTTGGAGGAACTGTCTTTGACAGCCCAGGGAGTATTGAAAGAGGCTGGTTACAAGAATATTTATTTCCGCATCGGCGATGGGGCGCAAGGCTGGCTCAAGGCATATCCGCCTCATAAGGAGTTTGATAAGATAATAGTCAGCGCAGGAGCCAGTCAGATTCCCCCGCGCTTGCAGGAGCAGCTGAAACCGGGCGGGATTTTGGTTGTGCCGGTGGGGGCGGGTGATTATCAGATCCTCACCAAGGTGATACGCACTGAAAACGGGTATTCCGTTTCCGAGCATGGCGCCTGCGCTTTTGTGCCCTTGATCAGTAAGTAACAGGGAGATCAGATGGTAAAAAACTATCTCAAGTGGCTTTGGAAGGTAATCAGAAAACCTAATGAACACCAGGCCTTGAAAAAGTACATGCTTTTCCGGGAACTCAACCCCTTTGAGCTGAGCCTGGTCAATGCCTGTTTACACAACCGTGAATACAGGGCTGGCGAGGTGCTCTTCGAGGAGGGACATCCTCTGGAAGTGCTGTTTTTCATCGTTTCCGGGGAGATGCAGGTGACAGGCAAGCTGAACCCACAAGGATCTGCTGTTCTAAAAAAACACCAGTTTATCGGGGTTATAGACCTGTTTGGGAACAACAAACGCAGCGGCAGCGCCACCGCGCTCACTGACCTTAGCGTCCTGGCCCTCACAGAAAGCGATTTTCAAGATCTGATCAGCAAGAATAAGCGTTTGGGAAACAAGTTGCTGAAAGCCTGCGGCAAATTTCTTGCCAGTTACCTGCAGGATATGGGTTCCGGATACTAATCATGAACTGGACGAAGATCGTCTTCATTGTGATAATCCTGGCCATGGTCGTGCTGGGTATTATTTTCTACCGTCCCGTGTTCAGTTATCTGATCGCGTCGTTGGTGTTTGCATATATACTTGACCCTCTGGTAACAAGTTTGGAATACCGCAGGGTTCCGCGCTGGCTATCAGTGTTGATGGTATATGCGGTTATTGCTGGAGTATTGGCGCTTTTCACCACCAGAATGGTTCCCATGCTGATTAACCAGGGGAATAACTTAATGGCGCTCTTTCAATATTCCGATAAACCTGTCAGCGAGCAGGTCCTGGCCTTGCCTTTCGTACGCTCGGTCTTCGAGTTTTTGCAGAACATCGACAAGCAGGTTCCCAGTTTGGGGTTTTCCGCCAAATTTGTGCACCTGATCGAGACCGGCAACCAGCTTCTGGGCGAACTGCCAAAACTACTGGTGGACAATTACCAGACCATCCTGAGCATGATATCCTTTGTGATCACTGTGCCCGTATTCAGCTTTTTCATGTTAAAGGACAAGCAGGCGTTACGCAAAGGAATGCTTTCTTTGGTGCCCAACCGCTTTTTTGAACTGGCTGTGATCCTGCAAGACAAGATCGATGAAACCGTGGGCAGATTCTTGCGCGCCATGTTGCTGGAGGTGATTGCGGTAAGCATCATGACATCGGTGGCGCTCACCATTGCGGGAGTGCCATACGCGGTGCTGATAGGCATTACTGCCGGTGTGGCCAACATCATACCCTACATTGGACCCTGGATGGGTGCTGCTTTGGCTGTGCTAACCGTGCTGATCACCGGCAAGCCGTTGTCCATGATGATCTATGCGGCTCTGGCCATGTATCTGGTGCAAGTATTGGACAACAACTTTGTTTACCCGGTAGTGGTGGGCAAGACTATCAGGATGCACCCCCTGATCGTGCTGGTAACCGTATTGGCTGGAGGCTGGTTCGGCGGCATCATCTGGATGCTGTTCTCCGTGCCCTTGGTATATATTGTTTACAGCCTGGTACGCGAGCTATACATTAACTTAAAACAGTTTCGATTAATATAGAAGAGGTATAAATGAGCCTATTTGATAAATGCTATCAGTATGATGAGGCAAAGAAAGCCATAGCAATGGGTTATTATCCCTATTTCCGCGTGATAAGTTCCGAGCAAGACACCGAGGTGATCTGCAATGGTAAGAAGATGCTGATGATGGGTTCCAACAGCTATCTGGGGCTCACCAGTCATCCCAGGGTGAAGGAGGCATCCATCAAAGCAGTGGAGAAGTATGGCAGCGGGTGCGCTGGTTCAAGGTTTCTGAACGGAACGCTGGATATCCACATCGAGTTGGAAGCCGCTCTGGCCGAGTTGGTTGGTAAAGATGCCGCTTTGGCCTATCCCACGGGATATCAGGCCAATGTGGGCTGCATCTCCACCATGGTCGCAAAAGATGAATACATGCTTATAGACAAGTATGACCACGCTTCCATCATCGACGGCTGTTTGCTATCACAGGGAAAAATGCTGCGCTATAACCATAACGACATGAAGTCCCTCGAAAGGTTGCTGCAGAGGGTCCAGGGCAGCAACAGCCTCATCATTGTGGATGGCATTTATTCTATGGAAGGCGATATCGCCGATCTGCCCAATATTTTGTCCCTGGCCAAGCAATACGGTGCCAACCTGATGGTGGATGAAGCCCATTCCCTTGGAGTGCTGGGCGTCACCGGCGCCGGAGCGGCTGAACACTTTGGCGTGACTGCCGACACAGATCTGATCATGGGAACCTTCAGCAAATCCCTGGCTTCCGTGGGTGGATTTATCGCCGCGGATGAAGACCTGATCCATTACCTTAAACACAAATCCCGCGCTTTGATCTTCTCGGCGTCATTGCCGCCGGCATCAACGGCCAGCGTACTCGAGGCAATCAAGATCATGAAGGAAGAGCCAGAGCGCATCGCCAAACTCTGGGAAAACACCAACTATATGCTTTCCGAATTCAAGGGCATGGGCTATGATACTGGCAAATCCTGCACGCCGGTGATTCCCCTGCATGTGGGCAAAATGTCAGTCGCCTTTGAGATGTGGAAACGCCTGGGCGAAGAGGGTGTTTTCATCAATCCTGTGATCCCGCCTGCAGTCCCGCCCAATTCCTGTCTGATCCGCTGCTCCTTTATGGCTACCCATACCAAAGAGCAGCTGGATTTCGCTTTGGATAAGTTCAGCAAGATAGGCAAAGAACTGCAACTGATTTGAACTTGACGATGCAACAACGAATAATACTCATTAAATACAGCCATAATTGGAGGAAAACATGGCAAGCAAGAGCAGTGCTGAATACTACAGCAATCTAAAGGAGATGTCTCCCATCCGCGCCATCGCGGAAACACTAATCAACGACAACAACGTTCGCAAACTCGACATCCGCCAGGCTTATGAAATGGCCAAAAAGCAGCCGGGTGTGATTGTCACCGACCTTCCGGTCTATCCGGAGTTCGTAAAGCTGCACAATCTTCCCGCTGATACCAGGGTGCTGGACGATTGCCACGGCAAAATCATCGGGCGCACCGCCAAAGCCCGCCGTTTTTACCATCGCCTGGACCCTTCCCAAAAGAACAAGCTGGAAGGAGATTTCCGCGAGGCAGTCTGGCAGATGCAACACTACCCGCTTATCAAGGCCGAGGCAATCCTGGGCATGGATAAGGACCTGATGATCAAAGCCACATTCGTGACCACCGAGACAGATGTGGTCAACCTCTACAACTGGCTGCTCAACTTTGCCCCATACGAGCAGCTCCGCGAGCAGTATGAGAAAAGCCCCAAGCTGCCGATCCAGGATATCATCCTTGTGGCATTCAACGAATGGACCTGCGATGATCCTTTCTACAACAACGTGGGCGCGCCCCAACTGGCGTTGGTGGATGAAAAGCATAATGTGATCGTGAACTTGGGCATGCGCTATTTTGGCGAACGCAAGAAGGGGACGCTCACCCTGGCCTGGACTTCCGGTATCCGCATTGGTATGGCTGCCTGCCATGGCGGAATCAAGGAACTGGATTTCAGCACCTGCGACGATCCAAAATACCACGCCCTGGGTAAACGCTCCATCGCCTTCTATGGCCTTTCCGGAACTGGCAAATCATCTCACACCAATAGCCACGACAATGCCGGCACCATGCCCGCCGGAGTATCCAAAGTCGTGCTCCACGACGATGCTTTCCAGATCGACCTGGAAAACAAGCTCTGCCGTGTGTGGGAGCCAACCCTGTTTGACAAAACCGACAGCCGCCCGCCGGATCATCCGGACTGGAAATACGCCCTGGCTGTTATGAACCACACCGTTCTTGAACTGGACGGCAAGCGTTTGCCCATCGGCCAGGATACCCGCAACCAAAACGGACGCGCCTTGCTGGATCGCAGTTTGCTGGGCAAATATGTGAACCGCTGCTCGTTTCCCAAGGCCCTTGTCTGGCTGATGAAAGACTCGGTGCTGCCTCCAATCGTGCGGCTCAATAACAAACATCTGGCCATTGCCATGGGCGCGGCTCTGATGACCCAGCGCAACCGCGCGGAAAACGTGACCGAAGAGGAATTGCAAAAGCTGGTTTTCGAGCCTTTCGCCAATCCTTTCAGGGTTTATGAACTCTACCGCGACGTGGAAGCCTTCATCCAGGTTGCCGACAACGGCGCGGATTTCTACTGCTTCAACTCACGCGGTTATTGGAAAGAGTCCGATGATGTTCTGGAGCCCATACCCCTCAAAACATCTCTCACTCTGCAAACCGCCATCCTGCTCGATCAACTTGAGTGGGAGGAGTGGAAGCTGCTGCCCGGTGCCATGATCCCCACCCGGGAAAGCGTGGAAAAGATTCTGCCCGGCTACTACGACCGCTATGATCCCACCAAGCGCGGCAACCCTGAAAAGTATCTCAACTTGCTCAAGGACCGTTTCCAGCAACGCCGGGATTTCCTGATGGACAGCGACCTGAAAGAGAAGCCAGAGCTGCAAAAAATGGTGGTGGATGCCCTGAACCTGCAGATCTGACCATCTGAAGCCAACCTATATCAAGCCCGGTGACTACGCCGGGCTTTTTTGAGGCTCAAGTTCAATCATGG
>DFUX01000067.1 GCA_002379855.1 Cloacimonetes bacterium UBA4175 | reverse complement strand
AGAGACCTCCGGTCTCTGTGGCAAACGGATTTTGCCACCCCAAAGGTCCCCGACTTGCCCGTGATGACATAGTATATAGCTTGTTGGACTTGTTTCAGCTCACCATTCCACCTTCAAATATCTGCGCTTTTTATCTGCGCCAATCTGCGTGAACCACCTTTCCAACTTCAAATATCCTGCTGATCCTGTCGATCCAGTTATCCGCGTTCTATAATCCTTTTCACTATCTCAGGAAAAGAACGCAAACAATATAGTATGACATTCACCAATAACAACGGCAATAATCTGCATATTCCTTCATAGCGCTCTCCCTTGCTGCTACTGCATTTGCTGCCATCATCCTTAGGTCATCCCTCACCAAGTTAAGGATGACCTAAGGAAAATATAGACTTAGCCCACCCCGTCAAATGAGGGCGGCATTTATTTCAGGCGGGCGCATTAATTGGCAAGTACCATGCGAAAGGGGCAAAGAAAAGCCCCCAAACGTATGGGGGCTGAAGAATTATGCAGCGCGTTGCGGCTGCCTAACGTAATACCTTACTTAACGATAACGAATTCGATGCGGCGGTTTTCGGCGCGTCCTTCTTCGGTATCATTGGTGGCGATGGGTTGGGAGGAGCCAAAGCCCTGGGTGGTGAGGCGGGCTTCATCGATGCCGTTGCTGACCAGGAATTTCTTTACAGACTCGGCGCGGCGCAGGGAGAGGTCATCGTTGTATTTGTCGGTGCCGACGTTGTCGGTGTGGCCCTGGATGTCGAGTTTGACCTTGGGGCTTTTCTGCATGGCATCCACCACTTCCTTGAGGATGTCCTGGGCTTCGTTGGTCAGCTTGTCGCTGTCAAATTCAAACTGGACTCCCTTGAGGGAGAAGTCTTCTTCCATGGTCACATAGTTGCGCAGGATGCGGGTGGGTTTTCTGCGGGCGGAGCTGTCGTCCTTTTTGCCGCCGAAGGTGTAGCCAACGCTCAGGTAGGGATTGAGGAAGCCGTCATTCATGTCGTCTTCCTCAAGGTTGTCGATCTTGTCGTTGAGTGAATGCACAAGCTGCAGGCCGAGGTCCATGTTCAGGTTCCATTTGGTCATGAAAGAGACGCCCACGCCAAAGGTGGGAAGCATGAATGCCAGGCCGCTTTCGTCATAATCTGTCCGTGGAGCGCCTGCCCATACAGGTTGGATGTAACCCTCTGAACTGAAGCTGGCAAGGCCCAGGCCAAGATTGGCAAAGGGGGCGATGCGGGTCAGGGCGCAGTCTTCAAAATCGATGACCGCTTTTTTGGTGGGACGGTATTTGACCAGCAGGTCGGCGCCGATCAGGCTGGCTTCGTAGTTGCCGTTTTGGTGTTGCTTATCCACATCGCGCTCGCCGCCCATGCGGGTCAAATAGGGAGCGATGCCGACGCTCAGATAGTCCTTGAGCCAGGCTTCATAGGAAAGGCCGAAATTGCCGTGGGTGTCGTCAGTTCCGTCAAAATCGCTTTTGGACATGGTGAGTCCGCCGCGCAGGCTAACGGTGCTTTCAAAGGCGAAAGCAAGCTGTGAGACAGCCATTATAACCAATGCTATCAGAATGATGCGTGTAATCTTTGTCATTTAATTTACCTCATAGATTTTGTGGTTCAAGTCATAATATTCCGATGCCAATATAAGTCAAGGAAATAATTAAGCACTATCAACTAACTGTGGTGCAAAGGGCAAAGACGCGGGAAAGACGCATCTGAAGGGAGCCTCGTTCAGAAATGATACCGTGGACAATCCATAAGGAACAATTCGGTTGGAAAAAACTGCGGAGAGCTTCTGCCGCGAGGCTGGATTGTTCTTTTCAATTGACAAGAAATCAGCCGTGTATTTTTCTTGTTTGAAATATATCTTAGGGATAAAGCACTATACATGAGACTGTTTGAAACACACGCCCACCTCGACCTGCCGGATTTTGAACCAGACCGGGAAGCGCTGATCCAGAAATGCTTCGACAGCGGAATCGAGTATATCATCAATGTCGGTTTTAACCGCGAAACCTCGCTTAATTCGCTGGAACTGGCGAAGAAGCATCCCCATATCTTTGCCACGGCGGGATACCATCCCCATGACGCCACCGAGTTCGATGCCGAGTTTGTGAAGCGTCTGGCCAGAGAAAAAAAGGTGCTGGCGATCGGAGAGATCGGGCTGGACTTTTTCCGCAACCTGTCGCCCTTCACGGTGCAGCGGGACGTATTTTACAACCAGGCGCTGCTGGCCGTGGATTATGACCTGCCTATCGTGGTGCACAACCGGGACGCTCACCAGGAGTGCTTCAAGATACTGAAAAGCGTGAACGCCAAAGACGTTGTATTCCACTGCTTTTCCGGCGATATCATCTTTGCCCAGCAGGTGCTGGATGAGGGCTGGATGATCTCCTTTACCGCCACGGTCACCTATGCCAATTCCAATCTGAACGACGTGATCCGCATGGTGCCGGCAGACCAATTCATGCTGGAAACGGACTGCCCCTACCTGCCTCCCCAGCATCACCGGGGAGAGCGCAACAGCCCGCTGCATCTGCACAAGGTGGCTGAAAAGCTGGCTGAGGTGCGGGAAACCACGCCCAACGAGATTGCCGAACAAGCTTTTATCAACGCGCACCGCTTTTTCCGCGTGCCACCCGATCCGGTGAAACCGCAGCATCACAAAGCCGGACACAAAGGTAAAAGCAAAAAAAGCAAGAAAACTAAATAAATCCAAAGAGATAGATAATGAATAAACTACTGATCCTGAGCTTCGCGCTCTGTCTGGCCGCGGGCTGGTTGTGGGCGGGCAATTCCATCTTTTCCTACGACGGCTTTCCGGTGCAGTATTACGGCACGGACATCTACGGCCTGGGTATGGGGGACACCGGCGCCAGCGACATCTTCCGCGTCAACGCGGGTTACGGCAACCCCGCCATGAGCAGCCTTGGCAACCGGACTCTGTTTTCCACCGGCATCCTGGCCGGCTACAACCGGTACCGTTCCAGGGACGGGGGAGGCGATTACAGCTATCTGGACAACTCGCTGGACTTCCCCTATTTCAGCCTGAGCGTTCCCGTCAAAAGCCACCGCGTGGGCTTCCAGTTCCATTCCCAGGCCTCCGGGGTGGTGGAAAACCAGCGAGAGTTCAACGGCTCGCTGGAAAAGCAAAGCATGGACAGATACCTGTTCCGGGGCGATCTGATCTACAGCTACGCGTGGCCGGGATTTCAGGCGGGAGTGAGCGGCAACTACTATTTCGGGCACGAGACGCGCAATTTGTCACGCACTGACGCGGACGTGTATTTTAACACCAGGGAAGAGCTTTCCAGGGGATACAGCAATCCCAGCCTGACCGCCGGGGTGCTCAAGTATTTTGACAACTACTCCTTTGGCGCGTACTACGGCTTGCGTGCCACCCTCAAAGGCGATGAGACCCGCACCTCCATCCACGAGGAGGAGCAAAGCGACTGCGAATACAAGCTTCCCGACAGGTTCGGCTTGAGCGGAACCGCGCGTTTGAGCAAGGAGATCAAAGTGGCCAGCGACCTGAACTACGAGCTGTGGAGCCAGATAAATGAGCGGGATTACCGGGATGGCTGGAAACTGGGGCTGGGGCTGGCTTATGAACCGGCTCCAGACAAGGATAAAAAGGTGTTATTGAGGCTGCCTCTGCGGGCTGGCGTTGCCTATCGCCAGTTGCCTTTCCGCTCCGGCGGAGAGTATCTGGACGAGCTGACGCTGAGCGGAGGCATGTCTTTGAAATTCAAGGATGGGCAAAACAGGATCGACATCGGTTTTCAGTATCTGCAAAGAGGATCGCTGGATCAGAACGGGCTTTCCGACAACAGTTTCATGCTGATGTTTGGCTTTACCGGTTCCGACCTTCTGAACAAAGCCGCCAACCGCAGCGCCCCCAGAGAGATACCTGTGAAGGAGGACGCTGAATAGTGATGGGATCACAAGCAAACCCGGAAGGTAAACGAATTCTGCGCGCGGTGGCTGCCAGGAGAGGATTTCTGGAAGCTGACCTGCGCGCTACAGTGGAAGACCTGCCCGATGAAGCGCTGCTTGCCAATATCGGCCTGGTTTCCGAACGTATCCGCAAAGCGCTCTATTCCAATGAACCGCTGGTGATTTTCGGCCACGACGATCCGGATGGCATCACCAGCACCTACATCCTCTACCAGTTTTTAAACTCCTGCGGCTATCAGAGGCACAACTACTTCATCCCCAACCGTAACCTGGAACCGCACGGCATTCAGCAGGGCTTCATCGACTATGTGCGCGATGGAGGCTACACGCTGGCGATCGCCGTTGACAACGGCATTTCCAGCTATCAGGGGGTGGATGCCCTCAGCAGGCTTGGCTGCGACACGGTCATCGTGGATCACCACCTGATCCAGCCGGAGCAGCTTCCCAAAGCCTATGGCATCGTCAATCCCCAACTGCCTGACTGCCAGTATCCCTTCAAAGCTTTGGCGGGAGTGGGGGTTGTGTTGATGCTCACCCGCTATCTGGGCAGGCTGCTCGAACATCCCGTGCCGGAATCCGCGTTCTTCTGGACGGCGGTTGGCTCCATCGCGGACAAGGTGCCGATGATCGGCCTGAACAGGGTAATCGTGCGTCATGTCTTTGAAAGATGGAACGATATACATGACCAGAGCGTGGATTTTTTGCTGCGCAACTTCAACCGCATCGACAGCTATACGGACATATTCAACTTTATGCAGTCGGCATCCAGGCTGATCGCCAATGGCAGGGAAGAACGGGGCCAACACACCGCGATGCGCTTTTTGTTGCAGATGGGCGACGCCAAAGCCGAGCTGTTTGAAGACATGGAAGCCCAGAAAAAGCAATGGGAAAGCGAACTGAACAAGGTCTTCAGGTTTCTGGACACCATCACCGTGGATTATGAGGGCAACGGATTCATCTATTTTGACGACGAGGGAGTGATCCCCTACAGCCTGCTTGGCACGGCTGCAACCTATATTCTGAACAAACTGGGGACACCCACCATTATCCTCGCCCCGCACAACGGACATATCGTCTGTGAAGGGCGCTGCTCCGATGGATTCAACATGGTGGAGGCCTTCCGACATTGCCGGGATTTGCTGATCCAGTATGGCGGGCACGTCAAAGCGGCGGGTTTCTCGCTGGAGCCGGAAAATTACGACGCCTTCCTGGAATGCTACAACGAATACCTCAAGTCCGAACTGGATCAGGATCATGCCAAGCGGGAAATTGAAGTGGACGCCAAAGCGGATTTGGCAGACCTCAGCGTGGAAGCCTGGCGGGAGCTTGAACTGCTGCTCCCCTTTGGCCAGCAGAATCCCGAGCCTGTCATCCTGATCCGCAACGTTAGTGCCGATGATCTCCAAAAGCGCTTCAATATCGAAAACTGCGGAAGCAATCTGCGTACCGGGGGGCAAGGCGAGGCGATCGTTTCCTGGAAAGGGCCCCAGACAGTGCGCTTGCTGGAGTTTCGCAAAAAGAAAGACCTACAATCAAGGTAGCCAAGCCCATGATCCACCTGAAAGAAACCCTGCGCAAAAGCATCCACATCGGATCGCTGTCGATCCCGCTTTTCTACAGGTATGTGTTGGGTTTTGAACATCGCGACTGGATGTCCTATCTGTTGCTGGCGGCGTTCATGGTGTGCATGGTCGTAGAGTTCCACCGCTTCTGGCAGAAAAGTTTCCGCAAGACTTTCTGGAAGATTTTCGGCATCGTGCTGCGCAAGCATGAGGTGCGCGATTTTACCGGAGCCACCTATCTGCTTTTTTCGGCAATGATCTGCGTTACGTTCTTCGAGCCGGAAGTGGCTTTCTTTGCCATGTCCTTCCTTTCGATCGGGGATACCTTCGCCGCTTTGGTGGGAATAAACCTGGGCAAGCGCAAGTTTCGCGGCGGCAATAAATCTTTGGAAGGCAGCCTGGCCTGTTTTCTGAGCTGTTTCGTCTATGCACTTGCCTTCAAGCTCAATCCCATAACAGCTTTCACCGGCGCTCTGGCGGCAACGGCGTCCGAGGTGGCCAACCTGCCCATAGACGACAATCTGGAAATGCCGCTGGCGTCCGCCCTGGTCATGTCAATCACCAGGATATTTGTTTGAGTAAGGAAGTTTGTATGTTGCTTTCCTATGTGATCCCCACCCTCAACGAACAGGATTCTCTGCGGCAACTGGCGGCAGAAATAGTAGCCAACAGCCATCCCCACGCCTATGAGATCATCTTCATCGATGACGGCAGCAAGGATGCGAGCTTTGACGTGATGTCTGAACTGGCGGCGGCTGATGCCAATATCCGGGTGGTCAAGTTTCGCCGCAACTTTGGCAAGGCGGCGGCTCTGCAGTGCGGGTTCCAGCTTGCCCAGGGGGATGTGGTCTTTACATTGGACGCCGATCTGCAGGACAATCCCCAAGAGATTCCCCATTTTCTGGCCAAGCTCGATGAAGGCTGGGATCTGGTGACCGGATGGAAGCGCAAGCGCCTGGATCCCCTGCACAAGGTGATACCTTCAAAGCTGTTCAACTTTGTCACCGCCCGAGCTTTCGGCCTCAAACTGCGTGATTACAACTGCGGGTTCAAAGCGTACCGCCGGGAGGTGGTCAAGGAATTGAGGATGTATGGCGAAATGCACCGCTACATCCCCGCGCTGGCACACTCTCTGGGTTACCGGATCACCGAGATACCGGTGGAGCACAGGCGGCGCGAATTTGGCAAATCCAAATATGGGTTCGAGAGGTATCTGCGTGGGTTCTTCGACCTGCTCACGGTGAAGATGGTGACCCAATATGTCAAAAGCCCGCTTTATCTCTTTGGCCGCATCGGCTTGATCTCCACGCTGTTGGGAACCGCCATCACGATCTATCTCACGGTCCTCAAACTCTTTTTTGGACAGCCGCTTTACAACCGGCCCCTGCTCTTTTTGGGCATCATGCTCATCCTGGGCGGATTGCAGTTCATCTCTCTGGGGCTGATTTCTGAACTGATCATCAACCGGGTGTTTCCTGAACAGGGCCTGCCTGTTTCGATAGAGAAGACAATCAATCTGCCCGCACCGGAGGCCAAATAGAGTGAATCAGGTGGAGCGCTTTTTCCTGCAACGCTATGTGCAAGATCCCAAGCGCAATCTCCTGCGCTTCAGTTTTGTATTTATGGTGTTGGGGATTGTACTTTCCGTGGGCATCCTCACGGCCGCCCTCAACCTCTTTGAAGGCTATGAGCGAGCCCTGAAATCCGCTTTGCTGGATTCATTTCCCCATATCAGCATACAGGCGGTGTACTCGCAATTCCTTGCTCCCCAAGACTGCGAAACTGCCAGGCAGGCGCTCGCGGAACAGCCGGAGATAGCTTCGCTCACACCCAAACTCACTTTCAACCTGATGGCTTACAACGGAAGTAAGGTCAGGGGCGGGCTGGTGAATGCCTATGCCTGGAAACAGGGAGAGCGTGTCAACTATGCCAAATATGTTAAAAAAGGCAAGGCCCTTGCGGGTCAGGGAGAAGTAGTCGTGGGCAGCTATCTGGCCAGGGAACTGGGACTGGCTCTGGGCGACACCCTGCATCTGGTCTATCCCAGAATGGATCAGATCAGCCCCCTGGGACTGTATCCCAACGATCGTCCCATGAAAATTACAGGCATCTACGACTCTGGTTTTTACGAATACGACCGTTCCCTGATCATCTGCAATCTGAATGATGCGCGAGAGATCATCAGCCTGCCTGAGGGTTTCAGCAACCTGGAGATTAAGCTCAAACCTGAATACCTCGACGGAGTGGAAGACTTGGCTTATGACTATGGCAAGTTGTTAGGCCGGGATATGAGCGCCACAGGAGTGGCCAACACCCAGTTGCTGCGTATAGTAAGAATGCAGAAGTGGCTTATCTTTATAGTCTTCAGCTTTCTGCTGTTGATCGCCGGAATCAATGTGATCAGCGCGGTAAGCACACTGATCTATGACAAAAAGAACGAGATCGCGGTGCTCAAGACCCTGGGCGCCAGCTCAGGCACCATCAAGCGGCTGCTCTATTATCAGGTGGCCTTTGTCTGCCTGGCATCCATCCTTATCGGGCAGCTCTTTGGCTATATCCTTTCCTGGCTGGTGGTGCATCAGCGCTTCTATCAGCTCAAGGGGGAAGTTTACTTTATCAACCGCCTCGAGCTCTACGTTTCACCGCTGAACCAACTGGTGATCTTTCTGGTGGCCGCCGTTGTCGCCATTTTGTGCATCAGAATCCCCCTGCGCAGGATAGACCGCATGTTCATCATCGATCTGCTGCGCAATCCCTGAGGAGGAAACAAATTGATCTGCCTGGCTGGAAAATCGCTGCGTAAGACCTACTCTGACCGGGGTCAACACATAGAAGTGCTTAGAGATACCAACTTTGAAGTGGAATGCGGGGAGCTTGTCTGCATCACCGGAAAATCAGGCTGCGGAAAGAGCACGCTCTTGCATATTCTGGGGCTTTTGGATGATCCCGACAGCGGCAAAGTGCTGATCGGCGGTGAAGAGGTGTCTTCCAAAATGGCCAAAGCCAACCAGATCCGCAACCGGGATATCGGCTTCGTGTTTCAGTTTCACTATCTGATGGAGGACTTGAACTCCAGAGAAAATGTTGCCCTGCCGATGCTGATTTCCGGTTCGAACAAGCACAGCGCTTTCCAGCGGGCGGATGAACTGCTGGCCATGCTTGGTTTGGAGCAGCGGGTGAACCACTATCCGAATATGCTCAGCGGAGGCGAACAGCAAAGGCTGGCGCTGGCGCGAGCCCTGATCAACAAACCCAAAATAGTATTGGCGGATGAACCCACGGGCAATCTTGATCCACAGCACAGCCTGGAAATCTGGAACCTTTTCGAGAAGCTGAACCGGGAACTGGGGCAGACCTTTGTGATCGTGACCCATGACGCAGAGCTTGCCGGACGCAGCCAAAAAAGATATGAACTGAGAGACGGGATACTGATCTGAGACCATGAAACGCCCGCGCAAGTTCCTGTCGTTCATTATCTTTCTGCTGCTGATCAACAGCTTGTTCTTCTTCGCGTGGTATGCCCTCGACCTGCAGGGCACTGTGAAGGGAATAGTGGAGCGGGAAGCGGGAAAGGCGCTCGGCGGAAAGTTGCGCATTGCGGATTTCACCATCAGTGACAGGCAGGTCTATGCTCAGGGCATCAGTTTCAAGGCAGCGGATAACTCACTCTCTTTCGAGGTGGACAACACCCGGGTGCGCTTCAATCTGCTGCGCTTTATCGTTTCCGGTTTCAAAATCCGCAACATCCTGAACCATATTGAGATCAACAAGGCGGATGTAGCCTTCAACCTCTTGCCCGATGAAGAACCCAAGAAACCTGGCAAGAGGTTTGAGCTTCCGGATCTGACCCCTTTTTTCAATGACCTGAAAGTTAAGGAATCCAGCTTCCGCTTTCGGGGCGAAATACCGCTCGCGCTCACGGAAGAAGGCATGCTGGTGCTGGCGGACAGCCTTGGCGCCATCGATATTGAGGCGCGCAATTCCAGGGTAACCAGAGTCAGCCTCAGCGCGCGCAGCTCCAGCAAGGGGCTAATATCTGCCACGGCGGTTCTGGACAAGGGACGCCTCGTTTCCAGCCATGCCGAGATCAGCAACTTTGTCCCACAATACATCGACCATCCCCAGATCAAGGGCGCGGGCACGGAACTTAACCTTGTGCTTGACGCTTCCCAGCCCGCCAAAAATGCCCACATCGAGATGAGCGGCAAGGCGATACTCTGGAATACCCACGCCACGCTGTTAGATGACTATCCGGTACGCATCCCTTATCTGACGGCAGAGATAGATGGCGACCGCCTTTCTGCCGACATCTCGCCTAGCAGCGTGGGAAGCAGCTCTTTTTGGGGAAGCCTGAGCTTGACAGGCCTGGGGGGAAAGATGTCCCTTCAGCCCAGCGAACTGACCCTCCAACTGGATCTTGGCATGCTCGATCCTGGCCTGTCGGGACGGGTGGACGCTCAGCTCTTTGCGGAAGGGCCGCTCAAATCTCCCTCGCTTTCCTTGCAGGCTTCATCCCCCGGCATTTCCTATCAGGGACAGGAGGTCAGAGCGGTTACTCTGGAAGCCAACTATAGCGAGGAAGAGCTTTCTTTCAGTTTGCAGGATGCGATCTGGAACGGTCTGGCGGTCAGCCTGGCTGGCGCGATGGACACCAAGTATCGCCGCCTGCTTGCCACCCTGGATGTCTCCCCTGTGGCAGGCGCGAACCCTCCTCTGAGCATTGACGGCTCGGCTGAGCTCGAGCTTGCCCTGTATGATAAGCTGCCGGAAGTGAAAGCCACTTTTGGTGGTATCGATTTCCGTGGCCAGGGAATGAGTTTTGATGGTATCATTGGGCAGTTATTGCTTGTTCCAGCAAGCAGCGGACAACAACAGAACTACTATGTGGACTTGGATCTTAAAGCTGCGGACGGCACCCAAATCAGCGCGGTGGGTGATCTGCTGGACCGGAATTTGCTGTTTGATGCCAACCTCAATGCCCTGGAAGTAGCTGGAATCTATCCCCATCCGCTGCTAAGCCAGCTCGCCCCCCTGGTGGGCGGACAGCTCTCCGCTTTTATACAGGGAGATGAGATTGTCGCTTCCTCGAGCCTGACGCTTGGCACCCGGGGACAGATCGAACTGAATTCCGGGCTGGACCTGATTGGCTCCTACAACTTGAAGTCGCATAAGGGTTTTGCCTCCCTGAAAACAGAATCCGGCAGCTTCAATGGCCAGCCTCTCGATCTGGATTTGGTGTGCGAACTGGATAACACTGCCCTGAAAGTCCATTCGCTCGATTTGAATCAGCAACTCCTGCTCAGCGGGGACCTGGATCTGAACGACCTGCGGGATTTCGCCTTTGATCTCAGCCTGAAAGACCTTTCCAGCAGCCAGATCAGCGACTATTATCCAATCCTTGACCTGCCTGATTTTTCCGGCCTGGGGCTCTCTGTGAGCTACAATCAGCAACGCGGCGATGAACTGCAAGCGGAGGTGATGCTGGGTGAACTGAAACTGCCTGGAGTCCAGCCCCTGCAGGCAAGGCTAAGTTTACAGGGGCAGCCGGAGCATATAGAGATTGCGGGAACGGTGAACAATCCGCTGCGTCAGCTAATCGCGCTGCAAGGCACCGCCAATCTCATCGACAAAGGCTCCCTGGACCTGAAAGCCACGCTCGACAAGCTGGGCTTTGGCGACCTGTTGGAATCCGCTCCGGCGGAAGGCGCGATCAGCGGAAAACTTGGCCTGGCCGTGGACAGTTTCATCAGCGCGGAACGGGAGATCAGTTTTACTGCCGATCTGAACTCTCCAAAGATCAGCATTCCGGATATGCTGGACTTGGAAGACCTGGATGTGCGGCTGGCTCAGTTGCCAGAGCTTTTGCGGGTGGACACCCTGTTCGTCCGCGCGGCTGATCTGGCCAAAGTGGAATGTTCCGGCGCCTTGGATTACAACTTCCTCACCCAAAACTTCTTTGAGGGCGACAACAGCCTGGAACTGAGGGTGCAGGGATATCTCTTTGACTGGCTGGACAGGTCTCTGGATATCATCACCTCAGCCCGCGGCGAATCCGACCTGCAATGCACGGTGCAAACCCTGGAAGACCAGTTCCTGATCAAGAGCGGAAATCTTTCCCTGAGGCGGGCTACGATTTCTCTCAAAGACCAGCCTGAACCGATCCGCGATCTCAACTTTGAACTCAGTTTTGACAACAACAGGGTGAACATCGACTCCGCCCATGCCTTTATGGGCAAAGGCAAGCTGACCATCCTCAACGAGTTTAGCGAGGACGGCAGCTCTCATTTCTCGGTGGGATTTCTGGATCTGGGCAGCTTGAAGCTCAAGATCGACGAACCGGGCATCATTGCCAACATCCCCCTCTTCACCGTGCCCCGCACTTCCAGCAACATTGTGTTGCGCGGGCAAAACTCCGAATATGCCACCGTGCGCGGCCCTTTTGAAGACATGGCGATCTCGGCGGAAGTGCTGGTTTACAACGCGGATGCCGTGTATCCGCCCAATACCGACAACCTCCTCAATCTGATCTACAGCTTCAGCGGCGCGCTCAGCAAACCGCAGGAGCAAACTGAGGAACTTCCCCTGCCCTTCACCATGGATCTGATGATCCGCCTGAAGGACAACATCAAATACACCACCTACCCCACAGAGCTTTATATCGAACCGGACGCCCATCTGCATATCATCTATGACGGCAAGGAGTGGCACGCCGCGGAGGCATATTTCCTGGCGCAACGCGGCTCCATCGACTTCTTTGGCACCGTTTTCCAGGCTGAGGAACTCACCATCAACATCCTGGAATCCCAAGACCTGATCGATATCGAGGGTTCGTTTTACCGCAGGGCGGAGGACGGAACCATCATCACTCTGGCGGTAAGCACCGATTCCGACACCTCCAAACCGATCTTTGACCGCCTCAAATTCTCGCTCCAGAGCGATAATCCGGACGACCGCACCATCTCCAACATCTTTGCACGGCTCAGATACAGCGCCTCTGGAAATGAAGAGGGGCAGCAGGATGGCAACGCCCTGAAGGATGAGGCGCTCAACCTGATCTCGGACAATCTCAATTCCTCGCTGGTGGCCCCCTTCCTCCTGCCGGTGGAAAACAGCCTGCGCCGCTGGCTGAGGCTGGATAGCGTGAGCATCAACGCGGGCTTTATCCAAAACCTGTTCAACGAGTATTCCACGGTCTCCGGTCAATCCGGCGGCTTTGGCAACATGAACCAACTGATGGGAGACGTGGCCAGGTTCAGCTCGTCCATCCTGCTCAACAATCTCAACGTTTCCATCAGTAAATACCTGGGACGCAAGCTCTATCTGGACTACATGGTCACCCTGCAGGAAGCCACCGATTTGCAGAGCCAGACCAAGATCACGGTGACCCACGACACATCCCTGCGGCTCTTCCTGCCTGAAAAGTTCCGCCTCACTTACACCTTCAGATTTGAGCACGAAGACAAGGCCATCACCCACGAGATCATGCTCTTCCGCTCCTTCAGATTTTGGGGATTGTAACAAATCCTTTGACAAAAATGGCTTGCTATAAATTATGAAAAAAAAAGAACTATACCCTGGAGGTTCACATGGCTGATGTCATGGATAAAAAGAAAACCCCTGTTCTCAACGATACCAAACCCAAAGAAGTAAAGCAGACAGATTCTGCCGCCAGAGACGAACTGAAAGTCGGACCCAGGTTCGGTCTGGTGGAAATGATTTTGATCCTGTTGCTGGCTGGCGTGATCTTCATTTTTATCTTCGGACTGAGACAGATGCGAATAGAAAAAGCCGAGATCGCCAGAACTCAAAACCTCTTTGAGCAGATTTTGCCCACCTTCGAAAAGGTCACCACCGCCGCCAAAGCATATCAGGCGAAAGACGAATTCGGCGCCTGGCCGATCGATATCAGTGAGCTCTTTCCTCCTTCTGAATTGGATACCAAGGAATTTAAGTTCACCATCAGCGACGATGGCGTTGTGACCGCCACCTCCACCAAGGATTTTGGCAAGGAAGGCATCAAAGTCAACTATAATATCCCCGGCAAATCCTTCGAAATTGACGATCCCAATCCGGATGCCAAACCAACCGTGCTGGATTCCTGGCTGCCCGAAGAATAGGCTTTTGCCCTCACATATTGCGAACCCCGCGCCAGCGGGGTTTTTTTCTTGCTCTCTTTCAAACAGGGTGGGTAGGCAGTAAAAACAAATTGCCCCAGACTACATACCGTGTCATCACGGGCTGTCGGGGTCCTCGCCNNGATCCAGTCTTTTAGAATAATCATCCACAAATTACACAAATTAACACGAATTAAAAGAACAGGATAAGGGCAAATATCCAGCCGAAAAACAACTACCAATTCCCGAATCCAACATAACAATAATCTGCGCCGATCCGCGTCTTTTCTTTTATCCGCGTATATCTGCGTGAACCGCATTACCCGTGATCCAGTCTTTTAGAAACAACCTCCCAGCCCGGAAAAACTGGCATCAATTACTTGACAATCGCATAATTATTCCTATACAATCCGCATAATGCTTCATAGCGCTCTCCTTCGCTGCTCCTGCATTTGGTGCCATCATCCTTAGGTCATCCCTTACCAGGTTAAGGATGACCCCCGGAAGACCTAAGCTGGAGAAGGTGATGCAAATGAGGCACAAGCTCCCCCATATATATAGGTGCTATGAAAAGATCGTGGAAAGTTGGAAAGGTGTTTTTGAGGTGGAAAGGTGGCAAGGTGAAATGGTGGAATGGTTCCCCCGTAACAAGTTCACCAAGCTATATTCTGTGTCATCACGGGAAGTCGGGCCCCCTCTGGGGTGGCTTACCCGTGATCCAGTCTTTTTAGGAACAACCAGCCAACCCCGAAGAAAGCATTTACAGACTATGTATTGCGTCATCCCGGGCAAGCTTGCTTGACCCGGGATCCAGTCTTTTAAGGACTGTTTTAACTTAGCTGAAAACTTGTATGTTTGGCAGAGACGGCTTATTCCGGCCTCTAATCCATGCCGATTACGCCGCGCAGCATGCGGATTTTCTCGGCAGCAAGCAGGCGCGCCCGGGCAGAGCCCTCTTCCAGGATGTCGATAATACCCCGGGGATTAGCCATCAGTTCCGTGTAGCGCTCCCGCAGCGGAGTCAGGGCGGCGTTCATCACCTCAAAGAGTTCCTGCTTGGCATGCCCCCAGCCCATCCCGCCGGCCAGATAGCGTTGCCGCAGCGCCTCCACCTGTTCGGGCGAGGCGAAATTGCGGTAGATCGAAAAGATGGTGCAGGTCTCGGGGTCTTTGGGTTCTTCCACGCCCTGGGAGTTGGTGACGATGCGCATCACCAGCTTGCGCAGCTCTTTTTCGGGGGCGAATATGGGAATGATATTGCCATAGCTTTTGGACATCTTGCGTCCGTCCAGCCCCATCAGGGTTTTGCTGTGTTCGGTAGCCAGGGGCTGAGGCAGGCGGAAACACTCCTGCCCATAGACGAAATTGAAGCTCTGGGCAATATCCACCGCCATTTCCACATGCTGAAACTGGTCATTTCCCACCGGAACGTAGTCCGTATCGAAGAGCAGGATGTCCGCCGCCATCAAGACCGGATAGGTATAGAGGCCCATGTTCACCCCATCGTCCGGATCCCTGCCTGCTTCGGCATTGGCCTGAAGCATGGCTTTGTAGGCGTGGGCGCGGTTCATCAGGCCTTTGGGGGTGAAGGCCAGCAGTATGGTGAGCAGCTCAAAGGTCTGGGGCACAAGCGACTGCTTGTAAAAAAGAACCTTTTTGGGGTCAAGCCCGGAAGCCAGCCAGGCCGCCGCGATCTCCAAAGTCATGTTGCGTATCGCGGCTGGATCCTTGCAAGCGTTCAGCGCGTGGTAATCCGCGATAAAATAGCGTGCTTCGCAGGTTTCGCTAAGCTTCAGGGCGGGCTTGATCGCTCCCAGATAGTTGCCTATGTGGGGAATTCCAGTCGGTTTGATGCCGGTAAGAGCTACTTTCATTGTTTCCTCGTTTTTATATAACTATCCTGCCAAAGAGATCCATGTCGATCACGTCGGTGACCAGCACCGGGTAGATCTTGCCAGGTTCCACATCGGCAGGTTCGACGAAGGTGAGGCCATCCACTTCGGGAGCCTGGAACCAGGCGCGCCCCTGCAGCATTCCTTCCTCGTCATGCTCATCAAAGTCTTCAATCAGCACGGGCAGAGTCTGCCCCACATATTGTTGCAGCAGCTCCGCGGATATTTCGCTTTGCAGGGCAAGAAGCCTGTTGCGGCGGTTTTTCGCGGTGCGGGCGGGCACCTGTCCTTCCATCCTGATGGCAAGGGTACCCTCTTCCGGGGAGTAAACGAAGGCGCCCAGATGCAGGAAGCGGACTTCCCTGATGAAGCGCTGCAGGGCCTGCGCGTGCCGCCTTTTCTCGCCCGGGTAGCCACAGATCAGAGTGGTGCGCAGAACAGCCTGGGGCAAGCTTTCCCGAATCTTATGAAACAGTTGTATGAGTTCCATTCCGCCCAGTTTTCTGCGCATGGAGCTCAGGATTTCGTCTTCGCTGTGCTGGATGGGAATCTCAAAAGAGGGCAGCAACTTGGGAAGCCTTTTCCACAGCTCCAGCCAGCCGGTTTCAAAGTGGTCAGGATGCAGATACATCACCCTGATCCACTGGAACTGGGGGATGGCGTGCAGTTTTTCCAGCAGCTCCGGCAAGGCTTTGTGCCCGTAGATATCCATCCCGTAAGACGCGGTATCCTGGGCGATTACGATCAGCTCCTGAGCCGGATAATCCGGATCGGCCGCCAGCCGCTCGGCTTCCTCCACCAGTTCCGGGATTGGCACGCTTTGCATTTCCCCGCGGATGGAAGGGATGGCGCAATAGGAGCAATGGTTGCTGCAGCCGTCGCTGATCCGCAGATAGCGGTAATAGGAGTGCGTTATCGCCTTGCGCTCTGTTTTGCTGCTGCCATCCAGCTTCAGATAGCGTTCCAGGGCGGCAAAATCCTTCAAAGGGATCCAGGCGTCCACTTCAGGATAGCAGCGCTGGAATTCTTCCAGGCCGCGTTTGGTGACGCAGCCAGTGACCAGCAGGTTGCCACAGCTTCCGCTGTTTTTCAACTCTGCCAGTTCGGCGAGCACCAGGTCGAGCTCGTGCAGGGAATCGCGCAGGAAGGAGCAGGTGTTCACCAACACCAGGTCTGCCCCTTCCGGCGTTTCCAGGGCTTGATAGCCTGCCCGCTCAAGGATGGCGGCGAAGCTTTCGCTGTCCACCAGATTCTTGGCGCAGCCAAGGCTCTCAAGGTAGTAAGTTTTCATTGCAAGGGATGGATGAACAATCCTGAACGCAGTTTGGGCTCAAACCAGGTGGATTTGGGAGGCATGATCTCGCCGGCGTCGGCAATGCCAAGCAGTTCATCCATGGAGGTAGGGAACATGGCAAAGGCCACAACTTCCCTGCCACTGTCAACCCTGCGCACCAGTTCACCGAGGCCGCGGATGCCGCCCACAAAGTCGATGCGGTTGTCCCTGCGCGGATCGCCTATGCCCAGGATGGGGTGCAGCAGGTTGTTTTGCATAATGGACACGTCGAGCGAATCCACCACGTTGGTGTCGTCCCAGGTTCCCGGCAGGGCTTCCAGTTTATACCAGGTTCCGCCCAGATACATGCCAAACTCGTGCAGCTTGGAGGGTCTGAAGGGGCCAGCCTGGGATACCGGTTCCACGCTGAATTTCTCGCGCACTTTGGCCAGGAATTTGTCCTGTGTCAGTCCGTTGAGGTCTTTCACCACGCGGTTGTAGTCGAATATCTTCAGTTGGTTGTCAGGGAAGATCACCGTCATAAAGAAGTTGAATTCTTCCTCGCCCGTATAGTCCGGATTCTGTTCCCTGCGCACCAGGCCTACTTTGGCAGCGGAGGCTGTCCGGTGATGGCCGTCTGCCACATACAGGCAGGGTAGCTTGGCAAAAGCAGCCTGGATGGCGTTGATGTCTTCCTCGGAGTCCATCAGCCACAGGGCGTGGCCAATCCCGTCGTCGGACACAAAGTCGTAAACGGGGTCTTTTTGCCGCATGACTTTGGCAACCGTGGCATCGATCTCATCCTGATGGCGGTAGGTGAAGAACACCGGCGAAGGATGCGCGTCGCAGGTATCCACGTGTCTGATCCGGTCGGCTTCCTTGTCCGCCCGGGTGAGCTCGTGTTTCTTGATGATTCCGTTCATGTATTCATCCACGGAAGCGAGCCCCACCAAGCCGATCTGGTCGCGTCCATCCATGGTTTGGCGGTAGATGTAGAACATCGGGCGCGAGTCCTGTTTCATCAGGCCTTCGTTGACATATCTGAGCAGGTTTTCCCTGGCTTTGGCATACACTTCAGGCGCGTAGAGATCGGTGCCCAGGGGCAGGTCGATCTCCGGTTTTTCCACATGCAGGTAGCTGAGGGGGTTTTTCTTCACTTCAGCCCGCGCTTCATCGGAATCCATCACGTCGTAAGGCATTGAGGCTATGGCAGCCGCTTTTTCCGGGATCGGGCGCAGGGCGCGAAAGGGTTTAAAAATAGCCATTGGCTTTTCTCCTATATCTTTTTTTAACTGTAAAACCTGGTTAGCACCTTGATCATGGCCAGATGGTCATCCACTCCGGCTGTTTCACGGGCTGAATGCATTGCCCAGAGGGGGTCTCCCACGTCCACAACGGGGATGCCCAACTGGGCAGAGACGATTGGACCAACCGTGCTTCCACAGAGCAGGTCGCTACGCATCATAAACTTCTGGCAGGGAACTTTGGCCGCTTCGCAAAGGGCGGCGAACCGCTGTGCGCTGGCGGCGGTGGTGGCATATTTGTGCCCCGCCTGCCATTTGATGACCGGCCCGCCATTCATCACCGGAGAGCAGGACTGCTCGTATTTCTCGGGATAGGAAGGATGGTAGGCGTGCGCCATGTCTGCCGATATCAAAAACGAGTTGCTAAGAGCCAGATGCCGTTCCTCGGCGTCCAGTCCCAAGGAAATGCCCATGCGGTCCAAAACCACGGACAGCATGCTTGAACCAGCTCCCTGGCGGGTTTCGGAACCAATTTCCTCATGATCGTAGAGAACAGCCGCGCAGGTGGCTTTCGGTTTGTCGGAGGCCATTATGGCGCTCAGGATCGCGTGGCTCATGCCAAGGTTGTCCAGCCTGCCGCTAAACAGCAGATTGCCCTGCAAGCCGCCCAAAGCCGCTTTGGCAAAGTCATAGAGGAACAGCTCCAGTTCCACGATCTGCTCCGGTTTCACTTGCAGGGATTTCGCCACCGCCGCTTTGAGAGGGTCGCCCTCCTGCCTGCCCACGTCCACGATCGCCTGCAAGTGAACCTGTTTGTTGTAGATAAAGCCGTTGTTCACTTCCCGGTTCAGATGGATGGCGGCGTTGGGGATCACAGCCACTGGCTTTTGCAGGTCAACGGGCACCACTCTGACCTCTTTTCCGTAGTTGACGGCAGCCCTTCCGGCGATGCCCAGTTCCCTGTCTATCCAACTGCTGATGATGGGGCCGCCATACACTTCCACCGCCACCCGGGCGACGTTTCCATCTGTCTTCAGGCTGCTTGGTTTCAGCTTCAGGCCAGGGCTGTCGATATGCGCTGCCGCAAGCTGAAAGCCTGTTTTAGCTAGAGGCTGGCTGCCTGTTACCAGGGCTACCACGCTGGTATCGCGTCGCAGATAGTATTTCGCGCCTGGTTTCAGCTTCCACTTTTTGCCCTCGTCCAGGGCGACGAATCCCCGTTCCTCAAGCCGCTTTACTATTTGCTGGGAGGCTTGGACGGAGGTGGGCGATGCGTCCAAAAAGGACAGCAGATCCCTAATGTAGTTATTCATGGAGTGTTCTCCCTATAATATCTTGTTAGATACTAGGAAAAATATGCCGCTGTTCCTGTCAAAGGTATAATGGCGTCAGCGGTACAAATATCTCTTTATCTTCTGGGTGGGTGTCTTTTGAAAAGGCTCGTTAACGATATGGATCTTGACGATGCGGCTGAAGCTTGCCAATACCTTGTTCACGTTTTGCCGGTTCTCTTCCATGATGCGTGGCAGGTCAGCCTCTTTGAGGTGATCCGCGTCCAGGGCATCCAGATCTGGATAGATGAGGGCATGCAATTGCCTGTCCCGCTCCAGAACCAGCGTCTCCCCAACATAGGGAAGGTTGTTCAGCTTTTGTTCCACCAGTTCGGGATAGATGTTTTCTCCGCTGGGGCCCAGGATCATGTTTTTGGATCTGCCCTTCAGGTAGATGAAGCCGTCTTTGTCCAGAGTGCCGATATCGCCGGTGTGCAGCCAGCCGTCCACCAGGGTTTCCGCCGTGGCTTCGGGGTTGTTGTAATAGCCGCTGAACACCTGGTCGCCTTTGAGCACCACCTCTCCCGGGATGTTCTGAGGATCAGGCGACAGAATCTTGCATTGCATTCCGTCCACGATCTTGCCGCTGGATTCAAAGCGATGGTCGAACCAATTGGCATAGGAGATCAGGGGCCCGCACTCTGTCATGCCGTAGCCGATGGTAAAAGGAAACTTGATCTTCTTCATGAAGAGTTCCACTTCCGCGTTCATCGGCGCGCCGCCCGTGATCAGTTCCACAATGTTTCCGCCGAAAGCGGCCATCAGCTTGTCGTGGATTTTCTTCAGGATCACGTTTTTGACAAGCGGAATCTTGAGCAGGGCCTTGATCTTCCTGCTTTCCACCTGCGGTTGCAGCTGGCGCTTGTAGATCTTTTCGATCAGCAGGGGAACGGTCAGTACCACATTGGGTTTGAGATCCTGCAGGGCGTTGAGCAGCAGCTTGGGGGCTGGAATTTTATCCAGGAAGTTGATGTGATTGCCGCGCGTAATGGGGTAGAGCAAGTCAAACGCGCTGGCATAGGCATGGGCGATGGGCAGGAAGGCAAAGACGTTGGCGCCGATCTTGAAACACAGTTTACCCACGGCAAAATTTACATTAGCAAGCAAGGAGCGATGGGGCAGCATCACGCCTTTGGAAAAGCCGGCGGTGCCGGAGGTGTAAACGATCGACGCTATATCCTCGTTGTCACACACATCAGGGGGAGAGAATCCAGACGGGCCCAGCTTGAGCAATTCAGGCGTGTCTTCCAGGGCTGGCAACAGTTCCTTCTTGTTATCCACCCGGTTGACGAGCAGGCGAAAATCTTCCAAGGCAAAAATATACTTTATCTTGCGCAACTTGTCTTCATCGATCGCTTCAAATCGTTCCTTGCTGATAAACAGCAGTTCCGAGTCGGAATGGTTTATGATGTATTGCGTATCCTCAGGGGAGAAACTGGCCATGATTGGCACGATGGTGCCGCCGTAGGTAATGGTGGAAAGCCAGGTCAGAGCCCAGGAACTGCAGTTTTTACCCACCACGGCGACCTTGGAACCCTTTTTCATGCCACAGGCCTTATACAGCCTGTGCAACCACATGATCCGCCTGCCGGCATCGCCATAGCTCATGGCTTTTCCAGGATAGTCGGTTAAGGCCGGCATGTCCCAGTAAGTCTGTATAGATTCAACAATATAAGGAATCAGTTTAGTGTCGGTCATATCTTTCTCCCGCGCTAATAATCGTTATTTTACTTTTGTTTACAGACCCCGCCATCACCAGCCAGGCCCGGCAAGCAATTCACAAACGCCATTACCCCCTCCTGGAAAACTCTGAGGGGGTCATCCTCTGACAATACACCTTGGCGTTAGACGCGTCAATCCCGCTCAGCCCCAGAGGGATGCGGACGGATTTATTCGGAGTTCTTTTGCTTGAGGTTGTTCTCCTTGAGCGGCGCATCATCCGAAGCAGCCTTGAGTTCGTGTTTTTGTACGGGTATCCAGATTTCAACCACTGATTCATCGGAATCCGCTGCGAAACGCTCGTCATAGGCCTCAAACATATCGCCCTTGGCGGGGGTCAAACCTGAGGATGCCAGCCATTCGCCAAAGATATAACCATAGGCGGAGCCGATGCCTTTGATGTTGCCAACATAGTCAAAAACGGCATAATCGCCGCCCGGGACATTGTGCAGCATAAACATTTCCGGCAACTTCTCCGATTCCTTGACCTCCATTCCCACAAAATACTTGTAGCCTTTCTGGGTCCTGGGGTCATAATCCTCTCCGGTAAAGTGGATTCCATAGCAGCAGTTGCCAACCGGTTCCTTGATCTCGCCCATGAGGGAGTAGAACTTGTCCCAGATTTCTGCCATGGCGTTGCCTTCCATGGCGTTTTCTGCTTCCAAGCCCATCACGGAGAAAGGCTTACGAGCCTCAAACCTGACTTTCATTTGCTTCTCGGGCTCCTGCTTTTCTTCGGTCTGGCCTGCCAGGGGGGCAAGCGCCAGGGAAAGCACAACCAGAGCTATTAACCAACGCATAATGATCACTCCTTACGTCATTGATAGAACTGGGCGGCATGATAGCCGTGCTTGTGTTTGATGTCAAGGAAAATCGGCTATATTTCAAAATATGGGAGTAGATTGTTAATAACAGATTATTTGATTATTTCAAACAACGCGTTTGTAAGGTCATATCTTACGAATAAGATACAGGCATGACTGGGAGATGGACTATAGGAGGACGGAATCAAAGAGGTTTTTCATACTGGAGAAATGGACAGGAACCCATATAGGGTAAGGACGGAAAACCTGGTTTTTCCCGCTCTGAATCTGGTGTTAAGACCTCCCCGCCATACTTGCTTTACAGAATATAATAAGCTAACTGTCCCGATTTTACTTCATAGCTCCGTCCCTTTCTGCTACATGCTTTGGTGCCATCATCCTTAGGTCTTACCTCACCGGGTTAAGGATGACCCAGGGAAAATATAGACTTAGCTCACTCTGTCGAACGAGGGCAAGCCGAAAACCGTCACCGTAATTTGTGTGCTTATTTGAAAGTTATTATATCATATCGGATTGAAGGGGAGCCTTCTTTCATC
>DFUX01000078.1:7131-8835 GCA_002379855.1 Cloacimonetes bacterium UBA4175 | reverse complement strand
AGAGACCTCCGGTCTCTGTGGCAAACGGATTTTGCCACCCCTGGGAACTGGATCACGGGTCAAGCGGTTCACGCAGATATACGCGGATAAAAGGCGCAGATTGCCGCGGATTGGGGTTATGGGGGTCTGTTTCAGGGCTGGCTGGTTGTTTCCAAAAAGACTGGATCTCGGGTCAAGTCACCCCACCGGATCGTTGCCGATCCGGCGAGGACCCCGACTTGCCCGGGATGACACAATTTATGGTCTGTCGTGGTCTGTTTCAGGTCTGGTGCTTGTTTTTGGGTTGGACGTTTGTCCTTATTCTGTTTTTGTAATTCGTGATAATTCGTGTAATTCGTGGATAATAAAAAAACCCCGGCGCATACCGGGGTTAATTCTTTTGCTAATGGAAGCTTACTCGCTCTTTTCCACAGGGATCACGGAAACGTATTTCCGGTTCAAAGCGCGGGTCTCAAACTTCACTTGGCCGTCCACCAGGCTGTAGAGGGTATAGTCCCTGCCCATGCCCACGTTGAGGCCGGGGTGAAACTTGGTGCCTTTCTGGCGCACGATGATATTGCCGGCGACCACATTCTCGCTGCCGTATTTCTTTACGCCGCGATACTTGGGATTGCTGTTGCGCCCGTTACGACTGCTTCCAACACCTTTTTTATGTGCCATGCTTCACCTCTTTCCTAAAACCGGATTCCGGTCACTTTAATGTCTGTATATTGCTCACGGTAGCCTTTCTTTACCCGGTAACCTTTCCTTCTCTTTTGATGGTAGATCACCTTTTTCTTGCCTTTACCGTGCTCGATTACTTCGGCAAGTACTGTCGCGCCTTCCACAACGGGTTGGCCAACTCTGATCTGGGCGTCTTCGCGCAGCATCAGCACCCGGTCAAATTCCAGGCTCTGGCCAGGTTCCGCCGTGTTCAGCAGGGGAACGCGCAGGATCGCGTTTTCTTCAGCCCTAAACTGAAATCCTTTGATATCCACGATGGCGTACATCTTGTCTCCTTAATATTTTGGATAGATAATCACACTTTTTGAGGACGGCAGATTCGTCAAGCGGAAATTTGCGCCATGCCCCCAAACGCTGGATTGACGACCTCCCCAAGCGGCCCAATAGCAAACCCGATACAGTTGAGGCGGTCGCCGAACCGCCTTTTTCACTATGTTACCATCACCACCCCATCACGACACCACGACACCACGAGAGACATGCCACCTTTTCACTGTGATGGAAATAATGCGCAAACAATATAGTATCACATTCACCAATAACAACGGCAATATTCTGCATAATCCTTCATAGCGCCCTCCCTTGCTGCTACAGCGTTTTGTGCCATCATCCTTAGGTCATCCTTCACCAAGTTAAGGATGACCTACGGAAAATATAGACTTAGCCCCATCATGCAAACGGGGACAAACACTGTTTCAGCTATGGATATTAAATGTCAAAGGCCACTTGTTGCCCTCCATGCTTTTCTCCTAATGAATTCTGCAGATGTTAGTTAGATTGTCGTTACAGTTTGCCGGACACAGCACTATTCCGCATGATGTTCAGAGCCCTGCGGTATTTTGGGCAGTAGCCCTGGATTTGGGCTCTTTCTTACGCACGAAGTCCAAAGAGCCCAGGCGATCGGTGGATATTTGCAGCCGGGAAAGGCTCTTTGAACTCCGTGCTTGCCGAGTTTGGAGTCCAAGCCGGCAATGTAAGCTT
>DFUX01000078.1:0-7097 GCA_002379855.1 Cloacimonetes bacterium UBA4175 | reverse complement strand
CGGACTTTGCCACCCCTGGGTACTGGATCCCGGCTCGCAGGCCGGGATGACACAATGTATAGACTGGGTGTGTTCTGTTTCTGAGTCAGTGGTCGCTTACCACCCTTTCACCAATGGTCTTTCCCAATATATATCCTGTCGATCCTGTCATCCGCGTTCTATCATGCGATGGTTTTTCGAGTTCAAAGCAAGCGAATTGCCATAAATCCCGGCAAAGGCGTAACTACGAATTTTTTCCTTGACTAATCCCGCAAACTTGAATTGTGTTCGCGTGAAAGCTTAGCGTTTGCATATTAGCATTTTAGCAAATAAGGAGTGATCATGAATTCAATCCGTAATGCAATCCTGCTCGTCCTGCTGCTCAGTTTGAGCACCGGGCTTTTTGCCGGAGGTTTTGCCCTTTCCGGGATAGGTTCCCGCGCCATCTCGATGGGGGGAGCGTTCCGCGGCATGGCCGACGACCCTTCCGCCGTTTATTGGAATCCGGCTGGCCTGGCCTTTATCCGGAATGATCAGCTCAGCCTGGGCGGTAGCTTTATCCAACCAGATTCCAGATGGACAAACAACATCTCCCTGCCCGGCTTTGCTTATAATAAAGAACTCTCTGCCGAAAACAAGCTCAGCATCTTCCCCAGCCTGTTGGGGTTCTACGCGGACAACCCCAAAACCAAGTTCGGCCTGGGCATCTACGTCCCCTATGGCCTGGGTGCCACCTATGACGCTTATGACATTGCCAACACGGGCTTTGTCATGCCGGATACCCTTCCCAATGGAACGCCCATCCCCGCAGACTACACCCTGGACACTCCCTCCGGCATGCCAAAAAATGAGATGTCCAGCTCCATCGCCATTGTGGATATCCATCCCACCATGTCTCACCGCCTGCTGGACAAACTCTCTTTCGGCCTGGGTTTCAGCCTGCTTTACGGCATGATCGACGTCACCAGGCTCTCTCCCAGTGACAGATTCTCCCTCTATGGCCCCGACACCTTTGAGATGTCCGGCACCGGATGGGGGTTCGGGGGAAACATCGGCGTCCTCTATAAACCGATCGACAAACTCTCGCTGGGCCTCACCTACAAGACGCCTGCCAACATCCCCCTGGAAGGAGAGGCGGAAGTCAAGCTGTGGCTGAACAGCTATCACAACTATCTGGTTCAGCTTTCGGCATCCTCACCCAATCCGGTCTGGGCTCCCGGCGTCCACGGCGGCAAAGGCGATCTGGAAGCGAACCTCAAGCTGCCCGCGGAAGCGGCTTTGGGCATCTCCTGCAAAGTGATGCCAAACTGGAGCGTGAATCTGGATTACGCCTACAGCATGTGGAGCCGCCTGAACCGGATCGAAGTCACGTTCCTCGATGATGTGGCGATCCTCGGCAGAAAGGTTGAGAATCCTAAACTCGTTTTCGACTGGAAAGACACCAGCCGCGTCAGCCTGGGCAGCGAATACCGCCTGGGCCGCAACGCCCTGCGCGCCGGATTCTACTACGACCAGTCCCCCATCCCAGAGGAAACCCAGAATCCCACCCTCTCCGACATCGGCGACAAGATCAGCGGCAATATCGGCTATGGCCGCGACTTCGGCAAGTTCACCCTCGACGTGAATGGCCAGATCATCAAGTTTCCCGAACGCGTGATCGACACCGAGACCGACAACAATATGAGGGGAACCTACAACTCCTCGGTGATGGCGGCCAATCTGGGGCTCACCTATACTTTCTGATTCCGCTTTCCCAAACACAGTCAAGCCCGGGGCATTCCGGGCTTTTTGGGCTCCCGGGCAAGCAGGGATGCCGGGCCGCCCTCATATCTTCATCGTTCATTGACCGTTCATTGATCGCCGAGCAATCGCCGGAAGGAGAATCAATCGGACATCGGATGGGCTTGGGCCAATGATCTGCCTCTGAGGGCGGTATCTCCCCGCCATCAATGAAAATAGGGTTGTTTAGCTGAAAAGCTGGATGAGCAAAGGAGTGGTGATCATCGCGAGCACGATGGAGATGGATACCATGGTGGAGGCAAACTCAAGGTCCAGATTTTCCAGTTCGGCAAAGATCAGCGTGTTGAAGCCCACCGGCATGGCGGAACAGGTGACGACCACATTGCGGGAGATGCCCTGCAGCCCAAAAACCCACGCCAGGAGCAAGCCGATGCCCAGTCCGCAGCCCATGCGGATGAACACCCCCAGGCAAGCCTTGCCCAGATGCGAAAGCCGGGGATGAAAGGTGAGCCCCATCGCCACCATTATGATCGTTCCGGAGGGTTGCCCCAACATTTCCAGAATCTCAATCCCCAGCGGGGGAATCCGCATCCCTCCCAGTTTGATACCAAAGGCCACCAGCATCGCCCAGAGGGGCGGCAGCTTCAGGAATTTGTTCCATTGTATCTTTTCCGTGTGGGAGTTGTCGCCATATTTGATGGCGTTGTAATAACTGAAAGTAAAGATCAGGAAGGTGTTGCCGATATCATAGAGCGACGCCCTGGCCAGCCCTTCGTCTCCAAAGGCGGACTGGAAAAAGGGCAGGGCAAAGGCGGTGTTCATGATCAGGGTGCCCACCAGGAAACTGCCAAAGGTGGGGCCGCTCATCCTGAGCGCCTTGCCCGCCGCGGAGGAGATGAAATAGATGGCAAAGACCACCAGCATGGCGCAAAACGGGATCAGGACCATGTCTCCCGCCAGCTCCACCCGGTAAATGGCCAGGATCATCAGGGGCGGCAAACAGACGTTGGGCACAAAACGCAGCAGCACAGTCGCATCTTTGGCTGAAAGCAGCTTCAACTGGCGGGCGGCGACACCCACGGCAAAGGAAAAGAACAGCGGCAGGATGCTGGCTACAAAGGGGTTCATCGCTTATCTTCCGGCTGATAGAAGACGCGGTAAAGGATGGCCAGATCCTCTTTCAGATCGGCATTGCGGTCTTTTTCCAACTGGTTCTTTGGCTCCGGGGTCAACTGCCAGGCGGGGTCTTCCGCCAGTGCCTTATCCAGTTTCCAGCGCCGGTTAAACTTCCGCTCCTCCAGCTTTTGCAGCGCGTCCAACTGCTCCTGGCTGAAACGGTTGTCCAGGCCCCGGCCGTGCAGGGTTTCCATCTTCACCTGCAGAGGATACATTTCGCAGATGGCGACGATTCTCCTGGCTTCCTCGGGTGGATAGGCGTCGTCCAGCACCAGTTCGTGAAAAAGTTCCCGCTCCGTCTTGAAGCTGCGCAGGTTCACAAAGGACAGGTTGTCGATGTTCATCCCCTGCCTTTCGATCTCGCGCACCGCGCTTTTGTCCACCTTGTAAACCAGCGGGCGGTTCACTTCCATTTCAAAGACGTTTTGGGAGATAAAGAGCATGATAAAGGAAAAGAAAAATGCCATCACCGGCGCCGCCACCCAGGCCAGGGACACTTTGCCCAACACGTTGTAGCGGATGTTCTTACCGCCTTTGGCCAGGCCGATGCCAATCACCGCACCCACCATCACCTGAGTGGAAGAGATGGGCACCAGCGGAATAGTTGGCAGGCCCAGGCTGAGCAAAAGCCGGTAAAGCGCCCGGGATGAAAAGAGAAACAGCACCGTGGCTTCCGCCAGCAGAGCCGCCAGAGCAGTGGCGGGCGAAAGCTGGAACAGGTCTTTGCCGACCGTTCCCATCAACCTGTGCGAATAGGTGTAGATACCGAGCACCAGCGACGCCGCGCCCACAATGTAAAGCTGCTGCACCCCCGTAATGACAAAGAGTTGTCCCACCTGAATATCCTTGAAAGGAGTCACCGGCACAAAGACACCCACGGCGTTGGCGATGTTGTTGGCTCCCAAAAAGTAAGCTCCAAAAGCCCCCACCACCACCAGCCCATAGCGGATCAGCATATCCTGCTCCAGGAGGTGCATCGAGGAGCGGTTGATCCAGAGCTTCATCAGGTAAAAGTAAAAAGCCGCCACCCCCGCGGACACGATGAAAGCGGTGACCCAACTGCCCGCGATGGTGAACAGGGAATTGAAATCCGTCAGCTTGCCGGCAAAGAAGTTCCAGCCAATTATAGCGCCCACGATGGTCTGCGAGACCGAGACCGGGATGCCCGCCCGGACTATCGCAAAGATCGCCATCGCTGCTGCCAGGGCCACTGTGAATGCTCCTCCCAGGGCGTCCACCGAGCCCAGTTTTCCCAGGGTTCCCGAAGGGCCGCTGCCTTCCAGCACGGCACCCAGCGAGATGAAGATCGCCGCGATCAGAGCCGCCTGCCTGAATTTGAGCATGCGGGTGGCCACCGCCGCGCCAAAGATATTGCCGGTGTCGTTGGCGCCCAGGGTCCAGGCGATAAAGAGCCCGCTGATCAGGTAGAAAAAGACCATTTATCGCCTTACAACTGCCTTTTGATGGTATAGATGGCAAGCCTGTCGCACACGGCCTGCGCGTAATCCGAAATCTGCTCGATATGGATGGCGAACCAGCGCAAATGGCTTTTGCGGGCCAGATCGATATCCAGTCCAAAGATCTGCCTGCGCAGTTTTTCGCCGATCTGGTCGGCCTCGCGCTCAAAGAAATAGACCTTGTGGATATAGTTGTTCACGGCTGAAAGATCGCAGAAAAAGGAACGCACCGCGAAGATCAGTTGCTCCACCGCGGCAGTGGAAGCACGGGTGGTCTGCACCCAGAGGTCGTTCAGCTCAGCCGGGATTTCCGGCATCTCGATGGAAAACTGCATCAGAGTGTCCTTGATGTTGTCCACCACCTCGTCGGTGTTTTCCAAAATGGCCAGCACGTCGCCCCGGTTTTCCGGGATCAGGGTGCGCTCATAGAGATAGCGCTCGACAGCCACTCGCAGGTCATCCGCTTTTTTCTCATTTTCGCGGATTTGCTCCAGCCGTTCTTCAAACTGGTCTATCCTGCCCTGCAGGTAATCCTCCACCCCCAACAGGAAAAGCGTCCCCGAATCGCTTACCACATCCAAAAAGGTGTCGATCTGCGATTCCACGAACTTTGTGGTCTTCATTAACAGTGCCATATCAACTCCAAGCTAACTCATTCTGTAAATGTAACCTTTCATTATATTTTTCCCCGCCATTTTTTGTCAAGTTCAAAAGCTGGCCGCGCCATCTATACCATGTTTTAGTTCAAGGAGTCCAGCTAAAAACCCTCGCCCGAAACCTCAAGCACAAGAAAACGGGTCATTCTTGATCAGGAGAATACCAAAAAGCAAAGAAAGTGCTTGACTATTTTTGGGCATTAAATCATCTTATCCACACCGTGGCCTTACGCTCAACATTCAGTGATAGTGTGGATAAAGTGTTGGTGGATATCCTTTGCCCTGCCTTGTTTATCAAGGTGATATCCATGCGCCGCAAAGGAATCTCCCATTCATATATCTAATCTTTGATTATGATACCTTAAAGAGGGAGGAATCATGAAAAAGCTTTCACTTCTGCTGATTACGCTCCTGTGGCTGGCAGCCCTGAGCGGGAATCCACTTATACCCAGGTATCTTGCCAGGGTTTGGTTCGATGAAAACAATTCTTGCTTTGTGATGTTTGGAGATGAGGCTTGGTGGGATGGGTTTACAGTAAACGACCTGTGCTTCGTCACATCAGCCGGTTCCTACTACCTGCCCTCAAGCTACACCCAGCCTTCCGAACCTTTCTTCATTATAAACTTGAGCCAGGAGATCCCAGGTTTCACCATCCAGAGAAATGAAGATTTTCTCAGACTGACAGGGCCTCCTTCCTTTATTCCGGAAGAGCTGCGCTGGGGGCCCCAGAACGACCCCAGCGTCCACATGCACGCACTTGGCCCAGGGCAATCCGCAACGCACGTCAATGTTACAGGTTACTTCGCCTTTGGTTATTACGAAACAGGGCTTACCTGGGCTAAGGACAACGGGCCCATCATCTCTACGTATGATCCTGCCTATAACTCTACCTTGAACGTGCATTTGAGGGATACCAATGGCAACCCCGCCCCGGGTATCAGAGTCAATCACAGCTATTTCGGATATCCTCCAGTCTATGACCAGTATTACACTGGAGGCACCAACTCATCCGGAGACTGGGTATTAACATCACCCGCGACTCTCCATGGCATCCTGGTTAAAGACCCCCAGACGAACGGTACCGTGATCCAGGATTTGCTTTTCCCCGAGCCCGGCGAAACGATCCATCTTAATGGAACAGTCAACCTCATGGGCTCAAATGACCCGGAGCAGATACCTCCCGCTGGGGTTTTGAAATTGTATCCATCACTACTCAGCCCATCCTCGGGAAACACCCTCAACCTGAAGTATGAATCCGGCTCTCCCCTGGGTCAGACTGCCAGGCTGCGCCTCTATGACCTGCGGGGCAGACTCTTGTCCGGCAAGGAGATGCCTTCCTCGGGCGAAACGGTTTGGGAACTTCCCAAACTCAGCAGCGGAATCTACTTCATATCACTGAGCGAGAGAGGCAGGATACTGGCAAGGAGCAAAATAACCGTCCTCAAATGAACCTGCGTCTTGCCCTTTGCCTTGCGGCTTTGCTGCCGGCTATGCTGTTTGCCCAGGCGCGGTACGGGTTCGAGGGCGAAAAGCTCGATTTTTCGCTGCTTCGCGGCGCGTCCCCCGACACGCTGCTCTGGACTGTGCGCGGGGATTTTTACCTGAGCAACCTGCATAACGAAGCCCTCAGCAGGCTGATCGTATTTCCGGTTCCCTCCACACCGCTGATAGGGATGGCCAGTGATGTAAAGCTTGATCTGCTCGAGCCGGTGGACAGCATGGCTGTCGAGCTTGCCGGGCTAAGCGAAAAGGGCTTCAGTTTCCGCTTGGACATGCCTCCCCGTAGTTTCGCCAAGTTGCGCATCAGCTACAGCCAAAAGATCAGCGGCAAAACCGCGCACTATGTTCTGCTGACTGCCAACTCCTGGGGCAGGCCGCTTCCCTTCTGTGATATCACCCTGACCCTGGAACCCGGCATTGAACTTGAGGATTATCCCTTCCCCTCGCCCGAAGTCAGTTCCGACGGGACGGGAGAGGTATTCCACTGGCAGTTTCAGCACTTCAGCCCGGAACGGGACTTCATTGTCAGGATCAAGTAATCTGTAAAGTCCGTGGAAAGGTGGATTGGAGATAGAACGCGGATGACAGG
>DFUX01000076.1 GCA_002379855.1 Cloacimonetes bacterium UBA4175 | reverse complement strand
TCGCAGGCCGTGATGACACGTTATATAGTCTGATGTGCTTTGTTTTGAGGTCAGGTAGGACTTATTATGGGGGAACCTTTCCACCTCTCATAGATCCTGTTATCCGCGGTCTATTCCCTTTCCCCAATCGTAGCACCTATATATTATGGGGAGGGGAGTTAAGCGCAGGATTGAGGGAGCGCCCTCATTTGCATCACCCTGTTTGTAGTGGGTCTTCCTTGGGTCAACCTTATAATTTATAAGGATGACCTAAGGATGATGGTGCCAAAGCGAGTCGCAGCAAGGGAGGGCGGTATGACGCATTTTAGGGATGGTTGAGCAAAATATGTGCGTGGGGAAAGCAATGGAAATCAGTCCGGTTTGTTGGCGCGTTAAGCATGTCAGAAACAGGGAAGGAGGTAGTTCGTTCCCGGACTCGGCTCCGCCGCTTTGAAAACAATGTGAAAATTTCTTCACAAATCGGTAAGCGGGTGCTATGAGCCGGATTAGGAGTTTGGAGGGCGGATGCGCGGATTTTGAAAAACGGGAGCAAAGGCGGTCAAAAAGGTGCGGGTTAGCGTTCTTGTTGACCATTTATCCAAATGGTGGAAAATGATTTGCCAGCTTGACAAAAGACCGCCGGGGAAAAAACTTGCCGGGTGAGTTGAGCAAGTTTCGAGTGAAATTGCTATAGGTGTGAAATTCAAGCTGTTAGGCAGTTCCTGTGGATAATGTGGATTATGTGTGGATAACTTTTTTATCCTTTGGGCTACCCGCTGAATGTCGCTCCAGTCTAACTGTCTTGCTTGCAGTTAGATACACCACAATACAGCTAAAGCAGGGTTTCCACACCCTGTTGTGGATAAGTTAATATTTTTATTAGGATAGAGAGATTATGGATCAAGACCTTTGGCAGAATATTTTGGACAAGTTAGAGGAGAACATCAATCAGCAGAGTTTCCGCACCTGGTTTTCGGAAACCAAGCTGGTGGATATGACGGACAGTTCGCTGATCGTAAGGGTGCCCACCCAGTTTTCGGCCAACTATCTCAATCAGAATTACACAGAGGCTTTGGGCGAGATTTCCTACGCGCTTTACAACCAGCGCTATACGGTGAAGTTCGTCTCCCCGCCCCACCGGGTGGAAGGCGCCAGGGGAGAACAGCCGGAATACAGCGGCAACCGGGTGATGCTGAACACGAGGCTGAACGAACGCTTTACCTTCGACCAGTTTGTGGTCGGCCGCAACAACAACTTTGCCTACTCCGCCGCCAAAGCGGTTGGAGAATCGCCCGGCTATACCTACAATCCGCTCTTCATCTACGGCGAAAGCGGGATGGGAAAGACGCATCTGATGCAGGCGGTGGGCAACTTCGTGGCGGAAGAGGGGCGCAACTGCTCCATCTATTACACCACCAGCGAAGAGTTTACCAACGAGATGATCGAATCCATCCGCGCCAACAAGATGCCGGAATTCCGTGCCAAATACCGCAAAGTTGACCTGCTGCTGGTGGATGACGTCCATTTCCTCTCCCGCAAGGAAGGCACGCAGGAAGAGTTCTTCCACACCTTCAACGCCCTGTTTGACGCCAGAAAGCAGATCGTGCTCACCTCCGACCGCCCTCCCAAGGATATCCCGGACCTGGAAAAGAGGCTGGTGACCCGCTTTGAGAGCGGCCTGCTCTGCGACCTGAAAAATCCAGACTTTGAGACCCGCGTCGCCATCCTGCGCAAGAAAGCGGAGCCGGAAAACTTCCATATCCCGGACGAGGTGCTGGCCTTCATCGCGGAGTCCATCTACTCCAGCGTGCGCGCCCTGGAAGGCTCGCTGATCCGCATCATGGCATACAGCTCCTACAACAAGCTGGAGCCGGAAGACCTGGATACCGAAACGGTGCGCAACATCCTGAGCGACATGATCTCCGAACACCGCAAGGAAATAACTTTAGACAACATCACCCGGCAGGTCTGCCTGGCTTATGGCATCACAGTCGCCCAGATCGTGGACAAAACGCGCAAGCAGTCCATTTCCTTCCCGCGTCAGGTGGCGATGTATCTCGCCAATCTGCTGATCCCGCAGCTTTCGCTCAAAGAGATAGCCGAATACTTCAAGCGCAAAGACCACACCACGGTGCTGCACGCCAAGAAGATGATCGAAAACCAGTTCAGGGAAGACATGCTGTTCCGCTCCCAGTTGGAAACCCTGATCAAGAGCATCAAGGCCTGAAAGCGCTGCCGGACAAGCGAATGCCCGAGTTTTTAGGCGGAGTTGTGCACCCCTGTGGATGGATAGCGGTGGAAAGCTGTGGATATTTCCGCCTCAACGCGAACGGGGTCAAAACGGCGTGGATAAGCTTCCGGAAGAGGGGGTGTTTATCCACAACTTATGCACAAATTTTGGGCTTGGCTTTATGCTTTTTTGGCAATAAGTTAAAAAAAAGGTTGACCAGAAATCCCCTTATCCACAGTGCCTACTATATCTACTAATTTAGAAAATCTTAATTCTCTAAGGTATTTTAATTATGGTATCATGGAAGATGATCAGAAATTTGGCTGCGTCCTGTCTGGCATTCATTGGAATGTTGTATTTGACGGGATGCACCAACAAGGATAACCTCACCGGTAACAACTGGTCGGGAGTGACGGTGCAGACGATTGTGGACAGCACCTGCTTCAGCGATGACTGCGCGACCGGCAACGGGGGTTTCAGCTTTCCCGCCGAGGGCAAGATCGGCGGGCTGGAATCGGCTTTGCTCTGCGGGAACTGGGAGGGGGTTGAGGCTGAGGCGCTGATGCGGTTCACGGGCATCCCGCAGGATTTTTACATCCCCGGCGGCGCCTACCAGGACTCCTGTTGGCTGGAGCTGACCCTGGTGAAGCGTTCCCCCGCGGGGCGCAATCCCCTGGAACTGTCCGTGAGCAAGCTCAACCAGGTATGGCGTGCGGACAGCACCGCGCTGGTCCTGGATGAGAACATCCATCCCCTCAATCAGCCCGCCTTTACCGTGCCGGACAGCGTTTCCACCTATGGCACCGTGGTGAAGATTCCCCTGGCCGCCTCCGATCTGGAGAACTGGCGCGAGGGATGGGAAAACGTGGCGGATACCCTGGGCTTCAGCATGGTGATCACCAGCAGTGACGGAGCCTATGGCGAAATCCTTTCCCGGGAAAGCGGCAGGGGCCCGCGCCTGCGCTTCAACTACAAGGCGCCGGACGACACCACCCTCTACAAATATGAGTCCAGGGCTTTTGTGGACAGCTACCGGGCGGACTATGAAACCGCTCCCGTATTGGAAAACCGGTGGGTGCTTTCCAACATCGCGCCCTCCCGCCTCTATGTGAATTTTAACCTCAATTACGACCTCTTTGTCGATCCCGCGGGCAATATCCTCTCCGAAAAAGACCGCAAGCGCGCCACCATCAACAAGGCGGAACTGATCCTGTATCTGAAGGATAACGATTATTACGGCTCGGAAATCCAGTATTACCTGTGGACGGACTGGCTGCGCGAGCATCTGGATCTCGATCCCGCCATCGCCATCCCGGACGGGAAGATCAGCAGCGGGCTGGAAACAGCTTCCGCGCTGGTGACGGGCGACCGCGTGGTGGTGAACATCACGCCCATCGTGCAGGCTTTTGCCTCCGGTGACGAGGATATCGACTCTCCGGGCGACCAGCCCTTTGGAGTGATCATCCGCTCCCGGCATGAGATGCTGCGCTTTGGCAAGATGGAATTCTGGCATTTTGACGATCCCGACACTCCGGTGAACAAGATGCCCCGTCTGGTGATCAAATATACCCCGCCGTTCCTGTAAAATATGAATATGCGTAGAGTCCTGCTGCCTGTCCTGGTTTGCCTCGTGCTGCTCTGTGGCTGCAAACGCAAAGAAGAACGGCCTGCCACGCCCCTGGCGCAGGTGAACGGCGAAATGCTGTATCTGGAGGACTTCCGCGCCACCTTCAGCGATGAGCAGTGGGCAGCCCTCACCTCCGAGCAGAAAAAGCAGGAGATCGAGGACTGGGTGAACGTGACCCTGCTGGCGCAAGCGGCGGAGGAACAGAAATTGGATCAGGAAAGCGGGGTGAAACAGCGTATCGACTACGCGACCCGCAAGATCAAGGCCAACGCCCTGATCGCCAGCCGCATGAGCCAGATGGAGATCAGCGAGGAAGCGCTCTTTGCCTATTACCGCCTGCACCGCTCGGACTTCCAAGGCAAGCTGCAGGAGTATGACGTGCAGAGAATCTTCCTCACCGACGCCAATGCCGCCAGCATCCTGTTCAAACGCCTGCAGGAAGGTCTGAATTTCGATGAAGCGGCGCTTTCCTACTCCCAGGAACCCCTCAAGGACAAGCTGGGTTACATGGGCTACGTGACCGCGAACGGGCCGGATTCCCTCTTCTGGCGCGCCGCGCATGAACTGAAGAAGGATGAAATTGGCCGCCTGGCAACTGCTGACGGCGTCTATCTGCTGCGCTATATCAATCAACGGGAAGGCAGCAAGGAAGCGAACTTTGAGGATTACAAGGGCGAAATCCGCGCCATCCTGCTGGCTGAAAAGCTGAATCAGGTCTATGAAGACCTGCTGCGCGAATTGAAGGCCAAAGACAATAAAATCTATTACTATTAAGGTGTTAAGATGAAGAGAACACTGTTGATAAGCCTGCTTCTGCTCTGCCTGGCAGGGTTGAATGCCGATCTGGTTGACCGCATTGTCGCCAAGGTCGGCAACGAAATCATTCTGATGAGTGACATCCAAAACGAGATGCTCCACCTCAAAGCCGCCGGAATACTGGACGAAAGCATGACTCCGGCTATTGTGCTGCAGCAGATCATCCAAAACAAGGTCATCGTGCAAAAGGCGAAAGAGATGGATATCAGACTGGATGAGGGCAAAGTGAGGCGGGAAGCGGAGCGCAGGGTGGCGGAGATCAAGAAGAACTATCCCTCCGAGGCGGAATTCAGGGTCGCCCTGGCGCAGGAAAAGCTCACCGAGCCGGAGCTGCTGTCCTCGATTAAGGATATGCTCACCGAACGTGCGCTTTCCGAACAGCTTATCGCCCGCAATGTGACATCCAAGGTCAATGTGACCGAGGCGGAGATGGAGGCCTTTTACGAAGCCAGCAAAGACACCCTGGCGGTGAAGCCCGTCACCTGGAAGACCGGCGTCATCATGCGCGAGATCAAGCCCAGCGAAGCCACCGACAACGCCAAACTGGCGGAGATCAGGGATATCCAGGAACGCCTGGACAAAGGCGGGGACTTCGCCGCCCTCGCCACCCAATACAGCGATTGCCCCAGCAAGGAACGCGGGGGAGACCTGGGTTTCTTCAGCAAGGGCATGATGGTTAAACCCTTTGAGGACGCGGCTTTCAACCTGAACCGGGGTGAGATATCCCCCATCGTAAAGACCGAATATGGCTACCATCTGATCAAACTCACCGAGACCCGCGGCAATGAAATCCGCGCCAGCCATATCCTAAAGATCGTGGCTCCCTCGCACGCGGACACTTTGGCAGCCCGTGAGCAGATGGAGGAGGTGCGCGCAAAGTTCCTGAACAAGGAAGCCAGCTTTGAAGACCTGGCGCGCCAATATTCCAACGATCCCGATGCTGCGGAGAATGGCGGCGTCCTGGGTGACTTTGCCGCCAACGAATTTCCCGAGCTTTTCGCCGGCCAGATCAATTCCTCGCCGGTGGGCGGCATCACCCCCGTGCTGGAAAACCAGGGCATACTCTACCTCTTTTCCCGCCTGGAAGAACTTCCCGCGCGCATCTTTGAATACGAGGAAGTGAAAGACAAACTTCAGGACTACCTGCGCAGCACCAAGACCTTGCAGGCATACAATGTGTGGATCCAGGAACTGATGAAAGAGGCATACGTCCAGATAATCGAATGAGCGCGCGCAAACTTACCCCGGCAAGCTTTTTCGCCTCCCTTTTCGGAGTGGGGTTCATCCCTTTTGCCCCGGGCAGCTTTGGCACTCTGCTCGCCGCCGCGGTCTATCTTGTCCTGCCCGGTTTCCTGTTTGAAGGCTGGGGATGGGCGTGGTATTCTGCCGCTCTGCTGGCGCTTTGCGGCGTTTCGGTCTGGTTGAGCGGCAAGGCGGAAAAGACCCTCGGGCACGACGCCCCCGCCATCGTGATCGACGAAGCCTGCGGTTTTTTTGTCACCGTCCTGCTGCTGCCCCGCACCCTGCCGGTGGCGATCTACGCCTTTGTGCTCTTCAGGGCTTTCGACATCGCCAAACCCTTTCCTGTCAACCACTCCCAGCGTCTGCCCGGCGGCTGGGGCATCACGGTTGACGATCTGCTCGCCGGGCTTTACGCAAACATCCTGATCAGGATATTACTGCATATTACGCCAAGATTCTTTGGTTTAGCATAAGGAGATAAATATGATCCATACACTGTTACAAGCCCAGGCCAACACAGGCGGAGCGGCGGGCGGATTGGGCGCCTTTTTGCCCATCATCATCATGTTCGCCCTGCTCTATTTTCTCATGATCATGCCCCAGCAAAAGAAGCAGAAGCAACTGCAGAAGATGCTGGACGCCCTGCAGGTGAACGACCGCGTCATCACCACCTCCGGCATCTACGGGCGAATCGTGAGCATTAAGCCGGACAAGAACATCGTCGTGCTGGAGATCGACGACACGAACAAGGTACGCGTGGAGTTTCAGCGCGGCGCCATCGCCTCTCTGGTCAAGACCGGCGAACCTAATGCCTGATGAAGAGAAAGCCCCGCCTCCTGCCCGTGCGCATCTACGGTGATGAGATCCTGCGCCTCAAAGCGCGGGAAATCAGCGCCCTCAGCCCGGAGCTGAAGGAGTTTATCGCCGACCTCACCCACACCATGTATCTCAGGGATGGCGTGGGCTTGGCGGCGCCGCAGGTGGGTGAAAGCCTGCGCGTCATCGTGATCGACCCCGATTGGTTCCGGGAGGGACGCCAAAAGAAGCCCCTCGTGATGATCAACCCCCGCATCATGGACGCAGAAGGGGAAACCGACACCGAGGAAGGCTGCATCAGCATCCCCGAGGTGTTTGCCCATGTCACCCGCCCCTCCCGCGTCACCCTTGTCTATCAGGATGTGGAGCTTGCCGAACGCCGCCTGGAGCTGGAAGGCTACCCCGCGGTGATCGTGCAGCACGAGATCGACCATCTGGAAGGAATCCTGTTCACAGACCGCGTCGGCGCCCTGGCCAGGCTCAAGCTCAAACGCAAGCTCAAGGAACTGGCCGCCACCACCGTGGACGGCGAAAACATCCGCGTCGGCACCAATTCCAGCCCCAAATAAGCATGCGCCTGATCTTTGCCGGCAGTTCCCAATTTGCGGTGCCAGCCCTGCGCGGGCTGCTGGAAGTCTCTCCGCCCGTGCTGGTGCTCAGCCGTCCGGAACGCCCCGCGGGACGCAATCTGAAGCCCCGTCTCTGTCCCCTGGCGGAGTTTGCCCAGAGCAAGGGCCTGCCCCTGTTCCAACCGGAGGATGTGAATTCGCCCGACTCCGTGCGGAGCATCCGCTCCCTGGAGGCTGACCTGCTCATCACCGCCTCCTATGGAGCCCTGCTGCGCAAGCCACTGCGGGAAAGCACCCGTCTGGGAGCCATAAATTTGCATCCCTCGCTGCTGCCCCTCCATCGCGGAGCGACCCCCGTGCAAAGCGCGCTGCTGAACGGCGACAGCCTCACGGGCACCACCATCTTTGCCCTCAATTCCCGCCTCGATGCCGGGCCAATCCTGGCTCAGAGGGAACTGCCCATCCTGCCGGAGGACGACCATGCCTCCCTGGAGGGGCGTCTGGCGGAGCTTTCCGCGCGGTTGCTGCTGGATTTGCTGCCCGTTCTGGAACGCGACGGCGTTGTCGGCAGGGAACAGGATCACAGCCGCGCCAGCTATTGCGCCAAGCTGGACAAGGACGACCTCGTTCTTGACTGGAATATGGAGGCAAACACGCTACACAACCGCATCCGCGCCTTTTCACCCCTGCCCGGCGCCTACACCCTGTTGCGCGGCGAACGGCTCAAGATTCTGGCCGCCCGGCCTCTGCCCGAGCCTCCTTCCGGAACGCCGGGAAGCCTGGGGCAAGTGGTCAAAAACACCGGTTTCACAGTCAATTGCCGCGATGCGCAGCTTTTGATCCTCAAAGTGCAGCCCGCCGGAAAGCGGGCGATGGACGCCTGGGCATACCAGTTGGGCGCCCGCCTCAAACCCGGGGAACGCTTTGCGGGCGAACCCCCAAAACCTGATCTGGAGAACACATGAAAGCACAAGAACAATATCTCTCCGTGATAAAATTCCCCTCCTTCGTCAGCCTGATGCTCATCATCCTGGGCCTGTTGCTGGCGTGGGTCATCTTCATCGCCTACCGGGGTATCTGGCCTGCCAAATGGGTCACCGCCGTGCTGGTCATCTGCTTTTTGACGATGGTCTTTATGGTGCTGATGTGGATAGTTACCCTGCGCTCCACCTACATCCGCATCCGCCCGCGCTGGCTGCAAAGGCTCAGTAAATGGATGCTGATCTACGTCTTTTACAACCTGGCCAACTTCTTCCGCATCATCACCTTTTCCAACCGCAACGTGCTCACCGAATCCTTCCTCAATTTCAACAACGAAACCGTCCTTACCGACCAGCTTGACGTGCGCAACTCCAACATCATGCTGCTGCTGCCCCACTGCCTGCAAAAGTCCGACTGCCCCGTGCGCGTGACCTCGAACATCTTCAACTGCGAGGAATGCGGCGGCTGCGACATCGCCGGGATAAAGAGGATGGCAGCCGAGCACCAGGTCAAAGCGGCTCTGGCGACCGGCGGCACCCTGGCGCGCAAACTGTTGCAGGACTACAAACCTAACGTGATCGTGGCCGTGGCCTGCCATCGCGACCTGCTGGACGGAGTGCGCGACGCCTGGCATTTACCCATCTATGCCGTGCTGAACGAACGCCCCAAAGGCCCCTGCTTCGAGACCCGCGTCAACCTGGCAAGCATCGAATTCGCCATCCAGCGCTTCAAATAGGGGATTACCATGAAAGCTTCAACCATCGTCACCCTCGTGATAGTCGTCCTGCTGCTCAATGCCGGCATCACCCTGATGCTGATCAACGCCAAATCAAGTCCAGTCCAGACCGGAAGCTCCGCCCTGGTGAACGCCGCC
>DFUX01000032.1 GCA_002379855.1 Cloacimonetes bacterium UBA4175 | reverse complement strand
AGGATGATGGCACCAAACGCAGTCGCAGCAAGGGCGGGCGGTATGAAGGAAAAACGGGATAATCAGCACTATTTGTTAATTAGAGCAAGTATAGCGAGGGGCTTTTCCGCTGTCCGGCAATGCTTTTGTGCTTGACACATTGACCGGAGACTGGCAACAAGTCCGCAATCTACAATCAGCACAGAGGAGAAAGCCGTGGATCTCAAACTATGGTCTTGGAATGTGAATGGCCTGCGTGCCGTTTTGGGCAAGAACTTCATTGCCGACATACAACGGGAAAAACCGGACTGGATCGGACTGCAGGAAACCAAGCTGCAGGCGCACCAGATTCCGGACGATATGGGGCGGTTGTCAGACTACCGGAAGTATTGGTCGCACGCGGAACGCAAGGGCTATTCCGGCACCGCGGTGCTTTCCAGGCTCGAGCCCGAAAGGGTGGCTTACGGGTTTGACACCCCGGAGTTTGACAACGAAGGCAGGATAGTTGCCTGCGAGTTTGCCAGCTTCATCATCTATAACATCTACTTTCCCAACGGCCAGATGAACGACGAACGGCTGGATTATAAGCTGCGGTTTTATGACCGCTGCCTCGAGGTTATGGAGCGGGAACGGCGCAAGGGCAAGATGGTGCTGGTTTGCGGAGACTACAACACAGCACACAAGGAAATTGACCTCGCCAACCCCAAAGAAAACGAAAAGACCAGCGGCTTCCTGCCCATCGAAAGAGCCTGGCTGGACAAGATCACGGCAGCCGGATGGGTGGATACATTCAGAATCTTCCATCCAGAGCCGCAACGCTATTCATGGTGGAGTTACCGCACTATGGCACGCTCCCGGAACATTGGCTGGAGAATCGACTATTTCTTTGTGAACGAAGAACACCAATCCCAAGTGCTGGATGCCGACATCCGCGACGACATCATGGGCTCGGATCACTGTCCGGTAACGCTAACGGTCAGAGTACCTTAAAAGTAAACAGATCGGAATAATAGTATTCACCCCAGCCAGCCTGCAGCTTGTATTCGCCGCTGCCGGCGCGGAAATCCAGGATCAGGGTCAGGGTGCCGTCTTTCCTCCACACGCATTTCAGAGGGATCAGACCAGTGTAGTAGGAAAACAGGTCAACCTTGATCCTGGCGTTAGGATCCGGCGTGGCCAGGCTACAATTGAAATCTTCCCGCGAACGGGGCGACAGATACTCGCAGTCCAGCCGGTAGGATTCATTCGCCACCAGTTTCCGGGGCAGCCTGGAAGTCAGGCGCAGTATTGGACTCGCCAGGATTTGGGTGACATACAGCTTGCTGCCGTTGCGGTAAATGCCAACCCCCATGTGGGTAAACTCCGCATCGAGCAGATTTTTACGGTGTTCGGGGGAGGCAAGCCAGCGCCGCACGATGTAATCGGGGTTGTTGCTGTTGTTGCTGCGATCGCTCATATAGAGGTTTTCCCCCACACCGCAATGAATGAGCCCCGGATACTCTTGCTGCAGCCTGTCCTGCACCTGCAAGCCATCGGGGTCGCGGTGGTCAAAGAATCCCCCGGCGCACATCTTTTGGCTATAGTCCGTTGCCAAGCGCTGCAAATCTTTATCCAGAACCATTTCTGCCAGGCCGCGGGAGATTCTTTCGCTGTTCGTCTGCTCAAAAATCCGTATGGCAAAGTCGGCGTCTGAGTTCCGCGCCCAGCCAAACCCGGATATCAAGAGCATTACCAGCAGCAGCGCCGATTTGCACACTTTCATGGTCTTAAAACCTGTATTGCAGTTTTGCGCCGTCACCGTCAAACAGCAGGTGGACTTTGGCTTTGTCGGCCTCAAAGTTATACAGATGCGCGTCCACATAGGCATCCAAAACGGACAGTCCGGCTGTTATCCCCATCCACCAGATATCGTTGGTCACTTTGGCTTTATATTCTCTGCTTTTGTTCTCATAGTTCAGTTGCAAAATCTCGTTGGGAGCGTTTTGGGCCTTGTCCCGGTACTCGTCCCTTTTGCCATCGTTGTAGAGGGCAGCCCAGAGCAGATAACCCTGAACGCCCGCCACCAGGCCGGCTTTCAGATACTCTCCGTTGTAGATCTGGCCGCCTCCGGGCAAGAGCGCGGAGTAGATGGCAGCCCGGGCCGGCTGTTTCACAGCCTGGCTGTTCAGCCCCGCAAAGGCCAGGGCAAGCGCGGCCACTAAGCCGATTCTTTTCATCTCTGTATCCATTGCTGTTTTTTTACAAAGTCTTTTTCCAAGCTGCCTCCTGTCAATGTTTTTTTCCGCCTTTGTAATTTGCGTGAGGCAATCGCTTTCATAGTGGATACCCAAAAGACCCGCGTTCACCGCATATTATTTTCTCCGTAAGCAAAGCGCAGTTGGTCGATACGGACGTATTCCACCCGGCAGCTTTACAGCGTGGCTGCGTCTCCAAAGGGCAAAGAATTCATTGCAGACTGTTGATTTTTCGCGTCTGCAGAAGCACTGTTAAAAACTTTTTGGTGGACAAAGAATAGCTATCTGTTTTTCTTGGCATTTAAGTAATAAATCCAGATAAAGGAACTGTAAGGAAAGCAAAATGAGTAGCGACGCTGATTCTCCGCTCCAAAGGATCAGAAATATTGGCATCATGGCCCACATCGATGCCGGCAAGACCACCACGACGGAGCGGATTCTCTATTACGCGGGATTTCTGCACAAGATGGGTGAAGTGCATGATGGAAATGCTTTTACCGACTGGATGGACCAGGAACGCGAACGCGGCATCACCATCACTTCAGCCACGGTCGCCTGTATCTGGAACGATAAACAGATCAACATTATAGACACCCCTGGCCATGTGGATTTCACTGCCGAGGTTGAACGCTGCCTGCGGGTCCTGGATGGAGCCGTGGGAGTTTTCTGCGGCGTGGCTGGTGTGGAACCCCAGTCCGAAACCGTATGGCATCAGGCCGATCGCTACAAGGTGCCCAGGATCGTCTATATAAACAAGCTCGACCGCATCGGAGCGGATTACGAGCGTGTGGTGCAGATGATCAACGAACGCCTCAGTTCCAAAGCCAAACTGGTCAATATCCCCATCGGCAGGGAAGACAGTTTCAACGGCGTTATTGACCTGATCACGATGAAGGCCTGGACCTTCGATCCCCTCACCCTGGGTTCGGAACTCCACCTTGAGGATATTCCGGCAGAGCTGGCGGACACCGCGGCCAAGCACCGCGAGGCGCTCCTGGAAAGCGTCGCGGAATACGACGATCAACTGATCAACGCCTATCTGGAAGGACAGGAGATCAAACCAGAATGGATCCGCCGGGCTATCCGCAAAGCCACCATCAGCAACCAATTCATACCTGTACTCTGCGGCTCATCCCTCAAGAACAAGGGAGTGCAACTGCTGCTGGATGCCATCTGCGACTTCCTGCCTTCGCCCCTGGATATGCCCCCGCATCAGGGCTTCGACCCCCAGACCAACGACCCTGTGCCGGTGAAGCCCGATCCCAACGCTCCCCTGGTTGGCCTGGCTTTCAAGGTGCAGATCGACAAATATGTGGGCAAGCTGGTCTATGTGCGGCTCTATTCCGGCACTTTGAAAAAAGGCGCGTCCTTCTATAATCAAAACAACGGCAAGAAAGAACGGGTCGCGCGCATCCTGCAAATGATGAGCAACCGCAAGAACGACCTGCAGGAGCTGCATGCCGGAGATATCGGAGCCTTTGTGGGCTGCCGTTTCCTCAGCACGGGAGACACCATCACGGATGGCAGCCAGGACATTCTGCTCAGCAAGATGCACTTCCCGGACAGCGTTATCTCGATCGCCATCGAACCCAAAACCAAAGCGGACGAGGAGAGCCTCAAGGAAGCCCTGCAAAGGCTGGAGGAAGAAGACCCCACCTTCAAGGTGCATACGGACAAAGACAGCGGGCAGACCCTCATTTCCGGGATGGGGGAACTGCATCTGGAAGTCATCGTTGACCGCCTGCGCCGGGAATTCAACGTCGCCGCCAATGTGGGCAACCCCCAGGTGTCCTACAAGGAAACCATCACCCAGAGCGCGGTTTGCGAAGAAACCTTCCAGCGTGACATGAACGGCAAAGGCAGCTACGCCAGGGTCAAGTTACGCGTTTCGCCCCTCAGCCCCGAAGAGCTCAGCAAGGAGCGCAAGAACATCTTTGTCAGCAGCGTGAGTCCGGAAAAGATTCCCTCCGAGTATATCAAACCAATCGAAGAGGCAGCCCTGAACGCCCTCAACGACGGCCCCCTCATCAACGCCAATGTGGAAAGGGTACGCCTGGAACTGATAGACGGCGACCACAATCCGGTCGATTCCAATGAACTGGCCTTCCGCATCGCGACGTCGATGGCTGTCAATAAAGCCCTGCGGGAAGCCTCGCCGGTCATTATGGAGCCCCTGATGTTGCTCACGGTGATCGCTCCCGAAGAGTTTGTGGGAGACGTTATTGCCGATATCAATGCCAAGCGCGGCAAGATTTCCGTAATGCGCAGGCATAACGAATATCAGCAGGAAGTGGTGGCCGATGTTCCCCTTTCCGAATTGTTTGGCTACGCCACCCGCATCCGCTCCCTCAGCCAGGGCCGGGCAATCTACTCGCTGGAATTCAAGACCTACGAGATAAGCCCCGCCCAGGTCCAGACGGCAGTCCTGAGGAGAATTCGGGGCTACGCGTGAAAATAGCTTGACAGTGGCCCGCGGCCATCCATAATATGCGATAAGTGAATTTGTCTGCGCGAAGAGGTAAAGATGAAAATTGATCTTAGCTTTGATGACAATACTGCGATCCTCGTGGTTGATGGGATCCTGAACAGCGAAAACGCCCATATTTTTCAGGAATATCTGAACAAAGTCCTCAAATCCGAAGCCACCATCCTGGAGCTCGATCTTAACAACTGCAACAACATCAGCAGCACCGGCATCGGGAAACTGCTGCTATTTTACAAGGACTTTCTGGGCAAGGGCGGCGAAATCGAGGTTACCCGCTGTTCTTCCACGGTTTACGACCTGTTTACCATGCTCAAACTCAACCAGCTTTTCACCGTCAATCTGGCTTGATGAAATCCACCAGCAACGTCCTGATCGTGGACGACAGTCCCAGCCTTGCCCAAAGCCTGTGCAAGATCCTGACCATGCACGAGATCAAGGCTGACGCTGTCTTCAACGCCCAGGACGCCTTGCAAAAGATCAGGCGCCACCGTTATGAGTTGATGCTCTGCGACATCGAGATGCCGGGATATTCCGGTCTGGAACTGCTGGAACGCATCCGCCAGGATGAAGAACACGATCTGGATGTGATCCTGATGACCGGACATCTGGAACCAAAATATTTCATCCGGGCGATTCAACTGGGCGCGGTGGATTTTATCAGCAAACCCATCGAGGCGCAGCAATTGGTGGGGATGATCAGCTGTCATCTGAAGCGCAGACATTCGCGGGAAAACCTCGAACAGTTTATGCAGCACCTGGACACCGCCAATATGGAGTTGGTCATCGACCCCAAAAAGCTTTCCCTCACCAGCATTTCCCGGGTGATGCGCCTCTTTTTCAAGCAAAACCTGCATCTGCCCCAGGACCTTTTCAACGAACTGCTGATCTGTGCCGATGAAATGGTCTATAACGCCTATATCCACGGCACTCTGGGACTCTCTTTGGAGCAGCGCCACTGCAACCATGCCGAACAGGAGGCGATCATCCTCCAAAAGCTCAGCCTGCCTGAAATAGCCGCCAGGCGCATCCGCTTCTCCGTCTTTGTGGACTACCAGCAAAACACCATCAGCATTGGCGTGAGTGACGACGGCGAGGGTTTCGACTACGATGACTGGCTGCGACGGGTGGCCAAAGAGCCCACTCTGAGCCTTGATTTCTATGGCCGCGGGATAGCCATGCTTTACCACCTTTCCGATAAACTGGAATTCTCCCAGGGAGGGCGCAAGGTGCAGATCAGCCGCAAACTTTACCCTGAACGGGCAGCCCGGATATGAAGGCTGAACTCCTGCTGGCTGAAGCCCTGGCCGCAACTCCGCAGCCGGATGCCTCCAGTGTGCGCCTTTTGCTTGCCGAGCTGCTGGATTGTTCTCCCGTGGAGATTCCTCTCAAGGGGCAGGTGGAGCTATCCGCAGAAAGCATCACCCGCTTTTGGGACTGGCATGCCCGCCTCCAGCAGGCTGAACCACCCCAATACATACTGCAAAAAGCCTGGTTTTATGGCTTGGAGCTGACGGTCAATCCCTCTGTATTGATTCCCCGGCCGGAGACGGAAGGCTTGGTGGAACTGGCTTTGGGCTTGCTCAAGCCAGATGCCGGGATTCTTGAGATCGGAACCGGCAGCGGAGCTATCGCCATCGCCCTGGCCACTCATCTGCCGCAAGCCGCGCTCCTGGCTACTGACAGCAGCCCCGCCGCGCTGGAACTTGCCCGCCGCAACGCCCTCGCGCACGGCTGCCACATCGACTTTCACCTCTGTGACCTCTTTCCGGATACAAGAGATTCTTTCGACCTGATCATCAGCAACCCCCCCTACATCTCAGAGGAAGAGTTTGCCTCGCTGGAACCCCGGGTTCGCGATTATGAACCCCGCCAGGCATTGCTGGCAAAACAGGACGGACTGGAGTTTTACCACCGCATTCTCCGCGGGGCAAAGGAGCGTCTGGCCCCGGGAGGCAGAGTCCTTTTCGAGCACGGGGCCACCCAGAGGGCAGCCGTCCGGCACCTGGCGCAAACACTTGGCTACTCCTGCTTTCTGGCTCAAAATGACCTCGCCGGGCGGGAACGCTATCTGGGATTTACACATATATAAAAGGATGTAAACATGGACAGATTTATCATTGAAGGAAACCGGGAATTAAGTGGCACCATCAGCGTTAGCGGCGCCAAAAACGCCATCCTGCCCGTGATGGCGGCCTGCCTGCTGGCTCCCGGCAAATCCGTATTGCGCAACGTTCCCAACCTAATCGACCTCAAGACGATGTCACATCTGCTGCGCGTCCTGGGCGCCCGGGTGGAATATGAAAACGGCATGATGAGCATCGACTCCCGCGATGTCTGCTTCTTTGAGGCGCCTTACGAATTGGTGAGCAAGATGCGCGCCTCCATCTATGTTTTAGGCCCCTTGCTGGCGCGTTTGGGCGAAGCCCGGGTCTCGTTTCCCGGAGGCTGCGCGATCGGCACCCGCCCCGTGGATCTGCACCTCAAAGCGATGGAAGCCCTCGGCGCTGACATCACCATCGAGCATGGCTACATCCACGCGCGGGCGGAAAAGCTCACCGGAGCCCCCATCCACTTTGAAAAATCAAGCGTGGGCGCCACCATTAACGCCATCATGGCCGCCGTCTTAGCCTCCGGCACCACCCAGATCTTCAACGCCGCTATGGAACCCGAGGTCGATTCCACCGTCGAAATGCTCAACAAGATGGGCGCCAGGATCCAGGGCTGCGGCAGCACCACCCTCACCATCGAGGGAGTGGAGCAGCTCTTCCCCGTGGAAATGGAGATGATATCAGACCGCATCGAAGCAGGCACCTTTCTCATCGCCGGAGCCTTGAGCACCAAGCCGGTCACGGTGGAAAACTGCCTGCCCGGCCACCTGGACGCCCTGCTGGAAAAGCTGCGCGCCGCGGGCTGCGAACTGGAAGTGGCGGAGCGCTCCATCACCGTCATCCCCCCCGAGGTCATCAAACCCGTGAACATCCTCACCCTTCCCTATCCCGGTTTTCCCACCGATCTGCAAGCCCAGTTCACCGTCCTCATGTCCCTGGCCGAGGGAGTCAGCTTCATCGAGGACACCATCTTCCCAGACCGCTTCATGCACGTGGCGGAGTTGAACCGCCTGCAGGCCGATATCCGCATGGAACGCAATGTGGCAACCGTGAAAGGGGTGAAACAGCTCAGCGGGGCGGAAGTGATGGCGACCGACCTGCGCGCCAGCGCCGCTTTGGTTCTGGCAGGACTGGTAGCCAAAGGCAGCACCATTGTCTCCCGCATCTACCATATCGACCGGGGCTATGACCGTATAGAGGAGAAGCTCAACGCGATCGGAGCCCGCATCACCCGCGAGAATGCCTGAGCTGATCCTGGTCACGGGAGGCGCCGGATTCATTGGCTCCCACCTCTGCGAAGCGTTGCTGAGACGGGGAGACCGAGTCGTCTGCCTGGACAACTTCTGTGATTTTTACTCGCCGGAGGCCAAAAGGCGGAACCTCTCCTCCTGCTTGAAAGACCCCGCCTTCACCCTGGTCGAGGCGGATATCACCGACCGCGCCGCGTTGGAGGATGTCTTTGACCGTTTCAAGTTTGATCTGATTATCCATCTGGCAGCCCGGGCGGGGGTGCGCCCCTCGATCGAACAGCCGGAGCTTTACTCCAGCGTAAACCTGGATGGCACCCTCAACCTGCTGCAGCTCTGCGCCCGGCACGGCCCGCGCCGCTTCATCTTCGCCTCTTCCTCCTCGGTCTATGGCGCCAATTCCAAGCTGCCCTTTGCCGAAAGCGACCCTGTGGATAGCCCCATCTCCCCCTACGCCGCCACCAAAAAGGCGGGCGAACTGCTCTGCCACGCCTGGCACCACCTGCACCAGATCTCCATGCTCTGCCTGCGCTTTTTCACCGTGTACGGGCCCCGGCAAAGGCCGGATCTGGCCATCCGCATGTTTGCCGACCTGATGATACGGGATGAATGCGTGCCCATCTTTGGCGACGGCTCCAGCAGCCGTGATTACACTTACATTACCGATATTGTGGCTGGAATCCTGTCCGCCGCGGACCTCACCCGCGAACGCCTCTGCTACGAGGTGGTCAACCTGGGCGGCGACCACGGCGTCCCGCTCCTGGAGATGCTGCGCGCCCTCGAGAAGGTGAGCGGGCTTCAGGCGCGGATTCAGTATCTGCCTCCCCAGGCTGGCGACATTCCCCACACCCGGGCGGATATCTCCAAAGCCAAAGCCCTGCTTGGCTTTGCCCCCCGCACCAGCTTTGAAGAGGGCCTGCAAGCCTTTTGGAACTGGCTGCAAGACCAGATTTAGCAAGTATAGGCATTCTTCGTTTCTTTTCTTGCCCACGAATTTTCGTGGAAAGGTGGAAAGGTGTTTTTGAGGTGGAAAGGTGGAAAGGTGAAATGGTGAAAAGGAGCTTTCGTGGTGAGGTGGTGTCGTGGTGACGTGTTGATGGTGGACGCAGCCCAGAACAAGCCCTCCAGGCCCCAAAACCGTGTCATCCCGGGCAAGCCGGGGTCCTCGACGGATCGGCAACGATCCGGTGGGGTGGGACAGCTTGACCCGGGATCCAGTCTTTTAAAATCAACCACCAAACCAAGAAACAAACCACACCTGACTATATACTGTGTCATCCCTGGCAAGGGATCCCCGACAGATCAACAAAAGATCAGATGGGAAATAAAAACCCCCGCGGCGATGCGGGGGCAAATACGCAGCAGGAAAGTCCTGCCAGAGTTGTTTACTTGCGGGTATTCGCTACGGGCAGCTTGTGGACGCGCTTGACTTCAGCTTTGACGTCGGACGCTTTGATTTTCCGGGAGATGGCATTGGCATTGACAGTGGGAACAAGCTCTGTGTTCGCCATCTTGCTGCCATCTGCCTCTGTGGAGGCTGTCACGTAGAAGAACTGGTAGGTCTCGGTGCCCTGATAGGCATAGCCAAGGTCATTGATGCCAGTTACAATGGCTGTCCAGGGCTGGGCTGCATAGGGATCATTCGAGCCATAGACGTTGTAAGATTGGGCTCCCGTTACCTCATCCCAGGTAATGGTGGGATAGCCGCTGTCCAGGGCGATGGAGATGATGGGGGCTTCCACGCCAGTCACCGTTTCAATGACTCCGGCCCGGATCATTAAGTCAGAGTCTTCACCCAGGTACCAAGTTTGGTCAGTGGGGTTCCAGTAATAAGAGCTGATCCAACCGGAAAGCGGAGCGGATTCATCCGTGCAAAGGCTGGGGCAATTTGGATAGTCACCAACCTGTTTGTAAGCGACCATGAAGCTTTCGCCGGCAGCAAAATTGAGGCCCAGGGCGGAAACGTCGTAGTAGTTCCACTGGCCCAAGGTGCAGGGCACAGGGTCCGGGGTCACATAGAGTTGGTTGGGTAATCCGTCCACCCAGTTGTAGATGGCGTATTTCAGGTTCGGGTTGGTGGCTGCGCCGGAAGGCCAACTGCTATCATTAATCCTGAAACCGACGCTTTGGAGGGTAAGCGGGGCGGCATAATACCAGAAATCGACTCCAATTTCCGATCCGCCATTGTACCACGCGTAGGAATTATCCGGCTCATCCGTATCCAAGTCGTCCGAATAGTCCATATTTCCAGGCGGCGAGAAGGTGATCTGCTCCAACTCTAACATGTTGTTGGTGTTGTCCATATCATTGACCAGGGTGACGGTTAGTTTCACCTGATAGTCGCCTGCCGTGGTAGGATAGGCAACAACTGGAGGCGCGGTGCAGGTGAAGTGGACTGGTTCAGTTGACACGGGGAAGCTTTGATTGGCCCAGGTCTGCGTCCAGAGCGCGGTACCGGTTGCCTGGTCCAAAACCTCAATCTTCACATCGCCGGTTACGGGGATATTGCTGTTGCTGGTGACGTCCGCTTCGTAGAGAATGGCGTCTCCCGGCTGCAGGAACATATCGCCTGTGAAATAGAGACTGGTAGCCTCAAGGTCGAGGAAATTCCCGGTGTAGGTGACGTCGGCAGTAAATGCATAAGACATTGGATTGGTGAACACATCATCATTACGATACCATCCATAGGTATCTATATAGGTGTAACTGTTGCCGATGTCACCACCAACGCCCAAAACGCCGACATTAATATTTGCGGTGGCGTTGGGTACGGATAGCACAATGGCAAATTTCTCTCCGCCCGCAAAGGTACGATTCGCTTCAGGAATACCGGCGAAATCGAAGAGTGTGGCACTAGGAAACCATGATATTTCACTATACTGTTTTAAAACGCTGGGGGGAGCAAATCCAGACTCGTCAATATTACCAGCTGCATCAACCGGACGCAACTCAGCCATTACCTGAGGCTGTCCTTGCGATCCAGCTTGATAAAATCGCATTAACACGCTATTAAATACACATGGTCCTGTGGGTTCAAATATTACAGCAACACGTGGAACAGCTGGAGCATCAAGATCCGGTAATATAAAATAGGTGTTAATCGAACCCGTCCAGTGCTGTAACTCAGTAGCTCCAAGCATGGTTAGCGCCATTAGCGCAATTAATAGAACAATTAGTTTCTTCATAATGTTGTTCTCCTCTTTTCAGAGTTCTGTGGTTTGAAGAATTAAATCGATGGGAGCTCCTTAGCCGGATGCCCCGCTTGCGGCGGGTCCGGGAGCGGCTCCCGGTTTGATATTGATTCATTAAGCATGGTTCGGACTTCCGCGGCTTGGCCGGGCACGTTTTTAGCGTGTATATGTGCGATGTTGTTACGTGCAAAGCAGTGCCTGGACAGGAACGGAAAATCCGATGCCAGAGTGTAGTTATGTTGGGCCCCGTGGCCGGTTTGTGTGGACGCATCCACCATGCCGGCGCCTCTGCCCCTGTTTAGGCAAAGATGGTAATGACACTTGTCGGTAAAAACAATGTCCAATCATCTCTCCTTACATTCCGCCGCGCTGGCTGGCAGTGTTAAAAACCACGGCGCAACCGAACTGCGCGGCATAAAAAACAAAATAGTAATTCACTGAATAATACCTATTAAGTCAGTCAAAGTCAACTCAATAAATTGATGTTTTCCGTGTCAAGCTTTATTTTTCAGATTCGCGGCAAATCTTTAGAAAAATGCCCACAGGCTGCCCTGAGAAAGATGGACACGGGCTGGGAACATCGTATAGGCGTGGTGACATGGTGGCGTGTTGGCGTGTTGCTGAAAAGAGATAGAATGCGGATGACAGGATCTTTGA
>DFUX01000093.1 GCA_002379855.1 Cloacimonetes bacterium UBA4175 | reverse complement strand
CAGCTATCCCGACCCTCTGGGCAACTACTGCTTCAGCAGCCCCCAGCCAGGATTCTTCCACACACCGGGCTTCGAGACCAACTCCGCCTATTTCTATGACTTCTGCCCCTTTGGCACTCCGGGGGACAGGGATTTTGGCGTCAGCCGCTCGCTAAACACTCATGTTCCATTGGGAGTGGCGGTGCACCGGGAGTCCTACGCCTGGAACCTGCTGGGTTACGACAGGCTGGTGATATTCAAAAACACGATTTACAACACCAGCACGGTCGATACGCTGTTCGATCTCGCCCTGGCGGAATATGTGGATTCCGATGTCATGGAAGACGGCTCCGACCAGCCGTGGGGCGCTGCCGACGACGTGAGCGGCTATTACAAGGGGCCGGGTTATGAATTTGCCTATACCCGCGATGCCGACGGCGATGACGGGGTCGCGCCCGGCTGGCTGGCCCACAAAATCATCGCGCCGGCTGATAACCGTTGCGCCTGGTTTTGGAAAGCGGGCGACGGGCCTAACGACCATAACCCGCTGTCTTTCATCTATGCACCCCGCCTTACCGCCAACGAAAAATACCATCTTGCCACAGGCAGGAATCCGAACTTCAACAACTTTGAACCTCTCCGGCCGGAAGAGCCTGATGTGCATCATTATGAACAGCCTGACCCCAAAGATACCCGCTTTTTGAACGCGGTTTACGGGAATCAGTCCGGGACAGGGTCAGGACAGCCGCTGCATCTCGCTCCCGGAGCAAGCCTCAGCTATTACAGCGTCTATTTCATGGGCAGCAGCTTGGAAGACCTCAAACAGCAATCCCTGGCCATCGAAAGCTTCATCGAAGGCGGCTTGCAGATCGGGGACACCGCCGGCCTCGCCTGCATCCCCTATCTGTTTCCCCTCAGATACGGTCTGGACAGTTTCACCCTCTTCTGGCACAGCTATACCGATCCGGACCACTTTGAAGTGAAATACAAAGTTTACGATGACTCCGCCTCCACCTGGACATCCATCAGCCTGCCCGGCTCCACGCGCAGCTATACCCTGGGCGGCCTGGATCCCGATATCTGGTATCAGATCAAGGTGGCTTCCATCTACAACCCCGGACCCGATGAAGTCTATCTGGAAAGCGAGACCCGGCTGGTCAACCTCAACAATCCCGCCGCCGTGGAAGACGAAACCCTGCCTCCACCTCTGACCCTGAAAAGCTGGCCAAACCCCTTCAACCCCGAGACCAGCATCGCCTTTGAACTGCGTGACGCTGGCCGCGCCAAACTGGCCATCTACAACGCCAAAGGCCAGAAGGTGCGCGTCCTGCTGGATCAGGAACTGCCTTCCGGACGCCAGGTGAGAGTCTGGGACGGACGGGACGACTGGGGCAGGCCTTGCGCCTCGGGTGTCTATTTTGCCCGCTTGAGCCAGGGAGATCACACCCAGACCCGTAAGATGCTGCTCCTCAAGTAAAAGCATTTCAAAATCAAGTGTGTTCAAGGCGGGATGGCCAGATTCGTCCCGCCTTTGTTTTCGGTTTGATAGCAGCCTTCTTTCGTGTTCCGCCTTTGCTGGAGCAGGAAAGTTCTTGACAAGATTTGCCCCGTCCTCACTATTTACTCACCAACTCAAAACGAGGTGTGACATGCAAAGATTGATTATATTCAGCACCCTGCTGTTGTTTGCCCTGCTGGCGGCGTCCTGTTCGGAAAGGATCATAGAGCCGCTTCAGGTGATCGTTCCCAAGATCAACGCCCCGGATTTCTTCAGACCCGGCGAGCACATCACCATTGTCTGCGAGACGGAAAACGCCGTCATCCGCTACACCGTGGATGGCAGTATCCCCACCGAAAACTCTCCCCGTTACGGCGGGATGCTCACCATCGGAGAAGCGCCGCTCACCGCGGAGCATGTCACCCTCAAAGCCAAAGCCTTCAAACAGGGCATGACCCCCAGCGAAGTGGCCACCCTGGAATATGATATTGAATACTTTGTAACCGTCGCCACGCCAAACATCTACACTCCCGGCATGAGCGCCACCATCTCCACTCTGGACAACATCTCCATCACCTGCGGCACCCTCGGAGCCACAATCCGCTATACCCTCGACGGCAGCGATCCGGACTCCGAATCCACCCAATACACCGGCATCTTCAATATCCCCACCCCCGGTGTTTATACCATCAAAGCGCGAGCTTTCAAAACCAGCTTCAATCCCAGTGAAATAGCCGCCCGCGAGATCACCGTCACCGAACCGCTCATCGTGGAAACGCCAAGCTTCAGCCTGCCCGACGGCAGCTACAACGGCAACGCCCAGATCGTTATCAGTTGCGCCACCACCGGTGCCCTTGTACGCTATACCACCGATGGCTCGGAACCAGACGCCACCTCCACGCCCTACACCCAAGCGCTCATCCTGGGCGACATCACCACTGACAGCGTCACCATCAAAGCCAAAGGCTTCCGCGAGGGGATGACCCCCAGCGCGACCGCCACCGCCAACTATAGCCTGGAGTGATATACAGACCTATCAAGTCAGTTTTGTAAGGGTGGAAAGGTTCCTTGTGGTGGTGAGGTGGTGTCGTGATGACGTGATGATAGAACGCGGATGACAGGATCTTTGAAGGTGGAAAGGTGAAATGGTGGAAAGGTTCCCCAGAAACAAACTACGTCAGACTATTTGCCGTGTCATCCCGGGCAAGCCGGGGTCCTCGACGGATCGGCAACGATCCGGTGGGGTGGGATAGCTTGACCCGGGATCCAGTCTTTTAAAGCCTCAAGCTACTACCCTACTCAGAAACAAACCGTCCCCCACAATCCCAATCCGCGCTCATCCGCGCCTTTTATCCGCGTAAATCTGCGTGAACCGTATG
>DFUX01000001.1 GCA_002379855.1 Cloacimonetes bacterium UBA4175 | reverse complement strand
TGACCCCAGGAAGACCCACTACGGAGAGGGTTATACAAATGAGGCCCACCTTCCCCCCATATATATAGGTGCTATGATAAGTGGAAAGGTGGAAAGGTGGAATGAGGTGCCCGCCAGAGCCAGCCGGACGGCAAATATGTCTTGACAGCAAAGCATTTATCCAAATATGAGTTACGCTTAAAAATAAGGAATAATATGAAAATCTGCATCGTATCCAACAGTCACCACACCACGGATGTGCGCCTCTATTATAAAATGGGGCTAAGCCTGAAAAAGCTGGGCAAGGTGTATCTGATCTGCACAAGCGGGGTGCGCAATTCAACCATTAACCCATATCAGTTGGTGGTGGATACGGAATCCCAATGGAACGCCCTCCGGCTGCTTTACGAGGAGGCGAAAAGGATCAGGCCGGACATCGTGATCTGCGTGGAGCCGCTCACGGTGTTTGTGGGCCTCGCGCTCAGGCGCAAGTTGGGCACCCGGGTGGTCTTTGACGTGCATGAGTTCTTTCCGGATGCCTTCGCGGAACGCTTTCACCCGCCTTTCAGTTGGCTGGCGAAGTATCTGTATCTGGGCCTTGAACGCTGGCTGCAAAGCCGGGTGGATGGCACCATCGGGGTCAACGACGAAATCCTCGATCAACTGGTTTCCCAGCGTGAGCGCGACCACGCCGTCACCCTCCCCAACTATCCCGTGAAAAACGTCTGGGACTATGATTGCGAGATACCGCCGGAGATCAGCACCATCTGCGAGATGGATTTTGACCTGATCTACATCGGCGGGCTAACGGCAGACCGCGGCCTGTTCAAGCTGCTCAAGAGCGTGAAGCTGCTCAAGCATAGCTTTCCCACGCTCAAGACGCTCATCGTGGGGCGCTTCTTTTCCTCCTCGGTGGAAACGGAATTTAACGCCTACATCAACCGGCACAACCTGAACGCGATAATTTATTACCAGCCCTGGATTCCGGCGGAGAAGATCGGGTTGCTGCTCAAGCGCAGCAAAGTGGGGCTCTGGCTCTTCAATCCGCGCAACAGACGCCTGCGCAAAGCGGTGCCGCTCAAGGTGCTGGAATACTTTGCCGCCGGACTGCCCGTGGTCTCGGTCAACACGCCCCTGATGCGTGACCTGGTGGAAAAGAACCGCGCCGGAGCCTGCTGTGAATACCAGTCCGCCGCCATCGCCAAAGCGGTGGGCGGAATCCTGAGCCTGAGCGATGAGGATTACGGGCGGATGAGCCAGCGTGCCTCCGCTCTGATCGAAAACCAATACAACTGGGAGGCGGTCGAGCCACGCCTGCTTGGCCTGATCAAATCCCTTGCCAGCCGTTGATATGCGCCTGCTCTACATCAGCTATTTCTATCCCCCCCTTGGCGGCCCCGCCTCGCTGCGTAACGTCAAAACGGTCAAATACCTGGCTGAATCCGGCATCGCCTGCGATGTGATCACGGTGGGCGATCTGGAGTATCTCTACCGGGATGCTTCGCTGCTGGAGGAATGCAGGGCGGACAGGGTGATCCGCACCGCCTCGCTGGATCCCATGACGCTGCTGCGTAAAGCCGGGAAATCCAGGCAGGGGAAAGTCTCGCCGCTCTATCTGAACACCCCGGAAAAGCTGAAGCTTTGGGCGCGCAGGCTCTACCCCATCGACAACAAGATCGGCTGGCTGCCCTTCCTGCTTGCCGCGGGGAGGAAAGCGCTCAAAGAAAGGGATTACGACCTCATCTATATCTCTCTGGGGCCTTTTTCCTCCGGGCTTGGAGCCTACTATCTTTCCCGGGGTAGCGGAGTCCCTTACGCGCTGGATCTGAGGGACTACTGGAACCTGCTCTCGGATTATGACCTGCAGGGCAGCGGGCTGAACAAGGCCTTTTCCCGCCACTGGGAGGCAAAACTCTACCGGCACGCCTCACTGCTGGTGACCGCCACGCGGGGCATCGGGGAAGACATCTGCGCCGCTTTCGGTGTGGACTTGGCAGACAAGACCTTCACCTGCTACAACGGCTGGGATGAAGAGGATTTTACCGGTCTGCCGCGGGCGGAAAAGGAGCCTGGCTTTGAACTGGCTTATTTCGGCGCCATCTACGCGCGACGCAGCCTGAAACACTTCTACCGGGCAGTGAAACGCCTGCGGGAAGAGCGGCAACTCCCTCCCGGAACGCGCATCCGGCTCTATGGCAACTATTTCAGGGAAACCCTGGAGGAGATCGGGGCCAGCGGGATAGCTGACCTGGTCGGGATCATTCCCCAAAAGGAACACCGGGACGCCCTGGCCGCCATGCTCAACGCGGATGTATTGTTGCTCAACCTCAACAGCAGCGGCCCGCGGGGGACGCTATCCTCCAAGATCTTCGAGTATCTGCGCTGCCAAAAGCCCATCCTGGCGATGGTGCCTGCCCACAACGAAGCGGCAGATTTGCTGCGGCAAAACGGGCAGGATCATATCTGCGCCATGGAATCCGCGGACAGCATCTATCACTGCCTGAAAAGGCTCCTGGGAAGTGAGTCCTGGGCTTACGGAATTCCGTGGGAACTGGAGCGCAGGCGGCAGATTGGCAAGCTGGCAGCCCGTTTGAAAAGCAAGCAGCCAACACGCTGAAGCAAGGCCGCCCTCCCGGTCTGTAACTGCTTAGGGCTTATCCCTCTCAGCCAAAAATCATGCCCACCACAGCCGCGCCCAGCATCAGGTGGATGGGATTGACCTTGAAGCGCCAATAGACAGCCAGGCTTGCCAGGAAGACCAGCACCGAAAAGAGGCCGTCGAATGAGCCTTTTCCAATCAGGATGACGGCCGCGCCGATAAGTCCCAGGGTGACCCAGCGCAGCTTTTGAAAGATATTCTTGAACCAGGGGAGCTTGCGCAGCTTCAGGTAAGTGAGGGTGATGACCAGCATCAAGATCAGCGATGGCAGGATCACTCCAAAGGTGCAAACAAGCGAACCCCAGATGCCCGCCTGCTGGTAGCCGATGAAGGTGGCGGCGTTGATCGCGATCGGGCCGGGAGTCATCTGCGAGATCGCCACAACATCCGTGAACTCCGACGCCGTGAGCCAGCCATGCCGGGTGACAACCTCCTGCTGGATCATCGCCAGGATGGCGTAACCTCCCCCAAAGCTGAAGAGGCCTATCTTGACAAAGGTGGCAAACATGGTCAGCATGCTCATGACAGCCTCCCTTTCAGCCACAGGCTTTGTCCCACGCAAAACACGATGGTGGCAAGGATCAGCCAGATGGGGCTCACGCCAAGCAGCCCCACCAAAACCATTGCCACGAGGGGAACCCAGAAGTTGCTCAGGTTCAGTTTGGCGTTTTTGGTCATCTCGATCAGGGGCACGACGATCAGCGCCACCAGCGCGGGTTTTAGCCCGTGGAAGGCCTTGCGCACCAATGGCAGATCGGCATAGTGGGTAAAGAGTTCCGCCACCAGGATGATGGTGATGATGGAGGGCAGCATGGTGCCCAGCAAGGCGACCAGCATGCCCCAGCCTTTGCGGATGTGCAGTCCCAGATAGATGCTTATATTGACGGCGATGGGGCCGGGGCAGGATTGCGCCGCAGCCAGCCCATCCAGAAAGTCATCCTCCGTGACCCAGCGGTGTTTGTCAACCACCTCCCGCTTGATGAGCGGGATCATCGCGTAGGCGCCTCCGATGGTGAACGCCCCGATCTTGAGAAAGGTGAAAAAGATGGACAGCAGGCTCTTACTCATGGTTAAAGTGCTCCCTTATCAGTCTCAGCAGTTCCGGCACCAGCTCGTCTTCCGGCACTTTGCTGACGATCTCGCCGCGGGCGAAGACCAGACCCTCGCCATCCCCGCCAGCCAGGCCGAAGTCCGCTTCCCGCGCCTCTCCGGGCCCATTGACCACGCAGCCCATGACGGCAACGGTGAGGGGACGGTCAGCAAACTCCGCCAGGGCGTTCTCCACCTCGTCCGCCAGGCGCATCAGGTTGATTCGGGTGCGTCCGCAGGTGGGGCAGGAGATGATGTTCAATCCCCGGCGCAGTCCCAGGTTCTGCAGAATGCGACGGGCGACCATCACTTCCTGCAGGGGATCGGCGGTGAGGGAAACCCTGATGGTGTCGCCGATGCCTTCGTTGAGCAGGATACCCAGCGCCATCGCGCTTTTGATGCTTCCTGCCAGCAGGGTGCCGGCCTCGGTGATGCCCAGATGCAGGGGGTAGTCCACTTCCCGGCTCAGCGCCCGGTAGCTTTCGAGCATCAAAGGCAGTTGCGAGGCTTTCACGGAGATCTTAATGGCGGTGAAGTCCAGCTCCTCCAGGATGCGCACATGGCTGAGCGCGGCCTCCACCATCGCTTTGGCGCTCACGCCGTATTTGGCGACCAGTTCTTTGGGCAGTGAACCGCTGTTGACCCCGATGCGGATGGGAACCCCGCGTTCCGCCGCCAGGCGCACCACTTCCGCAACCTTTTCCCGTGAGCCGATATTGCCCGGGTTGATGCGCAAGCCGTCGATGCCCGCCTCCAGGGCGGCAAGGGCGAGTTTGTGGTCAAAATGGATGTCCGCCACCAGGGGAACGGCGGCCACTCTCTTCAACGCAGGGATGGCGTCCGCGTCCGCCTGGTTCATCACAGAGAAGCGGATGATCTCGCAGCCAGCCTTTTCCAACTGGGCGATCTGCCGCGCTGCCGCCTCCACATTCGCGGTGGGCACACAGAGCATGCTTTGGATGGATATGGGGGCGTCTCCGCCGATGGCGACATTGCCCAGGCGGATCTGACGTGTGGGTCTTCTGATGATAGTGTTCATGGCGCAAGAGGGACGCCATTCCCAATTCTGTCAATCGAATTTGCCTCTCACGCGAAAAAATACTTAATCCTTGACCAAAAAGAGAGGAGGATTTAGATGACTCAACTGGTATATTATCCAGAGGCAGCCCTGGCTGTCCACTACAGCATTAAGGAGTATTCAATGCCAAAGGTGTTAATCATCCTCATCAGCCTGCTGATGCTGGCCTCCCCGGCCTTCGCGGAAGACTGGATAACCATCTACAACGACGACCTTTCCCTGGTGCGCAGCAATTTTGAACTGGATCTCAAGCAGGGAAGGCAGGAGTATAACTACGACGACATAACCAGCCGCATTTCCTCCGAATCCGTGATCGTGAAATCGCTCAACGGCGGCGTGCAGGTGGCGGAACAAAACTACGAATACGACCTGGCGGGAAAGCGCCAGATCATTGCCAAATACATCGACCGCGAGGTGGAACTGCTCACCAAGGACGCCTCCCGCGTCCGCGGAACCCTCAAGTTTTACGACGGCAGCAGCTATGGCGTGCTGGAAAGCGGCAGCAAGAAACTGCTGGTGGTAGCCGACTCCGAGACCCAGATGATCCAACTGGCGGAACTGCCCTCCAATTTCTACACCAAGCCCACCCTGCACTGGAGCCTGATCTCCGCCCAAAGCGGCAAACAGCCCCTCCAGCTTTCCTACCTCACCGGCGGCCTGAGCTGGAACGTCACCTACAACAGCGTCTGGGACGAAAAGAAACTGGCCATGGATTCCTGGGTCACCATCCGCAACACCAGCGGAAGGGCGTTCAACGATGTCAACCTCAAACTGATCGCGGGGGATGTGAACGAGGTGCGGGATGAGTTTTCCAGCTATAACCGCAAATACGCCATGCAGATGGAGGCGGATTTCGCCGCCGCCGGAGCGCCCTCCTTCGAGGAAAAGGCTTTCCACGATTTCCATATGTACACCCTGGATCAGAAAGCCTCCTTTGCCAACAACCAGACCAAACAGTTGCAACTGTATCCCACCCTGAACGTAACTGCAAGCGGGGTATATGAATATCCCGTCTTTGGCAGCGCGGTTAAAAGCATGATCAAGTTCAAAAATACCGAGGCCAACGGCATCGGCAAACCCCTGCCCAAGGGCGTTATCAAGGTCTATAAACAGGACAGCGACGGCAACCTGGAATTCATCGGCGAAGATAGAATTTCCCACACCAGCAAGAATGAAGAGGTTTCCATCACCACCGGAACCGCCTTCGACCTGGTGGCTTCGACCATGGTGAAAGACCAGCGCCAGGTCAGCAAATTCGTGAGCGAACGCAGCATCCAGGTGACCCTGCGCAACAACTCCGACTCCGACAAACAGATCAACGTGATCCACCAACTGGGCGGCAACTCATGCATCACGGAAGTGAAGAATGGCCACAAATACAGCGTGGACACGAACAACAAAGCCACTTTTGAGCTGAATGTGAAAAAAGACCAGCAGCTCATCCTTACTTTTACGGAGCGAACCGAATATTAATTCATTCAAATAAAGGACTTAGCCATGCAGGATAAGATCATTTCCAACCTCCAGGGCATCCGCCGGCAAATGCTGAAAATCCTGGGGGAAGTCTCTTCCCTCACCAACAGCCCCATGGCGATAGAAGAAGCCATCGATGACTACTGGCATCCCAAATGCGATGTGTTTCAGACAGATACGCAGTGGATAGTGGTGGTCGAGCTGGCCGGTGTGGAAAAGGACGAGATCATCATCTCCGTGACCCCGGAGTTCTTGCGCATCAGCGGCTTGCGCAATCTGCACGAAGACAATGCCCATGCCTTTTACCACAGCATGGAGATCGAAACCGGACGTTTCGACCGGCGCATCTTCTTCCCTGATATCAGCATCGACAAAGAAAATCCCAAGGTGCAGTATCACAATGGGATACTGAAAATCAGTTTTTCCCTGTCTGCCACGGTGGAAAGGATAATTCCCATCCAGTGAGCAGCTATAATTGACCCGCTTTCCTGTTACCGGCCTCCTAAGATCGACTTCCCGGGCGGGAGGCGGGTCTCTTTATCTGCTTGCCGGGCTGCGAGATAACTGATGGTAAAACCCGTATGGCGATGCCGCTTCCTTGAAACATGGCACTCATTTCTGTCCTCTGCTAATCCGTGGGTCAAACGGGGGTCATCCTTAACCTGGTGAGGGATGACCTAAGGATGATCGCAATAGCTTGGCAGACAGGAAATTAGAGCCTTATGGGAGCCAATCTGGAGCGGAAACCGGCTTCTTAAATGATGGAATAATAAAAATTAAAAGATAAAGGAATTGAACATGAAGATCCTCGTGGTAAACTGTGGCAGTTCGTCACTCAAGTACGAAATCTATGAGATGCCCTCCCAGCAAAGCCTGGGCAAGGGTCTGGTGGAGCGGATCGGCCTTCCCTCCGGCAATTTGACCCAGGAATATGGCTCCCGCGTGCTACACCGGGAACAGGAGATACCCAACCACCGGGTGGCTTTCGAGATGATGATGGAAGCGATCCTGGACAAAGAACAGGGCATCCTGAAAAGCGTTTCCGAGATTGCCGGCGTGGGACACAGGGTGGTGCACGGGGGAGAGCAGTATGCCTCTTCCGTGCTAATCGATGAGCAGGTGATGCAGGCCATCGAAGCCAATTGCGAGCTGGCTCCCCTGCACAATCCGGCCAACCTCACCGGCATCCGGGAAAGCATGGCCGTCAGCGGTGATGTGCCTCAGGTGGCTGTGTTTGACACCGCCTTTCATCAGACCCTGCCGCCCAGCGCCTTTTTATATGGCATTCCTTACGAAATGTATGGCAAATACCGCATCCGCCGCTACGGTTTTCACGGCACCAGCCACCGCTATGTGAGCAATGTGGCTCTGCAAATGATGAAACGCAGCGTTGACAACACCAATATGATCACCTGCCATCTGGGCAACGGAGCCTCGATCACCGCCATCCAGCGGGGGCGTTCAATCGACACCTCGATGGGTTTCACACCCCTGGAGGGGTTGATGATGGGCACGCGCTGCGGGGATTTGGATCCCTCCATCATCTTCTATCTGGTGGAACGGGGATACGACATTCAGGAACTGAACTCTATCCTGAACAAGAAAAGCGGGCTGCTGGGGCTTTCCGGTATTTCCAGCGACCTGCGTGACCTGGAAGCCTCGGCGGCGGAAGGCAATGAGCGCGCCATCATGGCTTTGGATACCTACGCTTACCGCATCCGCAGATACATCGGGGCCTATGTCGCCAATCTCATCAAGGTGGATTTCATTGTCTTTACCGGAGGCATCGGGCAAAACGGCGTGAAGATGCGCCACCGGATCTGTAACCGGCTGGAGAATCTGGGCATCCATATCGATCCCCAGAAAAACATCGACGTGGGCAGCAAGGCCGGCATCATCTCCCAGCCCTATTCGCCCATAACGATCCTGGTGATTCCCACCAACGAGGAACTGCAGATCGCCATCGACGCTTATGACCTGATCAACAAATAGCCCGTCGCGGCGCTCCCGGGCGCGTAAGAAGGCCTGTGGGGCGGCGCGGGGACAAAACAGCTTGACTAAATCCTGCTTTGGGCAGATACTGTTTTGTTGATAAATATTCGTATGAACCCAAGGAGTAACCAGAAAGGAAATATGCGCCGCTTGCTGAACTTGCTGCTGATGCTGAGTGCGGGCCTGTGTGCCCTGAAGGGAGAGGTGTTGTCCGTGACGGCGACCGATCTGGAAGATAATTGCAGCCGGGTCAGCATAATGCTGTCCGAGTGTTCTTCCTACCGGGCGCAGCCTTTGCCGGGAGGCAAGGGAATCAGGATAGTATTGCCCGGAGTGACCGGGATGCGGGCGGAGCCCCGTTTTAGCGACAGCAGCCAGACCATCGAGAGCATCAAGGCCTACAGCGATGGGGCAAGCGGCATAATCGAGGTTCGCACCAGGATGCAACTGCCTATATCCCACATGGTTACCGATAATTGCGAACAGATCATCCTGGCGATCAATTATCCCCCGGGGGAGGACAGGCAGCTCAGCGCCCCAAGCAAGGAACAGGTGAGGAAAACACCGTCCCGCAAGCGGAGGACGCCGCCATCCCACAAGGCCACGGCCAAAGCGCCGGAACCGGTGGACTCCCTGATTGCCGTGTTGGGCACGGACACCTTGTTCGCCACCTCCGAGCCGGAACCGGAGCCATTGCCCGTGGAGCAGCGGCGCAGCCCGTATTTCTACTATTTGCTGGGGCTTGCGGTATTCCTGCTCTTGGGCTTGGGGGTGGTCCTCTATTTTTCCCTCAGACGCCGCAAGCCCACGTATGTCCCAGAGTATCAGGAACCTGTGCGGGAGGTGAGGGAAGAGCTTTCTCCCGTGCTGGCGCGCATCGTGGCCAAACTGCATGCCCAGGGCTGGACTGAGGCCGAGATCGCCCGCGAAATCAAGCGGGACGAGCAGACAGTCCGTGCCGCCTTGAGGGAGCAGAACAGAAGTAATGATGGGTCTTAAACGCTTGATCAACCGACCCGCCTGGATCCTGGCGGTCGCGCTGCTGCTGATTTGGGTGGACTGCCCGGCGTTTCTGGATGAGGATTCCGCGTTTTACCCGCGGATCAGTAGTGGACTGGAAACCAGTCTGTTACAGGTCAACAGCGTGCAGGGCTGCAGCGAGCCTCTGCCAGCCCGACCGGGACTCTGGCATCCCTTTCGCGCCTGGGACGACCTGAAGGACAGCCTGCTGGAAGCGTTCAGCCCTGGCCAGCCGGAGCGTGCCCTGCTGCAATATGCCCAGCGGGACAGGCCGGTGGATTTTTTGGGCGAACTGAACTTTGTGGCGGGCTATGAACAGCGCTACGACGATCCCGGCGCTTATGGCTTCCTCTACAAGGGAGTAGGTTTCAATTCCGTACTCAACGGCAGGTTCAGGCTGCGCGCCCTGTGGTGGAACGGCGCCTATCTGGGCGACAGGCAGGCGGCCGAGGCCTCTCCCCTGCTGGATAGCTTTTACACCAGCCGGGAAGACGCTCTGCGCCTGGACAATCTCAACGCGGATATCAGCTATCGCAACTCCTGGTTCACCGCCGCCCTGGGAAGGGGCAAATTCCAGTTGGGAAGCTCGGTTTCGGGCTCTTTAATCCTCTCAGACCGCGTCAATGACTATGGATACTTCCTGGCTGAGGGACGCGTGGGTGACTTTCAGCTCTCGTTTTTGCATGGCTCCCTCATGGCCGCCCGGGAACCGGAACCGGCGCGCGGCGCGACTGACGTCATCCCGGATAAATATGTGGCGCTGCATCAGGTGAGCTACAGCCCTTCGGAATGCCTGAAACTCTTTGGCGGAGAGACCATCATCTACGGAAACCGCGGCATCGACCTCAATTATCTGCTGCCGCACACCTTTTGGCGGGTCACCGAGCATAACCAGGGCGATCGGGACAATGTGCTGATCTTTGCCGGACTTGACCTTCAGCCCACCCGGAACCTGAGCCTGTATCTGAACGGCGTCCTGGACGAACTGACCTACTCCAGGCTCTTTACCAGTTGGTGGGGAAATAAATACGCCCTGCAGACCGGCGCGGTGCTTGCCCTGCCCTCCCTGAGCCTCACCTCCCAGGCTCCGCCCCGCTTCCTGCTGGAATTCACCGCCGTCCGCCCCTGGACTTACACGCATTATTCAAACCAGACCATGTATTCCCATGACGGCATTGGACTTGGCTATGCCAAAGGCTCCAATCTGCTGGATCTCACCGCGGAGCTTAACCTTCCTCTGAGGGAATGGCTTACTTTCTGCGCGCAGTATTCCCATACCTGGCAGGGAAGCGAGGGCAACACCTGGGCTTTGGATTATTCTGACTACTTTCAGGGATCCCAGGTGGACAACGCCACATGTTCATGGTTGGAAGGCGAACTTAGCCGGATCAGCAAGTTGCAGGGCAGCCTGAGATTCGACCTGTTGGCGCATCACAGCTTGCTGCTCGCTCACACCGCCCAATTCGGATCTTCTCCCCGCTATCAGTGGGTGGGAAGCTGGCAATTCAAATTTTAAGGAGATTGACATGCCGATAGTTGACCGGCTCGAATACCCGAAAAAATACAAAATGAAGCAGACCATGCTCCTGCTGGCGATCCTGGCGGCGGGGCTGGGAATACTCATCAGCTCGTGGAACAACAAACAGCAGCTCAAAAAGATCGTCATCCACAGCTTCAAGATCGTGGAGTATGACCGGCAGTATATCCGGCTGGGCTACGACATCGAAAACAAGGGAAAAAAGTTTCAGAGCGTAAAGCTGCTGGCCAGGGTCTATGACAGCGAGGGCGGCGAGATTGCCAGCGCGCTGTTCCTGGCGGACATCCCGGCAAAATCGCGGGAGTATCAGACCAAGTATCTGGATGAGTTGAACAGGGCTATGGCGCCGGGCGAAAAGCCATACCGGGTGACCATGCAGATTATGCAACGCAAGTTGTTCAGGCTCGAGTGACCCCGTCCACTTAATCCATTCAAGATATGCGCCTAAAAAACCTTAATCCTCTCGAGAGGCAGACCGCCATGTTGCTGCTCTTTGCCGCGCTGTTCAACGGTGTGGTGCAGAGCCTCAACCAGACCCAGGACATCATTGCCCGCAAAGCGCTGCACGCGGCCGATTGGCAGTTGATGCTGATGACCATGATCTGGCCGGTGGCCAACTTCTTCTCCATCTGGTGGGGACGCCTTTTCGAGCGCAGTTCCCACAAATCACGTTATTTCCTGATCACCGGGATAATCGGGCGCCTGACCCTGGTTTACGCGGTCTGGCTGACCACGATGAGCGAATACCTGGTGCTGCTGGCTCTGCTCTATGCTTCAAACTCCCTGCTGGTGCCGGCTCAAAACAGCATCTATCAGCGCAACATCGATCCTCACAGACGGGCCAGGGTGTATGGCATCACGCTCAGCCTGAGCATGCTGGTATCGATACTGGTTACCTTCGCGGCGGGGCGTCTGCTCGACATCCGCGAGCAGAGCTTCCGTTGGATTCTGGTGGCTACGGGTATCTGCGGCTTTATCAGTTCGGCGCTGCTGGCCAATGTGCGCATCCAGCACACCATCAGGGAAAAGATATGCGGGCAGGGTTCGTGGAAAGAGGCTTTACTGGAACCCATCACCGGGGCTTTCAGGCTGCTGAAGGAGGACAAGGCCTTTGCCGCCTTCGAGCGTAGTTTTTCTTTGTATGGCATGGGTTTTATCATGATGCAGCCCATCATCCCCATCTATCTGGTGGATAAGCTGCAACTCAGCTATACTAACAACTTCCTGGCCAAGGGCATCCTTTCCCAGATGGGGCTGCTGTTGCTGGCTCCGATGTTGGGCAAATTGCACGACCGCACCCATCCCTTCCGCTTCATTTCTGTCTTTTTTGGCTTGCTGGTGGTCTTTCCCCTGCTCTTTGTTGTGTCGTCGCTTTGGCAGGGACAATCCCTGATGCCGGTTTTGCTGGTGTTTTTGGCATACCTGATCTTTGGGATAGCGATGGCGGGGGTGAACATCTCCTGGAGCATGGGCTCGATCTTCTTTGCCGGGGAAAGGGATGCCTCCATCTATCAGAGCCTGCATGTGACCCTCACCGGTGTGCGCGGTCTGATCGCTCCGGTGCTGGGCTACGCGATGCTCAAGATCTTCAGCATCACGGCAGTGTTTGTGGTGGCGGCGGTTTTCTTTTTGGTGGCCTCCCTGGTCAGTTACCGGGATTACCGCAAGGTGCGCAAGGAACTGAGGACGGTTCCCGCGATTGGCAGAGATGAGGACAAGCTGGAGGCCTCGGCGTGACCCTCTTTCCCCCCTGCCATTTTCAGTATTGCAGAGCCTCTCAAGCACTTATGTTAAGGCCAGAGGGATTTTTTGCTTGACACAAAACCTAAGCGCATAGTTTTGAGTTAGTTATTCAAAACACACTGAGTTTAAGCTATTCAGATGTATAAACACTAAGGAGAAAACATGACTAAAGCAGATCTGGTAAAAATCGTATCCGAAAATACCGGAATCATCCGCAAAGACGTTGCTGTTGTCGTGGACGCCCTGCTGCAATCCATCAAGGACAGCCTGGGCAGTGGCCACCACATCGAAATACGCGGCTTTGGCACCTTCAAGCTCAAAACCAGAAAACCGCGTGTGGGCCGTAACCCCAAGACCGACGAGAAAGTACCCGTTCCCGCCAGGACAGTTCCCACCTTTAAGTTTTCCCGCGAATTCAAGACTTCAGTGATGGATCTGAAGATCGAACCCTAAGGTCGGAATATTATGCCCTGCGGAAGAAAGAGAAAGAGACATAAAATCGCCACCCACAAGCGCAAAAAACGTCTGCGCAAGAATCGTCATAAAAAGAAATAAGTTCTGAAGCCGCCCTTCGGGGCGGTTTTTTGTGCCCGCGCCGGATTCGCGTCGCACGGCCATCTTGGGCCGGACAGACGCGGATCCCGCTATTTATATTGACAACGAAGGCCCCGTTGGCGCTGATGCAAACATGGATATGAACAGCGAACGGGAAGACTACAGCCTGGAAATACGGCAACTGCTCCGCTACGTCCTGCAAGCGGCGGTCGGGGGAGAATTCTCCGCCCACAGGGAGTTTCCCTGCCTGCATGTGAAGACGCAATATGACGGATTCACCGAGGAAGGCGGATTGCCCCTCTATCCGGACGAGCTGCCGGCTGTTTTTCTGCGCTGGGCTGGCTTGGAGAGCGGTGCCTCATGGGTGCCGGAAGACTTTCTGGTGCTCGATCTGGAGACCACGGGACTGGGCCGCGGCCAAACAATCGCCTTCCTGATCGGCCTGGGCTATTGGGAGCGGGGACGTTTTACGGTGGAGCAGATTTTCCTGCCGGAACCGGAGGCGGAAGCCAATTCTTTCGACCGCCTGATCGAGCTGCTGGAAACAAGGTCGGTGTTCATCACCTTCAACGGCAAGACCTTCGATATCCCGGTGCTGGAATCGCGCATCCTCTACAACCATCTCTGGATCGACCTGCGTTCCCCCTGGCATATCGACCTGCTGCACATCGCCCGCCGCCTGTGGAAAAAGAAAATCCCCTCCTGCGCCCTGGAGACAATCGAGTTTTACATCATGGACTACATCCGGGACAAGGAGCTGGACATCGAGGGCGGCATGATTCCCCAGACCTATTACCAGTACCTGGTCAACGGCGATCCGGAGCCGCTGCGGCGCGTCTTTATCCACAACCAGTTCGACATCCTGCACACCGCGGCGCTTTTCGCCCTCATCTGCAACAGCACGCGCTATCCCCTGCCCCAGCCGCTTGACCACCGGATCGACTATGTGGCCCTGGCGCGCCTCTATCAAAGCCAGGGCGAGCGGGAACACGCCAAAGATATCCTGCTGGAACTCGAAGCCGCGGGCCTGATGAACCCGGATATCGCCTATGAACTGGGGATGATCTGCAAAAAAGAAGGAGAGCGCGAGGACGCGAACCGCTATTTTGCCATCGCCGCGTCCCTGGACCACCCGGAGGGGATACTTGAGCACTGCATGGCGCTGGAGAAGGCGAAGGACTTTGACCAGGCCCTGTTCTTCAGCCAGAAATTGCTGGCCTGGCATTTGAGCAGAGAGGTGGTGAAAGACAATAAGGTGCGGGACTTGCAGAAGCGGATTGCCCGCCTGCGGAAAAAGCTGATGAACTGACGGCGCCTGCCGGTCACCGCTCACGTTTTTGTTCAGTTTCGGCTTCTTGGATGAATATATTTCGCTTTCGTTTTCACAAGTGGCTCTTTTTTCGCGTCCCCACATGAAGTCCATGAGAGCCCAGGCGTCTGGTGGTAACTTGCAGTCGGGAAAGGCTCTATGAACTCCATGCTGGCTGTGAGTTTGGAGTCCAAGCCGGCGAAATCCAGTTGCAATAATGCAAGCAAAACAGTATTATCCCAGAGAGGCGATACATCTGCCTCACACAGGAGCCAAAAGCCGGATTCCCCTACTCCCTCACATATCGCTATCATTTTGCCC
>DFUX01000017.1:11500-12089 GCA_002379855.1 Cloacimonetes bacterium UBA4175 | reverse complement strand
TCAAAAAAAGTGGGTACAAGGCAAAGTTCAGCATACGGGCAGTGTCTGGGGTATGTTGTGCTTTGTTTCTGGATTTGGTGTTTACTTTTCCAAAAGACTGGATCACGGTTCACGCAGATATACGCGGATAAAAGGCGCGGATTGCCGCGGTATCGGGCTGCCGAAGTCTGTTCGGCAGAGGCAACGGAGTTGCCTGTTTGGAAGAGGCCTCCGGTCTCTGTGGCAAACGGATTTTGCCACCCCTCTGGACTGCCGCGGTTTTGGGCATGTTGGTACTTATTTCGCTTGCGGCATGATAACAGGCTCTATTTCCTCCGCATGAAGTCCATTTGAGCCCAGGCGTCTGGTGGCAATATATGAAGCCAGTCCTGGCTCAATGAACTCCATGCTGGCAGGTCGTTTGGAGTTCAAGCCGGCAATGAAAACTATATAGATTCCCCCAATCCCAAAGCCGGCTCGGACTTCAAACGACCCTGAAAAGACTGGATCCCGGCTCACACGGTTCACGCAGATATACGCGGAAAAAAGGCGCGGATTGCCGCGGTGTCGGGCTGCCGAAATCTGTTCGGCAGAGGCAACGGAGTTGCCT
>DFUX01000017.1:0-11370 GCA_002379855.1 Cloacimonetes bacterium UBA4175 | reverse complement strand
GGAGTTGCCTGTTTGGAAGATACCTCCGGTCTCTATGGCAAACGGATTTTGCCACCCCTGAGACTGGATCCCGGCTCAAATCACCCCACCAAACCGCTGCGCGCTTTGGCGGGGACCCCGACAGGCCGGGATGACACAACATATAGCTTGGGAGTGTTTGTTACGGGGCTATCTGCTTGTTCCGAAAAGACTGGATCACGGGTCAAGCCCGTGATGACACAGTATGTAGCCTGGTGGACTTGTTTCGGGGGAACCTTTCCACCTTCAAAGATCCTGTCATCCGCGTTCTATTTCTATTTCACCACCTCTTCGCCGTTCCCCGATCTTTTATGAAAGAATGAAAGCCAGTTGGTATCAGAGTCCTGTAGCGGAAAGCTAAAAGAGTGATAATCCCAGGTTTGCCAGCAGGCTATACTTTTGGGGATGCAGCAGCGACAGGCGTCCCGTGCAGGACAGGCGGCAGTCTTTTATCCTGCCCGAGGCGGAGGCAAACACCTGGGTGTCGTCATTGGCGCAGAGGCTGTAGTTCTGGGGTTCCAGCTCGTCATAGGCCAAAAAGCTGCGCGGACTCTGCCAGGTGACGAAACCCGCTTTCAGGGTCAGTTTGGGTAGCTTCCAGCCCCAGGTGGAGGAAGCCCGGTAGCTGTTTTGGCTGTAGTCGCGCTTGTCTTCAAGATGGTAGCTGAATTCCACCTGCTGATAGGCCTGGGGCAGAAACCAGTATCTGCCAGCCACTGCCAGGCGGTGGTTGCGGGGTTCCCTGGCGCTGTAACCGCTGTCCGCCAGCGCTATGATCTCGCGGTCGAAACCCTGGTAGGAAGCTCTCAACAGATTGCCCTGGCGTGAATATTCGAGAGCCGCGATCAGGCGGGAAAGCTGCCCGGCGGAGAAGGAAGAGCCATGATTTAGGCTGTAACGCAGTTGAGCGGATGCGCCCTTGAGGGGCAGAGGAGCGCGCAGTTCGTAGCTGAGTTCCCTTCTGCGGTCGCTCTGCACCAGCGCCGCGGGGGAAACGGAGTAGGGCAGTTGGTGCTGGATGCCCGCCAAAGCATGGCTGACAGTCTGGCGGAACCCTCCCTTGCTGTATTGCCAGGTGGCCAGAGAACTCAGATAAGCCCCCGCCAGGCAAAGCTCCGCGTCCAGCAGATGCGCTCCCTGCCTCAGCCAGCCGTAGAAACTGCCAAAGAGCAGCCTGCTGTCCAGTTTGGGTTGCACGAATTCCCGGTCATAGCTTTGATAGCAAGCCAGTAGTGCCAGCCCCGCGTGCTTGTTTTGCCAGCCCAGGGCGCCGCCCAGCCAGTTTTCCCGGGTTGTGCCCAACAGACCGGTGCGGGTCTTGGGCAAGGAGCGGATCACGCCTTCCTGCAGGCGTGCCTCCCGGTTTTGGAAAGACGCGAATAGTCCGCCGCGCAAATTGCGGAAAGTAAGTGTCATGGCCGCGCCCGTGGGAGCGTAGCTGAGCGCGGAGGAGGGCAGTTGCAGGCTGAACAGGCTGTCCGGGGCGGCCCGGCTCCCGTTTCCCAGGGCAATGCCACGTCCAAAGCGGAAACGCCAGATTCCCAGCATGGCCTCCAGATTGGCATTGCGCAGGCTGGTGTTGAAGAGGAAGTGCCCCGTCCTCATTTTCAGGTCATAGCGGTAGCGCAGGAGCAGGGCTTCCGAGCGGAGTTGATAGAGGGCGATGTTTTCCCACCAGGCGCTGTTTTGGGAGAAGCGCAGGCGGCTGTCCAGCCCGAGAGGCTGCTTGAATTCCCGCAGAGCGTCCAGTTGGGCTTGCCAGGCCTGCAGGCTGAGATTGAGGGTGTCCAGCTCGATCAGTTCATACTCTGCCTGGGCGTTCAGCGCAATGCCGCAACAGGCGAGCAAAAGCGCCAGCAGGCAGCGTTTCACCAGCCGAAAGCGATGTCCAGGCAATGGGTGAGGCTCAGTTGGGGATGGCTGCGCACCGCGTAGGTAAGCTCTCCCCGCCCCCAGATGACGCCAATGCCCGCTCCAAAGCGGGAGGGCGCGCTTTGCCAGGAGGTGAGCAGCAGGAAGTTCTCCCCGATCTCGCAGCGGGTGGCCGTTCTCAGCATGTCCTTCCCCTGGGGCAGATACACGTAGGAGGTGGCGGCGCCGATGTCCCCGGTCACCTGGGAGGCAAGCGTAATGTGCAACTGGGCGTCCTGCAGGCCGGGATGCAGCCAGCGGAGCTCGGCGGCATAGTCATCGTCACCCAGGCGCAAAGCCAGATCGGCGGCCAGGCTGTGATAACTCTGGCGGGTGCTGAAGCGTTCGTAGAGCAGGTGTCCGCTCGCTCCCAAATCCAGCATCCCATATCCCACGGCAGCGCCCAGGCGTAGATCCTGCCACAGGTAGTCGCCCTCATCCAGATAGCTGGCGCCCAGGTTCAGATCCAGAATCCCGGCGGGAAAGGCGGAATTGAGCGAATAGACGCCCAGATTTCCCATGTTGAAAGGCCGGGAGTAGGAAAGCGAGAATCCGCTCACGCCGATGAGGGGCGAAAGCTGATGATCCGCCACAGAGGAGGAAAGCAGGGTGACGCCGCTAAGGGCGTTTGCGGAGGCGCTGTCTTCCGTGATCAGCGCGGAAAGGATCGCCGCTTGCAGCAGCAGGCAAAGGCAGATAAACTTGCGCATTGTCCCCCGGTCTGGAGTCTGAGCGGCTGCCGGTTCTTAGATCAGGCGTGCTTCCGTGTCCGGATCGAAGAAATGTGCCCGGTGCATGTCCAGGCTGATGGCAAACTCCTGTCCCATCCTCGGCAGTTCCTTGGGATCCAGGCGGGCGGTAAACTTGTATTTGGCGGTGATGAGCACCACGTGGTATTCGTTGCCCAGGGGTTCCACCAGATCGCAGATGGTTTTGATGCCCTGGGGGAAATCTGCCATGGAGTCGAACTTGGCGTCGTAGATATCCTCCGGGCGCATGCCCATGATAACCTTTTTATCCTTGTAGGCGGCGAGGGTCTGGTGATGATCGGGGTGGATTTTGACGCTGAAATCGCCGCAATCGAAGAGCAGATCATTTCCATCTGCCTTGATCATTCCGTCCACCATGTTGATGGCGGGGCTGCCGATGAACCCTGCCACAAAGATGTTGGCGGGGTCGTTGTAAACGTTGAGGGGTGTGTCGATCTGTTGCAGCACGCCGTCCTTCAGCACAGCGATGCGGTCGGCCATGGTCATGGCTTCCACCTGGTCGTGGGTCACGTAGATCATGGTGTTGGCAAGCTGCTGGTGCAGTTTGACGATCTCGGCGCGCATCGCCACGCGCAGCTTGGCATCCAGGTTGGAGAGGGGTTCATCGAAGAGGAAGACCTTGGGGTTGCGCACGATGGCGCGTCCCAGGGCCACGCGCTGGCGCTGACCGCCGGAAAGCTGTCCCGGCTTGCGCTTGAGCAAGTCTTCAATGCCCAGCAGACTGGCAGAATTGTGCACCTTTTGCTGGATGGTCTTCTTGTCTTCGCGCCGGAGCTTGAGGGCAAAGGCCATGTTGTCATAGACCGTCATGTGGGGATAGAGGGCGTAGTTTTGGAACACCATGGCAATATCGCGGTCTTTGGGTTGCACCTTGTTCACCAGGCGGTCGCCAATATAGATTTCTCCCGAGGAGATTTCCTCCAGGCCGGCAATCATCCTGAGGATGGTGCTCTTGCCGCAGCCGGAGGGTCCCACCAGGACTACAAATTCCTTGTCTTCAGCCTCGAAGCTGACGTCCTTCACCGCGTGAAAGCCGTTGTCATAATACTTGTTCAGGTTCTTGATCACTATCTTTGCCATGCTGAACTCCTTTGAGATTAGAAAATTATGGCGGGCGCTTCTGTCAAGCCGGAAATTTGCTCATTCGGAAAATACTACCTTGTCGCGGTTTGACCGCTTGGCTTTGTAAAGCGCGGCGTCGGCCCTGGCGATCCCGGCCTCCATTTGCTCCCCCGTCTTTGTGTTGTGGGCTTCGTGAGAGACGCCTATGCTCACTGTGAGGCGGATTTCGCGCTGGGGTCTGCCAAAGACGTGGGCGGCGATTTTGGCGCGCAGCTTCTCCATCAGGCGGATGGCTTCGGACGGGTCGCTGTCGAAGATCACGATGAGAAACTCATCCCCCGCGTAGCGGATAACGATATCGCTGGCGCGGAAACTGCCCGGGATAAGTTCAGCCAGTTCGCGCAGCACTCCATCCCCGGCGAGGTGTCCATGCTCGTCGTTTACCTGCTTGAAAAAGTCCACATCCACGATCGCGAGGCTCACCGGGATGCCGTGGCGGGCAGCAAGCCTGAACATCTGGTGCAGGTTGTTGCTCATGTAGCGGCGGTTGCGGAGGCCGGTGAGGTTGTCGGTGAGCGAGAGTTCCTCCACCTTGCGGTAGAGCTGGGTGATCTTTTCATATTCGGAATTGAGGGTTTCCACAAAGGCGTTGCCCTGCAGGCTGACCTGATTGCCCAGCTCCATTACCCGCCTTCCCAAAATGCGCATGGCCCGGCAATATCCGGCCGGATCAAGCTGCTGGAGCAGGAACTGGCTCAGATTGTGCAGATACATCCAGTTGCGGTGCAGCCAGTAATTTGACTGCTGATAGTAGCGGATGGACTCCTGAAAGTTGCCCAGCATGGCGGAAGAATAGTTCCCCGCGAAGAAATGGATGTGCTGGGTCTGCTGGGCGTTCAGGGCTGTGGGGTTGCGTTCGATCAGGCGCAGGGCGTAATACATCTTCTGGTTGGGATCGACCAGGCCGTCCTCCAGGGTGAAGAGCCGGTACATGGCCAGGCTTTGCAGCAATTCCTCCTCCGGGGGAAGGGCTTGCAGTATCTTGAGCAGCAGATCGCGCTTCGCCGCGGTGTTCCTGCCCCAATGGAGGATCTCGATCCACTGCAGGACGAGGCACAGCGCGCTGTGGGCTCCCGCCTTTGCCCTGATGTCGCAGATCAGGTTCAGCCACAGGGCGCAGAATTGCCGGTGTTCCTTGCGGGCGTGCAGGATTCTGGCCCAGGCCAGGCCGCGCAGGATGCTCAGGCGGGGATCGTGGATTGCTTTGGGTTCCAAAGACTCAAGTTGTTGCGCTGCCAGTTCGGTGTCTCCCAGAGCGGCAAGCAGGTGGCAGAGTTCCAGGCGGCGCAGCAGGCTTGGGTCGGCTTCAGACTCCCGCGAACCAAGGGCGGAAAAACTTCCGGGCGTGAACAGCCCTGCCGCTTCCTCTTCCTGCAAAGGCAGATGTTCCAGTATAGCCAGAAAAGGGCTCAAAACGTGGTCGGGCTGCAAGTCCTGGGTCAGCAGCAGTTCAGTGACCGCTTCCAGGCAATGCTGGCAATGGTCGCGCCATTCTTTCCAGTTGTTTTGGATACCTGACTCGCCCACCAGGTTCAGGATGTTCTCGACACTCTGTTGCCGCTGTCCGGCGGGGCAGAGCATCAGCTCTTGAACAAGTTGCCTGCAGCGTTTGGGCTTGTTCCCGTTACCTGCCATATCCTCTCAGTTTAACCAGACAGCCAGTCCGGCAGATCATCCGGTCAGTCACTTGCCGCCCTTTTTGGCATCCGGACTGGGCGTAGATGGCTTGAAACGCCAGATGGTCTCATTCGCTTTGATCATGCCAAACTGTTCCCGGGCAATCTCTTCCGCCGCCGCGGGATCGGTCTTCAGGCGGTAATTTTCCCTTCTCAGGCTGTCGTTTTGGGCCTGGGTCTGGCTCAGTTCCCGCTCCAGGTGCTTTACCTGGCGGTCGATCTTCCACACCTTGTAAAAGCTGAAGCCGCTCCAGAGGAAAATCCAGCTCAGCACCAGGATCACTCCCAACCAGAACAGCCACCGCACCAGCTTGCTTGGTTTGTCTCTTTTCATCGCGTCACCAATCCTGCCAAAAATGATTTATGAATATCCACCGCGTGATGGGGGCACATTTCGTGGCAACACATGCATTTGATGCACACTTTGGGGTTAACCGCGGGCAGGATTCCCGGCGCCGGGGGAGTGATCGCGTGGACAGGACAACTGCGCACGCAGAGCCCGCAGCTTTTGCAGCGTTCGCTGATCCGCGGATGGAAGTAATAGACCTTTTGAAATATCTTGCGGCCAATGCGGGGCACATACTTGAGCAGTTCCTTGCGCAGCTTGACCACCCGGATATCGACGTCGGGCAGGGTGAAATCCTGAAAGCTGGTGGGAACCTTGATCCTGGAGGGCAGGATGCCATCGCCATGCAAGGCTTCCCGCAGGTAGGGGACGTCGCCCATCCTGAAGCCCATCAGACGGGCAGCCGTGTAATCCATCGCGGGGATGGAACGCGAACCAAACAGCAGGCCGAAATTTCTGACCCTGCCGGCCGATGGCCCGGCGCCATCCATGCCGAGGATGCCATCGATAAAGCTGTAGCTGACGCGGGAGCGGGTGAGCCGGTAGAGCGCCAGCAGCAGTGCCGCGAAGTCTTTGGTGGCGGGATAGAGGCGGTGGTAGTCGGTCTTGATCAAGCCGGGGACGAGGCCGTAGAGGTTCTTCAATCCGCCCGTAAAGCCCGTGAGGCTGTGGGTCTTGTATTTGGCCACGTTGATGATTATCCCGCAGCGCCAGAACACTTCCGATATCTTGACCTTGGTGCCCTCATAATCCAGCTCCCGGAAGCCGGATGTGGAAAGGTTCACCAGCTTCACCGGATAGCGCTTGGCCAGATCGTTGTAGCCACAGGTCTCCCAGACCCGTTCCACATTCAGCGCGCCGCCCGGGCTGTCGCCTATCCAGACTTCCTTGCCCTTTTCCAGCCAATATCTGACCAGAGCCTCCACCACAGCCGGATGGGTGGTCACCGCCCGTTCCGGGAGATAAGCCCCCAACAGATTGGGTTTGATCAGCACCCGTTTGCTGCGGTTGACCCTGGAGAGCGGCATCTCGCGCAGAAAGCTCTTCACCGCGGCGTCCAGGGCCGCCGGGTCGTAGCTCTCAATCTTACGGATTTGAACCTGGGGCATCAGTCGAAGTAAAGGAACCCTTTTTTCTTGAAGGCGCTGAAATAGAGGTCAACGGAGACGCCCACGTGGGCAAGCTCCGCTTTACCTCCCACATCCATCAAGCCGGACAGGTTGATCTCGATATCCCTGTGTTTCCAGGTAGTTCCCGCCGTTAGCAGATGCTGGTTGTTCTCGCTGACAACGCCGGTTCTTGGCAGGGGATTCCACCAGATGCTGTCTCCGCTGGCGACATCGTAGCTGCCTTCCGGCAAGCGATAGGTTCCGCTCCACACTTCGGGGCTGTAGATATAACCCAGGCGATAGGTGAACCTGCGCACGGTCTTTTCCCATCCCAGTTTGACTCTAAGGCGGTCGCTGAACTGGTCGCTGATCGCCGCCGTATTCTCGTAGTCCAGGTCTGCCGCCAGGCAATTGGCGTTGAAATTTAGTGCCCCGCCCAGTGTTAGTTGCAGCGGCAGCAAACTGTCATACTTCACAAATTTGAAATCCCAGTCCGCGTTTGTGGGCGGCGTGAAGGTGATTCCCGCGCCCAGCAAATCCGTGCTGTACAATACTCCCAGTTGCGGACGCAGGAAATACTTGTAGTCGCGCTGTTTCTCAAAAGAACCCATGATCACCGGTTCGTCAACGTAGTAGATCTGATTGTTCAGGTTCAAGCCCAGATTCCAGTTCCCTTTGTGCCAGCCCAGGTTTGCCGTGATCTGCTGCAGGTTGAAAGTGGTAATAAAGCGGTATATGTAGTAGCCAAAGTTCATCGGCACCTGAAAGTCGTCCACGCTGATGCTTTTGGGATTGGAGTAGAGGAGCGCGCCGCTGAAATCTCCACCCAATTTGCCCCCAAAACCCGCGCTCCCGATGGGGATCGGTGAGTTGTAGTTCACTTCCGGGCGGTAATAGTTGTTATCGATTTGTGGTTTCACCAGCAGTTCCAGGTGCAGGGAGCCTTTTTCCGGCAAATAACCCGCGGGATTCAGCAGCAGATGATCAACCGCGCCAATCAAGGCCGCGCCGGTGTTGCCCCTGCCCATGGCACGGGTGGACAGGTAGTTATGGGAGTAACAGTCGTAAATGGGATTCACATACTCCGGCTGGGGATAGTCCAGCACGGGCGTTTCCTGGGCAAAGAGGCCCGAGACTGCAAAAATCAGCAGAAAGAGGAGTGTAACACGCATGATAAAACCTCTCAATTCAGTTTATTACAATGGTTTGACTGCGTTCCTTGCCCACCGATACCAGCTCGATGGGACGCTCCAACAAGTCCTGGATGGCTTCCAGATATTCCCGCGCCGCCTTGGGCAGCTTGCCAAGCTTGTTCACGGCGCCGATGTCGGCTTCCCAGCCCGGTAGTGTCAGATACTCCGGCTGCGTCGATTCCAGATCCAGGTGATGGGAGGGGTAGTGCGGCAGACGGGTATCGCCCTGCCAATAGCCAGTGCAGATCTTGAGCTCGGGAATCCCGCTCAGCACATCCAGCAAGGTGATGGCGAGGCCGTCCAGTCCGTTGAGGTCGGCGGTGTATTTGGCGGCCACTGCGTCGAACCAGCCGATACGCCTGGGCCTGCCTGTGGTGGTTCCGAATTCGTTTCCCACCACACGGATGCGTTCCGCCGTGACGTCAAAAATCTCTGTGGGAAAGGGACCTTCCCCCACCCGGGTGCCATAGGCCTTGTAAACCCCGATCACCTTGTCCAGCCAGCGCGGGGGAAATCCCGCCCCGGTGCTGACTCCGCCGCACATGGTGTGGGACGAGGTCACAAAAGGATAGGTGCCGAAACCGACATCCAGCAGGGTGCCCTGCGCGCCTTCAAAGAGGATGGAGTCTCCTTGCAGATACCACTCGCGCAGCAGGATATCCACTTCCGTCACATAGCCCCGCAAAAACTCCCATGCCGACGCCAGGGCTGCCAGTTCCTTATCCAGAGCGGCCGCGTCCGGGTTTTGCCCGTGCAGGTCATACAAGCTTAACAAGCGTTTCCGCAGCCAGTCAGGATGCGCCAGATCTCCCATCCTCAACCCGCAGCGCGCGGACTGATCCGCGTAGGCGGGGCCGATGCCCTTGCCGGTGGTGCCGATCCTGTTTTTGCCCAACTGCTCTTCCTTGCTACTGTCCAGCTCTTTGTGCAGAGGCAACACCAGGCCTGCCCGGCTGTCGATGAACAACCTTCCCGAAAAATCTATGCCCTGCGCCATCAGGCCTTGCATCTCCTCGCGCAGCCCAAAGGGATCGATCACCGTGCCCTGGGCTATAACGCAACGCGTGGTGGGATACAGCATACCGGAGGGAACGGAATGGAAGACATACTTTTTGCCTTCAGATACGATGGTGTGCCCGGCGTTCGCCCCTCCCTGGAAGCGCACCACCACATCCGCGGAGGCTCCCAAAAAGTCCACGACCTTCGCTTTCGCTTCATCGCCCCACATACATCCCAAAACTGTTAATGAACTCATTTCACGCTCCATCGCAATCGTAATAGCATCCTTTTATCCCTTTCTCATCTTGTCAAATGAATTCTTGCCTTTTTTCGGGGAACCAGTCACCCACATGCCAATCTCCCGCCCCGGCAGGCGGGGATGTGGAAAGCGTAAAAACCTGAAACCATGCCTATGACTTGCTGAATGAACGGGACTCGCGAACATCCTTCATCACCCCATGGCACTGTCACCTTGCCAGACACCCCCTGTCTATCTCTTTGCATCAGTGGGAGATACCACTATTGCGTAATGACTCTTACGCGCGAGAACAAACAAGGTTTCATAATAAATATCCACAACTCAGACTGCCGGCGGCAATTAAAAGCTTGACATTTCCCGCATATTTTCACCTTTTGATGCAAGGCATAAAAAGCCGATTAAGAGTTTATACAGGGAGTTTGTATGGATAACAGCACCGTTCGCCTCAGTATTGCCAGCCTGACCGACCAGGGCTGCATCCGCACCCGCAACGAAGACGCGCTCGCCACCAGCGAGGGAGACTGGGGCACCCTGCTGCTGCTTAGTGACGGCATCGGCGGTTGCCCGGGCGGCGACAGCGCTTCCAGACTGGCTGTGGAATCTGTCCAGTCCTACTTTGGCAGCCACTTTCTGGCTGGAGAGGAAACCGCCATCCTGAGCCAAAGCATCGATTTCGCCCATCAAAAGATTTTGGAGGCAGGGCAAGCCAATCCGGAATTGCGGGGCATGGGCTGCACCATTGTGCTGCTGCTGATCAAGGGCCTCAATTTCTGGTATGCCCACACAGGAGACAGCCGGCTCTACCTGGCGCGCGGAGAAGCCCTCAACCAGCTTACCAAAGACCACTCCAGGGTGCAGGAAATGGTGGAAAGCGGCATCATCACCCGCGAGCAGGCGCGCAGCCATCCTGAACGCAGCCGCCTGACCCGCGCTTTGGGAGCGGAAAACTACAAACCGGAGATATCCGGGCCCCACATCCTGCGCCAGGACGACGTTTTCCTGCTCTGCAGCGACGGCCTCACCGAACATGTGACGGATGAAGAGTTGCTTCCCATGCTGGAGGAAGAACCCCAGATCGCGGTCAAGAACCTGACCGACCTTGCCAACGGACGCGGCGGCACGGACAACATCAGCCTCCACATCGTCCATGTGCGCCAGGCCACGCCTCACATCCAGCCTCAGACCCCGGTGCCGCGGCCTGCCCCAAAACGCTTTTCCCCCTCGCTGCCGGTGATCCTTACCCTGCTGGCCTTCGCGGCTGCCCTCACCTGGTATCTGCTGACCCTCAACCGCGATCCTTCATTTGCGTCCGCGTCCAAACCCGCGAAAAAAGAAGCGCAAGAAGAGGCAGCCACATTCAAGGAGGACGGGGAGGAAGCCCAGGCTCTGCCGAGGCAGGCTCTGGCAAGCGTGGAAAATGCCCTGGATGAGCAACTGCGAGCCAATCTTGTGCCTGCCAACAATCCCCTGCGCCAGCTTATGGACAAACTCCGCGACCCACAGGTTCATGCCGGCAAGCTGAAGTTTTTTGACAATCCGCAGAATAACCAACTGGTCTATATCCTGCCTGGCAACAGCATCTACCTTGCCTACTCAAAGCTGCTGGAAAAACCTGGCTACGACCTGAACCGCGAGCAGATCGAAGCGCTGCTCACCCTGGCTCTGCTGCTATCCGATCCCGCCCGGCAGACCCAAAAACTGAGTATCGAAAACTGGCAGGAACTGCTCTTCCAGAGCGGCAACTCAGGCTTCGATCCCAAGCTGGTGGAAGACGCCCAGAACCTCTACAAAAAGATCGACCCCAAGAGTGATGGACTGGTCTTTTCCCAGCGCCTGGTCGGCAAATTCGGCAAAAGAATCCGGGTAGGCAATTTCAATATCGCCATCGACCCACTCAAGAAATAGCCTCATTTGCATCCGGTGCTCTGGGCTGGGTCTTCCGTAGGTCAACCTTATAATTTATAAGG
>DFUX01000047.1 GCA_002379855.1 Cloacimonetes bacterium UBA4175 | reverse complement strand
GACTTCGGCAGCCCAATACCGCACCAATCCGCGGCAATCTGCGTAATTTTCCGCGTATATCTGCGCGAACCCCTTGACCCGGGAGCCAGTGCCCAGGGGTGGCAAAGTCCGTTTGCCACAGAGACCGGAGGTCTCTTCTAAACAGGCAACTCCATTGCCTCTGCCGAACAGACTTCGGCAGCCCGACCATGAAACAGACCAAACCAGACTATATACCGTGTCATCCCGGGCAAGCGCATGCTTGACCCGGGATCCAGTCTTTTGGTAACAGCCGTGGAAAGGTGAAATGGTGGAATGTGAACCCCTGTTGTAATAATCCAGGTTAAAAAGTATCACCCACGCCCCTCATACGCTCATCGCTCATTGATCGCTGAATGACCGCTGACCAACCGCTGAGCGGGCTTTTGGCCGGGCGTCAATGGTTTGTCGGTGGGACATCAAGGTATGATGGCGATTCGCCTGCCTTATCACGCGTGGGGCTCTTTTTTCCGTATGAGTAATATAGAGCCCAGGCGTCGGGTGGAGATTTACAGCCAGTTAAGGCCCTATGAACTCCATGCTGGCTGAGTTGGGATTTTAAGCCGGCAAGGAAGCTTGCATGGATTGCGCCAAACCCCGAGGCCGGCTGACTTCAAACGGTCTTGCCAAATGGCTTTCCCCGGGGAAAACACAAAGCCCGGAAATGCTCCCGGGCTCTGCGTATTATGTTATTCCCCAAGGTTATTTTAACAAGACCATGCGCTTGCTCTGGCTTTGCCTGCCGTCGCTCAGGCGATATTGGTAAACACCCGAGGCCATCGGGTTTCCGTCCTTGTCCCTGCCATCCCAGGTAAAGGTGTGCATGCCTTTTTGTAAAACACCGTCGTGCAGGGTGTGGACAAGCTGTCCCCTGATGTTGTAGATGTTCAGTGAGTAGGGGCGGGCGTTGTCCTTGATGGATAGCCGGATAGTGGTGCTGGGGTTGAACGGATTGGGGTGGTTTTGCAGAAGGTCAAAGGAGTTCAGGGAGGGAGCCGTGGGATCGGAGTTCGAGACAGTCTCACAGCTCAGCTTTTGAGCAAAGATACCCAAAATCTCGGTTTTCCCGCTGGAACGCCCATCCGCCCAGATAACGTAGGCATCATTGCCTTTGGTCACCACAAGCGGCTCATACTGGGATTTACCCGCGTCGCAGAGGATATTGCCGCCGGCCTCGCCCACAAAGCTTCCGTCGGCATTGATGTATTTGTAATAGATGTCGGCTTCGATGCTCAGATACTCGGTCCAGGCGATCGCCATTCCGCCGGAGCTGAAGCGAGCCAGGCTGGGGTTGGCCTGGGTGCTGTCTTTCTGAACCACAAAGTGTCCCAGGTCTCCCCACATCGGCGAGCCGGAAAGCGAGTAGCGGCTGGCGACGATATCGTGGTAACCGTCGATATTTTCGCAGAAGGCGAACACGACTCCGTCACTCCAGACATCCGTATTGGCGATCACAGCCTGTTCCTGTTCCCGCGAGTAATCCGCGAGATTGACGCCAAGCGGTTCCCATTGACTCTGTCCGCTGGGGGATATGAGTTGGCCGTAATAATTGGAAACAAAGTCGGTGCGTTTGTCCCTCCACATCACAAAGATCCCTTCATCCGTGAGGGCGGAGATCGCCGTGCGCTGTTCGTTGTCCCAGGAATTGTAGGTGCTGACAGGCATGCCTTCCGTGGGCCAGCCTGTATCGGCCTGGCCTTGGGCGTTCACTTTCTTGATGTAAACGCTTTGGGTGTATTCCGCGGTGTTATAGCGTTCCCAAATGAAGTAGGACCCCTGCATGTCGTTCAGGATACATTCGTTGCTCTGTTCCGCCGCAGATATCGAGGATATTTTGACCCCGTCTTCGCCCCACATTTTCTGGCCATTTTGGATCATCTGGCCATATACGTGATAGATGAAACTGGTGCCGGCCAGATGATCGTAGTTTGACCAGCCGATGTAAAAGGCGTCCAAATCCGCGTCATAGGTAATGCGGGGGTCTTTCTGGCGGACTGGGTTGTTCGACGTGATCTCGAGGCCGGTATCGCCCCAGAGGCGGTTCCCGTTGGCATCCAGCAATTGAGCGTAGATCTGGGGGTTGTGCCCGCGTTTGTCCTCCCAGACGACAGCTATCCTGCCATCCGGCGTCACAAGGGCGTGGGGCGTGATCTGGTCAGCGCCAGTCTGGAGGGTAATAGGCCTGCCGTTCTCTTCCAGCAGGGTGTTGCCGTTGAAATCCAGGAACTGGAAATAGATCTGATAACCCAGGTTGGCAAAACGGGTGTCCTGCCAGATGACGACCAGGTCGTTGGCCCTGGGAAGGATCTGGTAGTTTCCCAAGGGAGCGTCGCCGCTGAGGCCCCAGAACACCAATTTGCCGTTATTTTCCAACAGTGCCGTTCCGGCGGCGTTGTAAACCTGATAGTAGATGCCCACGCTGCCGTCGCGGATGTCCATCCAGTTGATGAAGACGTTGTCGCCAGACACTTTTACCAGAGCGCTGTTTTGCTGGTTTACGGCGTTGCATACAGGCCTTCCGTTGGCTTCCCAGAGGGCGTTTCCGTTGGCGTCCAGGTGTTGGGCGTAAATATCGTCGTTGGGCGAGTTGCCGTTACGGAAATCATCCCAAACAATGTAGCAGCCGCCATTGCTATCCGCGTCGAGGCGCGCTCCGGATTGGGCAAACTCCGCAACCCCAAAGGCCACTCCACCGGCTCCCCAAAGCAGGTTGCCGGCGGCGTTGATCTTCTGCGCGAAAAGGTCGGGGTTCTGGTCATCCAGGCGGAAGTCTTCCCAGACCACCACCACGGCGTTGTCTGAAGTGCCAACGATGCGGGGGTTGCGCTGGGGACAGAAAGACGGGGTACCGGAATCGCCAAAGACGATAAAGGGATCAGACCACAAAGTCTGACCCGCGATGTTCACTTTTTGGGCGTAGATATCGGGATCGGCGTTGCGCTGATCCTCCCAGGTGAAAACAAACTCGCCGGGAGCTATGGGAGCCATGCGCACCTTGCCCTGATTGCCGGGGGCGTCGGTGAGAACCAGAGTCTGGGGCCAGACCATGTTGCCGTTGGCGTCGAAGCGTTTGGCATAGATGTCCTCCGCGCCCACGTAGGAGTGGGTGTAGGCTATCATCAGGCCGCCTTCCCCATCCGGGAGCATGGTGTTCTGCTCTTCGTCCCCAGGCCCGTTGGCAATGGGGATGCCGTTCACCGCCCAGACCGGATTGCCGTTGGCATCCAGACGCTGGCCGTAAAGGTCTTTGCTCGGGTTGCGGGAATCAGACCAGACAATGTAGGCGCCGCCCGCGTTGTCAGGTTCGATATTGAGCGAGATCTGGGTTCCGGTGTGCACGCAGACAGGCTTGCCTCCCATCTGCCACAACAGGGAGCCTTGATTGTTCACTTTCTGGGCATAGACATTTCCATCGGGATCGTCCGAAAAATCTATCCAGGCGATGATATAGTTGTTGTCGCTTGTGCGGGTGATGACGGGGTCTTCCTGGCGGTCGTGCTTCCCGTCCACCAACAGGGGTTCCCCCCAACACATGTTGCCGTTGGCGTCCACTTTCTGGGCCCACAGGTCGCGTTCCCCCAGCTTGGTGTCAGACCACACATAAATGGCTCCGCCGTCGCTGGTTTCGATGCCGGTGCGGAACCATTCGATGTTGGTCCCCTGCCGGATAGCCACAGCTTCATCCCATAAAACCGCGGCCGACAGGGAGAAACAAGTTCCCAATATGATCAACAAGATGACGATGTTTTTCACAGGTCACTCCTTAATATTATATAAATAGTCAAGCGTGTAAATGTATATCACACAAAATTCCAGTTATGATCATGCAATAAACCTTCCAAAAGAGCCGTTTTAAGTTAAGCCATGGTGACGGGGGCTTGATAAGCCGGAAGACAAGAACACCGTCCTGCCCGCGATAACGGTCTCCCTGAGCTGGTATTCGTGGCCGCAAAAGCAGAGTTCCGAGGCAAGGTCGTTTTCTCCATCCAGCGGTTTGGGAAGGTTTAAGAGGATGAAGTCCGCTTCTTTGCCGCGTTCCAGCGATCCTATCCTGTCCTCCAAACCCAACAGGGCGGCGTTGCCCAGGGTGAGGTGCCAGATCAGGCGGGCAGGTAACAGCGGATGGGCGCTTTGCCGAAAGTTTGCCATCTTGGCGTGATAGAGCATGTTGGGCGTTGTCCCTGCCGCGACATCGCTGCCAATGCCGATGTCGATGCCATGCAGGGAGATATCCCGATAGGGGAATTCCCCGCTCTTGAGGAAGAAATTGGAATCCGGACAGTATGCCAGCTTGCATCTGTGAGAGGCGAGTATGCCCATTTCCGCTTCGCCAAGATGGATGGCGTGGGCAAAGATGCTGCGTGGGGTGAGCAGGCCGCGTTCCTGATACACCTGGGTGTAGGTCCCGGTTTTGAAGGCGCCGCGCACAAAGCTGACCTCTTCCTCGTTTTCCGAGAGATGGGTCTGGATCCAGGCGGCGTTATCGGCGGCAAAACTGCCAACCCAACTCAGCAAGCGGGAAGAACAGGATACCGCGAAACGGGGTGTGAGGATATAGCGCAAGAGGGGGCTTGCTGTGTCGAAGCGTTGGAACAAGTCCTTGCTGAGGGCGATGGCGTTGTCCGTATCCTGTCGCAGTTGCCCGGGGCAGTTTTGATCCATCAGGCTCATCCCGATGTAGGCTCGGGCTCCCATTTGGGATGCCGCTTCAAACGCCTTTTGGCAGGAAACCTCAAAGGGGGCGGTGAAAATCACGGAGGTGGTGGTTCCGGCGGCAAAAAGCGCGGCAAAGAACTCTTCCGCGATGCCCCGAGCGTAAGCGGGGTCTGAGGAACGGGCTTCGGCGGGGTAAACATGCTTGTCCAGCCAGGGAAAAAGAGCTGGTTCAAAGAGTCCGCGAATCCGGTATTGGGAAAGATGGGTGTGGACATCTATCAAGCCAGGCAAGAGAACGCAGTCGCGGCGGTCTTCGCAGTCGGAGTCCAGAGCCGGGTCATAGGGGCGTTTTTCGCTTATTACGCCAGCTTGGCAGGAGATGACGTGGTCGCCCAGGATCTCCAGCCTGTCCCTGTTAAGGGGATTGACGAGGGTTGTTCTAATCTTCCTCATAGTTGATAAGTTCTATTTCCGGTTTCTTTCCCCTGCCATAGCCAAAATGGAGTTCCTGTGAACTCTGGGAGCAGGTGCCCTTGGCGGAGGACAACTCCCGGATCAGGCTTTTTTCGCGGCCTTTGTCCATATATGTCAGTTTGACCCGGGTTCCGAAGGCAGGAGAGTTTGGCTTGGCGACGGACTCTTTCCAGTCCCTGACCAGTATCCGTTTGCCGTTTTCCCAGACGGGTTTGACCCACAGGGCTTTGTTTTTGGTGCGGGTGCGGTTGATGAGGACCTTGGTTCCGTTTCCGCTTCCAACCACAATATCTGCCAGTCCGTCGCGGTTCAGGTCGCCCATCGCGTTGCCCCAGCCATTGTAGATTCTTGCCCCGGAAAGCCAGGTGATGTCAGTGAAGCTGCCGTCGCCGTTGTTCTCGTATAGATAGGAACGGTCGTTTTCATAGACCGAGGTGATGAAGAGGTCAAGGTCGCCGTCATTGTCGAGGTCCACCCACAGCGGGTCAGAATGCAGCTCATCGTAAGTGATGCCAGCTTCCTTGGTCACATCCGTAAATTTCCAGTAGCGGATGGTGTCGCCTTCAACCACATGGATGGCGGGGCCGTCGTTGCGGAGGAGCATGCTTATGTCGGAGAAATCAATGTAGCGGGGATGGGCGAGGTTGGCAATAAAGAGGTCGAGGTCGCCGTCATTGTCATAGTCGCCCCAATCCGCGCCGATGCTATGGCCATAGTAGCCGTCAGTGTAGTTGCCTGCGAGGCCATGGAGGGCGGCCACGTCAACAAAGAGGCTGTCCACCTGTTTCCAACACAGGTTCCTCATCAGGCGGTAGTTGGTTACCAAAATCTCCTGACGGCCGTCATTGTCAAAATCTGCCGGAGCCACGCCCCGCCCTGCCAGGCCGGGATTGTCTGTATAGGATGGCTGGCGGAAGCCCAGGCGCTCGCTCCCTTCAGAAAAGTAACCCTTGTCATTGAGCCAGAAGTTGTCAGGATAGCCCCGGCGTTGCTGCCATTTCTCATAATTTGCCGTGTAAAGGGAGGGATAACCCCTGCCATCGACATCCACCCAGGCCGCTCCTTCGGTGGGCACATGGTCGTCAATATCGCCCGCCCTCTCGTTCACGTTTATGAATCTTGTGTTGCGCTGGTTCTTCATCAGCGCTTCGCCCAAGCCTTCTTCATTGTGGGAAATGGTGGCAAAATCAAGGTATCCGTCCTGGTTGAAGTCTGCCCATAGCCCGCCGTTGCTGCGCAGCCTGGCTGTGTTCAGGGAGTCGCTGACATCGGCAAACGCCCTGCCATCCATGTTTTTAAAGAGCCTGTTCCCGTTCAGGAGCATGTCGATGTATCCATCGTTGTCGTAATCTCCCAGCGCCACCCGGGTGTAGTTTCCCTCAAACTGCGCCTCTTCAAACACTATCCCCTTGTAATTGACCAGTCCGCGCAACCATTTGACGAGTGGCTTCCTCACTTTCAGCTTACCGCGCAGGGCTTCCGCTCCGGCGAGTGCGGACTCGTCATACTTTTTGCGGGGAGCTCCCAAGATCAAACAGCGGGTATAATCGATGGCTGCCTGCCTGAGGTGCTTTTTGCCGGCGGAAAGCGCTCCCGCCTTTGCTTTCCAGAACATCAGCTCCGCCTGCTCGCCACGCTCGTTGTGGGGGAAATGTATCTGTTTCAAAGCCAGTTTCAGCGACTCGTAGTCTTTTTTGGGCAAACCACGCAGCGCGATAAGCGTCTCTTCGTCGCCATACAAGCCCAGCTTTCCCAGGAGATGGTAGTAAGCGGCTTTCGCACGCATCAGGTTCAGCTTGCTGTTCCACTCCTCCGCCGTATAGTGGTCGTAGAGGACGTTCAAGCCTAAAGCGGAGGAATAGTCGTCGCGGGCGGAGAGGAGCATGGCTTCAGCCTGTTCGATGAGCTTTATATTCTGTTTCAGGCCGAAGCTGCGCCTGAGCGCCGGATTGAGCAGGTAGAGGGAGGAAACATAGAGATGCTGGCTGGATTGGCTGCCTTTGCTGTCGATGAGTTCGAGCAGCGCGCCGAATTTGCCTGCCTGGGAGAGGTGGTAAAGCTTGTAATAGAAAGAGATGTGCGACCACTTTGAGACAGGGAAACAGCGGTCGAACTCTTCAATCTGTCTCCAGGCCAGACTGTCCACCCTTTGCACGGCGATCTCATCTATCCAGCCTTTGGCAATATCCTCGATATAATCGTTGTAGCCCCGCAACTGCCTGATCTTTTCCAGGAAATCTGCTTCATCTGTCTGGTCTGCGATATGCCCGAGCACGATGCTCTCGTCCGGAGCGCTGAATTCTTCGCTCAATCGGCCGCGAAGCGAATTAAACCCTTTCTCATCGAGTTCCATACTCCTGGCCAGCTCCAGGCATCGCGCCGCGTCTGGGAGCGAGTGTTCCCGCAACGCCAGTTCCTGATGGCTGCGCAGGGCCAAAGCGTCATTCGATGTCCGCTGGGCGTATTCCAAGACAAAAAGCAGTTCCCGCTTATCTCCCATAAGCATTTTTTTGATGGAAGCGTCATGCTTGGCGAGGATAGCAAATTGCTCCTTATCAAGCAAAAAGCGCAGGTCATCCAGCGAGACGGCGCAGAGGCTTGTGGTGAGCAAAACCAGTATCAATAGAAGGCGTTTCATCCTTTCCGCTCCAGTGAGGCAATCAAACCTGCTATGTCTTTGCCCGAGAAGTGGTAGCTGGCGTTACAGAAATGGCATTGGGGTTCCACGCCATCCAACATTTCCGAAAGCTCCTCTTTCCCGAGCAGCCTCAACCCGCGCTCAAACCTTTCCCGGGAACAATTGCATTTATACTGGATGGGATGCGCTTCTTCCAGGCTAAAGTCTTTTTCCGTGAAGAGGAAGCGTTTGAGGATCTGGGGGATGCCCAGCCCCATATCCATCAGGTCAGAGATGTTGGGCGTGGAGGCGAGGCGGGCAATCAGCAATTCCGCCCTGGCTGGATCGGCTTGGGGAAGCTGTTGGATAAGCAGTCCCCCGGCAGCTCTCACGCGGGCTTCCTTGTCGATCAACACTCCCAGGTTGACCGCGGTGGGTATCTGTTCTGACTGTTCAAAATAGTGAGCCAGGTTTTGCGCCACTTCTCCCTCCACCAGGGTCGTGTGGCCCATCGTAGGCTGCTTTCCCGCCACGCTGCGGATGACGGTCATGGAGCCGGAACCAAGGTGTTTGACGGGCAAAAAGTTCTCCGCCGCCTCTTCAAAAAACACAGACGGAGCGAAGGCGTAACCCCTCAGCTCGCCCAGGTCATTGCACATCACCAGCGCGCCACGCAATTCGCCGTCGCCGTCCAGGCGCAGGCTGACCTCGGAGCCCGGCCCTTTCAGATCCAGGCTGAGCATGGCGGCCGCGGTGAGCATCTTGCCCAGTAAAAAGGTGTTGATGGGGGAGAGGTCGTGCAGGTCTCTGGCCGTTTGCACCGTTTGGGTGGATTGCGCGGCGAAGACCCTGAACTGCCCGTCCATAGCCATTCCGCGGTAGAGCATGTCTTGTTTATTCATCTTTGATCCATAGTTTCGATATTTTGACGCCGGGGTAGTAGCGTTCCAGGATCTCGCGGTATGAGCTTCCCTGGCGCGCCATTCTCAGGGCTCCCACCTGGCACATGCCGACGCCGTGGCCGGAGCCTCTTCCTTTCAGGTTAAGGGTCGCGCCGGGGGAGATTGTCACCCTGCCGTTGGCTTCGCTGAATCCGCCCACGATGTAGAACGCGGAGGAACTGACGCCCCCAAAGGCCTGGCGTATCCGGTATTCGCTGTTCAGGTTGACGCTGCCCGAGCCGTAAAAACTGATGTCCAGAATCCTCCCGGAAGCGCCGCGTTTGTTGATCACAATGCGGTTTATATAGGACAGTCCCAGATTTCTGGCCAAGGCCGCCTTGCTGATGCTTTTTGACCATGATAGCGAGGCTTTTTCCCAACTGCTCATGTCCGGAAAAGAAAGCGGCGTCCCGATCCAGGCGCGGATGCCCTTCTCGCTGCTCAGGTCAAAACCGGCTGAGGCGGGCAGGCATTCCACTCCGTTCAGATAATCCCGGGGAGAGCCTTTCCAGACATTGGCGGAAGATTCGGTCTTGCCTCCGCAGGCGCTGTGGTAAGTGGTTTCAGCCACACCGTCCAGATACAACGCCACCTCTCCCGCGGTTTGGCGCACGGCGTCAAGTATAGCCTGGTTTTGCAGGTGTTTCCCTTTATAGACCTGGCAATGCGTGCCGCTGCAAAGGTCGTATCCCTCGCTTTTGTGCTTGTTGGAAAGGAGCAGGTTGACAGCGTGGGTCCGGGCTGCCACCGCCTGCGCTTTCAAGGCCTCCGCTGGGGCGTTGGAGCCAATCTCGTTCTGGATGACCCCCGCGAGATACTCTTCCAAGTCTATCACTTGGGAGATCAGAACCTGGCCATTGCTTGTTTTGACGCGGAATTCCCCCTCAAAATCCAGCTTGGAACCATCTATCCTCAGAGGACCAAAGCTGTGCAGGCTCAGGGGTGTTTCAAAATAATGTTTCTCCCCGCTGGCAGTGCGCACCACGACCGTCGAATTGAGCATGGGGATGCTCTCCACCTGATTGCGCCCCAGGCCAAGCTCCGCCGCCCTCAGACAGGCGCTTTCCCTGTCCGGGTAGTCGAATTCGTCATAGACAAGGTTGAGCCTGTCGATCACCAATTGGCTGTCCCGCCAGGCGAATTGCTCGCGCATCACGCCCCCGGAGTCTTCCCGCCAGGGTTCAGAGTAGCGCAACACCCCCCAGTAGGCAAGCTTTTCGGGATTTGCCAGCCTGATGCTGAAGCTTTCCGGTATCCGCTTTTGGATGGGGGAATCCGTTTCCGAGAGCAGGAAGCCGGGAGCTTTGCCCGGAGGGGCGGTCACCGTGAGTTCCGTTCCTGAATTGAGCAGAATATCCAGCCAGAGCTTGCCGTCCCGGTACTCAGCCCCTGTCGCCGGTGGTGCCAGAGCGGCGAGCGTCAATAAAAGTATCGCTTTAACTATGACCGGGCATCTCATTGATAAGCATGGGGATGGCTATTTTGCCGTGGAGCCGGGGGAACAGGGATTCTGGGGTATCACCAGATGCAATTTGCCTTCGCTGTGCACGGCAAGGATCATGCCTCTGGATTCGATGCCCCGTATCTTCCTGGGTTCGAGGTTTACCAGCATCAGCACCTGTTTCCCCACCACCTCTTCCGGCTGGTAGTATTCGGCTATGCCTGCCACAAGTTCCCTTTGTTCGCTGCCGATATCCACCTTCAGGTGCAACAGCTTGTCGGTCTTGGGAACCCGCTCCGCCTGAAGTATGGTCGCCACGCGCAGGTCAAGGCGGGCAAAATCGTCATAGCTGACCTGCTCTTTTATCTGTTCGTAGCTTATTTCTTCTTTGCCTTGCCGGGAGCTGTTGCGCAGGGCTTCCAATTCCGCTTCGACAGCCGCGTCCTCGATCTTGGCAAAGAGCGGTTGGGTCTCGTTCAGGGCATAGGCGTGCCCCAGGTCGGGCTCTTCCCAGGCTGAAGCCGCTTCCAGCCCCAACATGGCGCGCAGGCGGTTCATGCTCTTGGGGATGATGGGGTAGAGCGCCACCGAGACAAGGCGCAACAGCGTGGCGCAGACATACAGCGTTTCCTGAACGTGCGCCCTGTCCGTCTTGATCCGCGCCCAGGGTTTGCGGTCGTCGAACCAGCGGTTTCCCAGCCGCGCCAGGTCCATTCCTAGCTTGCTGTTCTTTTTCACCTGATAGTCCCTGTAGCCGTCATCCATCTGCCGGTAGAGTTCATTAGCCTCGGCCAGTTCCTCTTTGCCCTGCCCGGAGAGCGCCACAGGCTCTATTTTCCCGGCGAAATTCTTTTCCGCGAAGGCGAATACCCGGTTAGCCAGGTTTCCCAACACATTGTTCAGCTCGCCATTGATCTTCTGCTGGAAATCCTTGAAGGAAAAGTCGCTGTCGCCCCGTTCCGGAGCGTTGCAAGCCAGATAGTATCTCAGGTATTCGGCGGGGAAACGTTCGGTAAACTCATCCACCCAGATAGCCCAGTTGTGGCTGGTGGAGATCTTTTGCCCTTCCAGGTTCATAAACTCGTTGGCGGGGATGTCGTGCGGGAGGCAATATCCCTGCTCCTGCCCCATCAACATTGCCGGCCAGATGAGGGCGTGGAAGATGATGTTGTCTTTGCCGATGAAGTGCACCAGTTTGGTTTCCGGATCCAGCCAATAGTCCTTCCAGCGTTCCGGCTGGCCAATCCTTTCCGCCCACTCCACGGTTGACGAAATGTAGCCGATGGGGGCGTCGAACCACACATAGAGCACCTTCCCTTCTGTTTCGGGGAGGGGAACCGGGACACCCCAGCTCAGGTCGCGGGTGATGGGGCGCTCGACCAGCCCTTGCTCCAGGAGGTTGAGCATAAAGTTGCGGACGTTCTCCTTCCAATAGCCCTTGCCGGCGATCCACCCGGTTAGCTGTTGGCGGAAGTCATCCAGTTGCAGATACCAGTGGGTGGTTTCCCTGATAATGGGCGTGTTGCCGCAGATCTTGCAGATGGGGTTGACCAGGGTGGTTGTCTCATAGATCTGCCCGCAGGCGTCGCATTGGTCGCCCCGCGCTCCGGGGGCCTGGCAGCGGGGGCAACTGCCTTCCACATAGCGGTCTGGCAGGAAGCGCCTGTCGTGTTCGCAATAGAACTGCCTGGTCACCCGGGGCTTGATGTGACCTTTCCCGTAGAGCGCAGAAAAGAACTGTTGTGACAGCTTGTGGTGCTTTTCACGGGCTGTGCCCGAGAAGTTGTCAAACTCTATGCCCAGGGCGTCAAACGCGCCCTTGATGGAGTCGTGATAGCGTTTCACTATCTCCGCCGGGCTGACTCCCTCTTTATCCGCGGAAATTGAGATGGGGGTGCCGTGCTCATCTGTTCCGCAGATGTAGATCACGTCCTGCTGGTGGAGTCTCAGCCATCTCACAAAGATGTCGGCGGGCAGATAGGCGCCTGCCACGTGTCCCACATGGAGTTTGCCGTTGGCGTAGGGGAGGGCGCTGGTCACCAGATACTTCATTTGGCGTCTCCGATAAAGGCTTTATGCAAGGCTGCCACGCAATCGTTCACCTGATTGGAGGGCAGGGTCAGCTCGATGGTTTGGTCGCTGTGTTGGATGCGTTCCACGCAGAATGGCTCGCAAAGCTCCAGGGTGGCGGCCAGGAAGCCGGGATCCAGGTTTATCCCCAGCCCCACCAGCGTCACCTGTCCCACATCCTCCTGTTCGGCGAGGATGGGGATTCCCGCCTGTCCAAGCTGGTAACGGATTTCGCTTTGGTATTTCTCTTCCACCACCAGTTCCACCCGGTTCTTTTCCACCCGGTATTTGAAGATTTCGTTGTTCCAGTTCCTCAGAAGCCCGTTCAGTCGTTCTTCCCTTGCCAGTTCGAGCCTGAGCAGGCCTTGTTTGTTGGCGATCGCGTTGATGCTGCGTTCTTCCATATTTTCTTCCTTTTTATCATGGATGAGGGTTCCGGCCTCAAAGGTGAAAGAGCTTTTCACCTCCACGGGGATGCGGTATTTATAGGCAAATTCCACCGCCCGGGGATGCAAGACCTTGGAGCCGCTGTAAGCCAGGGCGAGCATCTGGGCGTAATCTATGTTCCTGAGCAGATGCGGCTTTTCCACCAGGCGCGGGTCTGCCGAATACACGCCCGCCACATCGGTGTAGATCTCGCAGCGGCTGGCTTTGAGGTAGCAGGCCAGGGCCACCGCCGAGGTGTCCGAACCGCCCCGTCCCAGTG
>DFUX01000082.1 GCA_002379855.1 Cloacimonetes bacterium UBA4175 | reverse complement strand
ATTATAAGGTTGACCTAAGGTTGTCCTAAGCCAAAGGTAAGGATTGAAATGAGGGGGATATGATGATCGAGGTGCGGGGGCTCAGCCATCGCTTCGGCAACAGCCTGATTCTGGAAGACATAGACTTACAGATCACGCGGGGGGAGTTTGTGGCCATAATCGGCCCCAACGGGGCGGGAAAGTCCACCCTGATCAGGCTGATCCTGGGTTTGCTGCCCGTGCAGAGCGGCAGCATCAGCATCGATGGTGAGGCGCACCTGAACTGGCTGCGGCACAACCCGATGGGCTATCTGCCTCAAAGGGAAGAGTTTGACCGCGGTTTCCCAGCTTCCGCGCTGGACATCGTGCTGATGGGCTTGGCGGCGGAATTGCCCCTGGGAGGCAGATTCACAAAATCCCAGCGGGAACGCGCTCTGGCAGCCCTGGAAACCACCAGCACGGCGGAACTGGCGTCCAAACGCCTGGGAAGCCTTTCCGGGGGACAGTTGCAGAGGGTGCTGCTGGCGCGGGCGCTGGTCTCGCGTAGCAACTATCTGATCCTGGACGAGCCCGAAGCCTCGGTTGACCGTCCGGGGGTGCAGAGTTTCTTTACTCTGCTGCACGATCTGAACAAGGCCGGCAAGACCATCATCACAATTTCCCACGACCTGCACACGCTTTCCGAACATTGCAGCTCGCTGATCTACCTCAACCGCAAACTGCACTGCCACAGCAAGACCGAACTGGTGAACGCCGAGATCATCCGCAAAACCTTCGGCGAAGCGGTGAAACTGATCGACAAGGACTACTGATGCTGGAATATTCCTTTCTGATCCGCGCTCTGGCGGCTGCCTCGCTCTCCTCGCTCTCGCTGGCGCTTTTTTCGCCCTTTGTGACCCTGCGGCGGATTTCCTACATGGGCGAAGCGCTTTCCCACATTGCCTTTGCGGGCATCGCGCTGGCGATCCTGGCAGGCTGGAATATGCAGTTCACCGCCATGCTGGTTGTGGTGGGGGTGAGCCTGGCAATCAGTTGGCTCTCGCGCCGCCAGAGGCTGGAGGAGGCCAACGCCATCACCATCTTCCTGAGCGTGTCCATGGCCATCGGTATCATCCTGATCTCGCTCAACAAGGGCTACACCTTCGATCTGGCCAGTTATCTGTTTGGCAACGTGCTGCTTGCCAATTCCACCGATCTGTGGCTGCTGGGAGCGGCGGCCGTGGTGAACCTGATCTTTATCCTGGGATTCTACAAAGAACTCTTTTACTATTCCTACAACCCAGAACTGGCAAGGTTTTACCGCCTGCATGCCGGGCTGGTCAACCGCCTGTTCATGATCCTGCTTGCGGTGAACATCGTGATCAACGTGCGGGCGGCGGGCATCATCCTGGTGAGCGCCCAACTGATCCTGCCCGCGGCGGCGGCGTTCAATCTGGTTGACCGCCTGGACAGGGCTCTGGTTTTCTGCGTTGTCTTTTCGCTGCTGGCATCCTTTGGCGGCTTCGCCCTTTCCTGGTTGCTGAACCTGCCCACGGGGGCGAGCGTTGTGGTGCTGGAGTTTGTTATGTTCTTGCTGAGCCTGCTTCCGAGGGCTTTCCGGAGGGATGGATGCTGAGCGATCCGCGCCTCTGGGCAGTCGTCGCCCACGCTCTCATCTGGCAGGTTGCCGAGCCCAAAATGCAGGCTTGGGGGGAAAGGGCGGTCGCGCTGCTGTCCGGCAGGCCCCTGAACCAGACCCGCAGATTCGATGAGCGGGGCATTCCCATCCAGCTTTACCGGGATCTGGGCTTGCAATACAATCCCCTCTTTGTGGCGGCACAGGCCAATCGCGACTACCAGCGCAGGAAGGATCCCGCCAGGCGCGCAAGCTTTCTGAAGCTCACCGATTGGCTGCTGGAACACTCCGAGGTGGAAGAGGGCAGGCTGTGGCTTCCCTATCGCTTCGACCTGCCCAGGCTGGGGCTGCGCGCGCCCTGGTGCAGCGCCCTGGCCCAGGCCAGAAGCATGCTTGCCTTTGCCCGGCGCTATGAACTGACCGCCCAGGACGACTGGCTGCAAAACAGCGTCATGGCGATGCGCACCCTCGCGCCCGGAAGCAGCCTGACGAGGCGCTTGCCGGATGGCTCCCTCTGGTTTCAGGAGTATCCCGGTGAGGGGCAACCCTTTGTGCTCAACGGGATGTTGGCGATCCTGCTTTGCCTTTGGGACACATATAAAATCACCGGGCAGGAAGAGGCTCACAGGCTGTTTGAAGCGGGATACGCGGGCTTGCTGGCCAGGCTGGGTGAGTTCGATTACCGGGGTTTCAGCTACTACGACCTGAATGGCGGCATTGCCAGCCGGAATTACCATCAGAAGCATATTTCCTATCTCAGGAGGCTGAACCGTATCAAACCCCATCCGGAGCTGAAAAAATACACCGTCCGCTGGCAGGCCCACGATCTGCTGCCGGTGGGTTTGCAGCTTTTTTACAATCCGCGCCCCAAGCGGATAGCTGCCTTCCTGCTTTCCCTGACGGGATGCGTGGGATTCGGGTGGCTGCTTACTTTGCTATTCCCACGAGGAACTTGACCATAAAGTCCGGCGCATAGCTGGTCTTGGCTTGCCTCAAACCCTCGAGGCCGATGTCCTGCTCGCGGTTTATCCATTTGTAGCGGGATTGCAGATAGCGGGCGGTTTCCCAATAGATTAGCTGGGCGCTGCCCTTTTTGTCGGGATCAAACTTCTCGAAGTGTACCGTCACCATGTCCTGCGTCTGCGGGCTGAAGATGGAATAGGCGGCGATCCTTTGGTCCAGGCAGACGATTATTCCCTCCACGGGCAGTTCGTCCCACATCTCAAGGGTGTTTTGGATGGCTTTCATCTCGGTGTCCAGATAGCTGCCTTCAACGTGCCTCTCGCGGCGCCATTTCTCGGTGAAGCGCTCGATCACCTCGTGTTTTTCCTTGCTTATCGGTAGCACATGATAGTTCGGATTGGCACGCCGGAACTGGGAGATCAGGTTTTTCTTCTTGGTCAGCTTCTTGCCTCTCAGGTTCACCATTTTCTCCGTCGCATAGACGTAGTCATACCAGTCTCTGTCGTCGTTGATCTCAAAGTGCCTGTCCAGGCCCGGGCAGCTTTCCTGCCAGTTTTCCGGGATGATCAGCAGTTTCGCCTCCGGAGCGTCCTCGCGGTAGAGGTCAAAAAGTTCCCTCGTCTTGTCCGCGCCCAAGCCCGGTCCCACCGGGTAGAGCAGATAGGAGTATTGCGGATTGACCAGCACCAGATGGCCTTCCCAGAGCGTGTATTGGTTGTTGTAGATTTTGCCCCAGCTTAGGAGGTTGCAGATGTTGTAGTCGCAGGATTGGCGCGGATAGCGGCTGAGGAACTCGCGCAGGAGGGGAATCTGGGCAGTGGTAAGAGGCTCGAGCTTTAGCATACGGTGTCGCGCGCTTAGTCCTGCTTCAACAGGAACGGCGTGTATCCCTCCATCCGGGCAAAGCCCAGCCCTTCGTAAAACCTGTCGTAGCCCGGTTCGCTGATCAGGCCTATCCACTGCATTCCGTCCCCGCGCAGGCGTTCGAGCAGTTTGCGCACGATGGCCTTGCCGATGCCCCGGCCGCGGTAGTCGCTGTGCACCGTCACATCCTGGATGTAGGCGTCGCTCACCCTGTCGCTGATTGCCCTGCCCATGCCGATGATCCTGGAGCCGTGGGTGGCGACCGCGAAGCTGTGGGAGTTCGCGATTATCTTTTCCACCGTCCTCAGATACTCCGGATTGTCATCGGTCTGCCACCATCCCGCGTGGCGATACAGGGCCAGGATCGCCTCCGGGTCTGCCTGGGTGACTATTGAGAGTTCTATGTCTGTCATGCTTCCGCTCCATTCTGTAACTGATTGTGTCAGGTTCCGCTGGGGAAAAATCCTGTACGCATGATTGCATTTATAAATAAATGTCCATTTCTGTCAAGTATCTTGCCGGGTGGGGAATCGGATTTTTCTTGACAGATTGCTTTGAAAACATGATGGATAACCAATCCGTTCATTCAAGGAGCCAAAATGCCAAGATTAGTCATTTTCAGCTTACTGGCAGCCCTGTTTTTGGCAGGCTGCAACTCGGTTTCCACGCTTCCCGAGCAGACGGGCGAGCTGCCGATCCGCATGGACCTCAGCCCGGCGGCACAGCTCAATTTCAACGTCTCGAGGGTGGCAGTCACTGTCGTCAAAGGGACTTACAGCCAGAGCATGGACCTCGCCATCACCGGCAATATGGCTGAGGGGACTTTGCAGGACTTGGAGCCGGGCGTTTACGCCATCGACGTGCAGGTCTTTGACGGCCTCACCCTGATCGCCACCGGCCAGGGCAGCGGACTGGTCTCCCCCTCTCAGACCACCACGGTGCACATCACCCTGCAGTTTGTTCCCGGAGGCCTGGAAGTGGTTGTGGGATGGGGGCTTCCCTATGAGGACAGCCGCCGCGTCCTCCTGGTGGGAAACAGCCACACCTACTTCAATGACGGGGTGGATACTCACTTGCAAGCCTTGATCGACATGGCGCACCCCGAATGGAATGTGGTGGTGGATGCCAGAACCAGTGGCGGATACACCCTGGAAAACCACTATCACGATCAGAACACCCTCACCGCCATCGCCACGGGAGATTGGGACCTGGTGATCCTCCAGGAGCAGAGCAGCCGCCCCATGCTGAATCCGGAGCTCTTTTACAGCTATGCCGATTCGCTGAACACCCTGATCCACCAGGCGGGCGCCCTCACCGGTTTCTACATGACCTGGGCCTGGCGCAACAACCCGGAAATGTATGTGCCGATCAGAGATGCCTACCGCTACATCGGAGCCTGGCTGGATGCCCCCGTGGTTCCGGCAGGTGTGGCGTGGCACAACGCCGATTCCATCCCCGGCATGCCAAATCTCTATGAAGCGGACAACTACCACCCCAGCATCTATGGCACCTACTTGGTGGCTTGCCTGATGCTGGCCCGCATCTGGAACGTCAACCCGGTGGGCAACAGGTATTTCCCCCCACAGATCGACGCCGCCACGGCTAACCTCCTCCAGCAGCTTGCTTGGGACACCATCCAAAACGAATACCGGGGCCTGGATTTGCACTCCAGACGGTGGGAGCAGCCTCTCGCGACAGCGGCATAAAATAGCGGCTCGCAGCCCTGGCGCAAAAAACGGAGACTACGCCTGTAGCCTCCGTTTGCCCGGAACGAGGTATATCTAATCTATGAACAGCCTGCAAATCTTTTCCAGGTACTGTTCTGGCTGGATTTTATTTTTTGCCAGCCACTCCTTAGCCTTATCCAGCATGGTTTGATATTCCTCACTCGAAATCATGGCGAAGTATTCCAGGTAATAGACCACAACCAGGGTGATGCCGATCCTTTTGGCGACTGCCGGTTTGAACTTGCCTGTCAGAGCGAGCCGATCGGCGACGTCTTTGGATTTTATTTTATTGTTTCCCAATACCAGGTGCAGTAATTGGGATTTATCCCAGTAGCCGTTTGCCGTTTGCGTAAGCACCAGCCTGCTAAGGATAGGATCATCTTCTTTAGAACTGAGAGAGTTCTGGTTATCCAATAGCGTGTTATAAAACATGACTGATTCTGTGGGGGGATAGGCGCACGCACATATCCGTTCCGCATGATATGCCAAAGTGGCCACCACAGGCACCCGGCGCAGTTCGATGCCTCCCTTGAGGGATTCGTTACGGCGGGGATCGCTCACCACAAAGCTGGTAAACTCGCTCAGGATCTGGTATTTGACGGCGATTTCCGTGGCAATGTCACGGCTGGATCTCATTCTTTGCCGCGAACCGGAGGGTGTCCGGCCTGGGTTCTGAAGCCGGTGTTTGGCGTAGAGCTGCGGCAAGCCGCTGTGGGACTGGGGACAGGGCTGCAACTCCCCGCTTTCCAGAGAGAGGGTAGTGCCATCCGCCAGGCTTGCCACCAGGCTTACTTTGCCTTCCGGCTGCCTATCCAGATGCTCCATAAAATACAGCGGTTCGTTGGGGATCAGGCAAATGCACTGGCTGTCCAGTTGTTGGCTTTGCCCGCCCCAATTCAGGCTGAGGCTGGTGACGACGGGATTGTCCATGCGTGCCAGATGCCTGCCGATGACGGGCTCCAGCCTTTCGCCGGGATAAGCGAACTCACTTTCGCCGCCGGTGAGCCGGGGCAGTGACTTTATCAGTTCCTCATCGGCGTTGCGTCCCAGCCCGATGGTGAAGATGCGGGGACGGTTGGGTGCTTTGCGCACGTAATCCTGTATCTGGCTGTTGTTTCCCACTTCTCCGTCGGTGAGCAGGATGATGTTCTTGGTGTCTTCCGGGTCGGTTTCCAAGGCGTGTTTGAGGGGACTGAGAATCTCGGTGCCGCCCAGATCGGCGTCCAAAGCCTGCACCCAGGCGCGGGCTTTGTCCAGGCTACTGTCATCGTAGCTGTTCAAGCTTGTGAAAAGGGAGTGGAAGTCACTGCCAAAGGCGATGATGTTGAAGCGGTCGCCCTCACGCAGAGAGGCTAAAAGCAGCAACAGGGCGCTTTTGGCGGATTCGATGCTGTCGCCTCTCATGGAGCCGGAACAGTCGATGATAAAGATGATGTTCTTGGGCTGGCGGGCTTTTTCGGGCAGCTTCGGCATGAACTCCGCGTAGCCGATCCAGCCTTCCTGAAACGGGTCAGGGCAGAAATAGGCCAGCTTTCCGCTGACTTGGACGGGCTCGATATTGAGCACCAGATCGCGGTCCATCTGCACTTCCCCGCTGGAAAAGCTAATTCTGACAATATCTTCCCCCATTTCGACCCTGATCGGATGAGAGGGCGAATCCACCGATTTCACCCCGCCCTGCATGCTGATCTCCGCTTTCAGGCTGAGCCCGTAAGGGAGCTTGTTGAGCGCGCGGGGCGGATAGAGGCGGTCCAGATCGGCAGGATCCATCTTACGCGCGACATCCAGGGGAGTATATACTTCCGCGATCACGGAAGGCAGGCTGACGCGATAGCTGCCATCCCGGCTCCGGAGAAGCTGAACGTAAGTGATGCTCACCACCACATCCTGCCCGGGTGCAAGATTGCCCACGCTGCAGGTGAAGTGGTTGGGTGTGTCCTGATCCAGGAGATAAGCGCTGTGGTTGTTTGCCAGCGCTTGATCGTAAGCGTCGAAGGCGGTGTCCCGTTCCATTACCCGGGCTACCAGTTCCCGCTCCGCGTCCGTGATCTTGAATCCGCAGACAGTGGCGTCCATTGGCAGGGGAAAGCTATACACAGCCTCGATAGGGATGCTTTCGGTGTTCACGTAGTGTTGTTCGATGGTTGTCTGGCAGGCGTTGTTGACCACTTTGATCCTGGCGGCGACGCCGCGCAGGGCTATTTGGGCTTCACCTTTGCCGGTTGAGCCAATCAGACCGCAGAATTGTTTTTCCTCCATGGTTTACTCCTTATCTGAATCGTTCAAGATTTTCTCCAAAGCCGCGATTTCCCCCGTGTCGGGAATCTTGTGCCCCCAGGGCAGTTCCAACACCGCGCCGCTCTTCAGGGGAATGCGCAGCACGCGCTCCAGAGGCGGCATAGACGCGCTTGCCTGGGACGGATGCTCAGCTTTTTCGGCCATGCCGGCCCGGTGCGCCAAAATGCTCTGCAGATGCTGCTCCGTGTAATAGCTGCCCCGTCCGCCGCCGCAAGGTGGATCGATGATCTTGCGCTGCACATAGTAGCGCACCGCCCGGCGGGAAATCCCTGCCGCGGAGGCCAATTCGGCGATGGAGTATCTTGTCTTGTTCTTCATGGTTCAATTCGACACTATACAGGGTTAGTGTCAAGTTCTTTTTTCGTTTTTCAAAGTCCTTTATTCATATTACAGATAATATAACTGAGGCGGCCTGGAAAGCAAGGAATAAATGCGACATTGATGTGATATTTTGGCGGGATTGCTGTCTCATTCCGGGCAGCGACCCGGGATC
>DFUX01000095.1 GCA_002379855.1 Cloacimonetes bacterium UBA4175 | reverse complement strand
AAACGGACTTTGCCACCCCTATCAGCATCCTATTTTACATGGAAATTATCCAGGAACTGCTGCAGGATGGACGCGCGGGAGGGGTGGCGCAGTTTTTTGAGCGCTTTGTCCTCGATCTGGCGGATACGTTCGCGGGTCACCTGGAAGATATTGCCGACCTCTTCGAGGGTGCGGTGGTAGCCGTCATCGATGCCAAAACGGAGGCGGATGACGCGTTCCTCGCGGGTGGTGAGGGTTTTTAGCACCTCATCCATCTGTTTTTTGAGCAGTGAGCGTTCCGCCAGGCGTTCCGGGCTGATGATGGTGCGGTCTTCGATGAAGTCGCCCAGGATGCTGTCTTCGCTGTCGTGGCCGATGGGTTTGTCCAGGGAGACGGGTTCCTTGGAGATGGAAAGGATGTTTTTGACCTTTTCCACAGGCATGTCCAGCACCTCGGAGATTTCTTCCGGATAGGGGTCGCGTCCCAGTTTCTGCACCAAACGCCGGCTGGTGCGGCTGATCTTGTTGATTGATTCGATCATGTGCACGGGGATGCGGATGGTGCGTGCCTGGTCGCCGATGGCGCGGGTGATGGCCTGGCGAATCCACCAAGTGGCGTAGGTGCTGAACTTGAAGCCCTTGCGGTAGTCATACTTTTCCACGGCGCGCATCAGGCCGGTGTTGCCTTCCTGGATGAGGTCCAAAAACTCCAGTCCGCGGTTGTTGTAGCGTTTGGCGATGGAGATCACCAGGCGCACGTTGGCCTCGATCATCTCGTTCTGCGCTTTTTCCTTGTTGCGTTCGGCGCGTTCGATCTCGCGCAGGAGGAAGACGAGGTCGGTGCCGGTCATCTTGGTTTCCAGTTCCACGCGGCGGATTTTGCGGCGGGCGTTTTTGATCTTGCGCAGGGTCTCGATGAAGATTTCGGGGTCAACGTTGGTTTCTGCCTGCACTTCCTGGTAGTCTTCGTCAGATTTCTTGGCGCGGCGGCCGTAGGTGCAGATCTCATCGATGGTAAAGCGTTTGATGCGGGTGAGGTCGTTGATGCTGGAATAGCTTTCCTCAATGCGCTCCACCAGGCTGCGGATGCGGTAAACCATGCGTTTGATGAGCTTTTCGTTGTAGTTCAGCTCATTGAAGGTGTCGATGATCTTTCCGCGCAGGGCGTTGATCTCTTCCTGGCGGACGGCGTTGCCGCTTTCGTCGTAATCGCAGTTGTCAAGGATGGTGCCGATCTTGTCGAAGGTGGCTTCGTTGGTTTTGAGGATTTCGCGGAAGTGTTCGACGATGACGACATCCTGCTTTTTGTCGATCCAGGTGCCGATGTCCACTTTGAAGATTTGATCGAGGCGCACGCGGCGTTCGCGGTAGCGGTGGAGGAAGTTGTACATCTCGCGGAGGGTGGAACCGCTCTTGAATACGTTTTGATTGATCATCTTCTGATAGGTTTCGATCTTTTGTGCCACCCGCACCTCGCCTTCGCGATCCAAGAGGGGCACCCTGCCCATTTCGCGCAGATACATGCGCACGGGGTCGTCGTAGAAGCGCTTGCTCTTAAATTTCTTGGTTGTGGTGGTCTTGCGGATCACGCTGCCGTTCTTGGTGAGGCGTTTTTCGGTCTCATCGATAATTTCAATGCCGTCCTGGCGAAGATCGAAGATGATATCCTCCACCTTGTCCAAAAAGTAGGCGCTGTTTGGCAGGATATCGTTGATCTGTTTGAAGGTGATGTATCCGGTGTCTTTACCCAGATCCACCAGTTTTTTCAGGCATTCGTTGTAAGTGATCATCAAAGCTCCTTGCGAGGCTAATTGTTCTTAATAAAGTTGATGGGCGAAAGCCCGTTGATCATATTGCGATAGGTGTTCAAGAGTTCCATTTTGGAGCGCAGGAGATCGTAGTTGTCCGGTTCCGCGAGGATGCGGCGGTCAATGTCCTCCAGATCGCGCTGTATTTTGCGCACCCGCACCTGGTCAACCAGTGTTTTCAGGCTCATATCCTGCAGATCAGAAAAGAGTAACTCTGCCAAGAGATCCCTTAACTCCTTATTTTCCATATTATCGAGCAAAGAGGCGGGCTCGGCGTAATCCGCGTCCGAACTTACAGACAGCAGATATTTGTAGAGCTCGCGGTTGGTACTGTTAATAAAATAATCGGGAGTGAGCTCTTCGGCAACAAAATTGAACGATTCCCGGTCGCGCAAGGCCAAAGTAAGCAGCCAGCGCTCTTCGGAAGGGCTCTCCAGGACAGGCGCGCGTTCCTCTGTCCGGGCTGGCGCCTTTCTGCCGATCCGCCCCAGTTTGGAAAAGAGGGCGGCGGTGGAGACGGAGAAGGCTTCCGAGATGCCCTTCACCAGCAGTTCGCGTTGCACGGCATCCTTCACACCCCGGGCGGCCTCCAGCAGCATATCGATGCGCTCGCTTTCCGGGCTGTCCCAGCCTTTGCGGGCAAGGAAGGTGGTGATGGGCTGCGCGGCGGCGATCCTTTTGCGCAGGGCGGGAACCCCCTCATCCAGGATAAAGCTGTCCGGATCGTGCTCGGGAGGCAGTTCCACGATGTTGGCTTCCAATCCTTTCCCCAGGCAGATCAGAGCCGCGCGGATAGCGTTGCTGACGCCGGCTTTGTCGCCGTCGTAGAGCATGTAAATTCGTTTCGCGTAGCGGGAAAGCAGGAAGATCTGGTCTTCGGTGAGGGCGGTGCCGAGCGAGGCCACGGAGTTCAAAAAACCAGCCTCGTAGAGCCGCAGGAAGTCAAAGTATCCTTCGCAGATCAGCGCGTAGCCCGCCTTGGTGATCTCATACTTGGTCTTGAAGAGGCCGTAGAGTTCTTTGCCCTTGGTGTAGAGCTCGGTGCCGGAGGAGTTCACATATTTTACCCCGGTATCCGCGTCATTCCAAACTCTTCCGCCGAAGGCGATCACCTCGCCGATGTTGTTGTGGATGGGAAACATGAGGCGGTTGCGGAAGAAATCCACCAGGTTGCCGGAGTAGTTGCCGAAGAGGCCGGATTCCTTGAGCAGGGAAACGGAGTGGCCTTCCTTGAGCAGGTGGTTGAGCAGGGCTTTTTCGCTGTTGAGGGCATAGCCAAGCTCCAAAGCTTTGGCGGTCTCCTCGCTGAAGGAACGGCCGGCGAGGTATTTAAGCACGGATGAGCCGTGTTCAAAGAGGTTGGAGGCAAAGAAATCCCTGGCGCTGCGATAGACGACCAGCAACTGGTCGCGCTTGGTGGAGACGGTCTTGGTGCGCTCAAACTCCGGAATGGCAATGCCCACGCGGGCGGCGAGCTTTTTGACCGCCTCGATGAAGGTGAGCTTTTCGTATTCCTGCACGAAGGTGAAGACGTTGCCCGCCTTGCCGCAGGCGAAACACTTGAAGATTTGCTTGGGCTGGCTTACATAGAGCGAGGGATTGGTGTCGTTGTGGAAGGGGCAGATACCTCTCCAGTTGGCGCCCACGTGCTTGAGGGGCACATATCCCTGCACCACGTCCACGATGTCGTTGGAGTGCCGAATCTGCTCTATCAGGCTTTGTTCCATCTCGCTAAATCTTTACCAGGGTCACCCCGCTGCCGCCTTCGCTGGGCGAGGGTGTATCCAGCGAGATCACCTGCTTTTTCCTTTTCAAATAGTCGCGCACCTTGTTTCTGAGGGCACCGGTGCCTTTGCCGTGGACGATGCGCAGGCTGTGCAAACCCGCCAGCACCGCGTCGTCCAAAAACTCGTCGATCAGGGGCTGCGCCTCGTCAAAGGTGAGCCCCAGCAGCTTCAGTTCATAGCGTGCCTGTGGCGTGGCGTTGGTCCTGCCGGTCACCACCATCTCCACCCTGGGCGCCGGGCCTTTGCCCAGATAGAGGTTTTCCAGGGGCACGCGGAAGCTGATCCCGTTCAGATCGACCGTCGCCTGGCGGTCCCGGATTTCCAGAACCACCGCCTCGGCATCCAGATCGGCCAGCCAGACGCGGTCTCCCGCCTTGGGGTCAAGCGCCTTTTGCCGGCCTTCGGCGCCGGATTCGCGCAGCTCACTCTGGATTTGCTGAAGCTTGACATCTATCTCTTGCAATTTTCTTTCCGAAAGTGATTTGCGTTCTTCCTTTTCCAGCTTTTTGAGGCTCTCATGCTCCTGCCGGTAAAGCTTTTGCTGGGCGATCAGCTCCGCCTGCAGGTCTTTGATGAATTTCTGTTTGCGTGCTTTAAGCTCGCTTTCCAGGCGGGATTCCTTGCCTTCCAGTTCCTGGATTTTGGCCTCCAGGTTGCGGGTCTTGAGCTGATATTCGTAGCTGGCCCTGCCCAGAGCCTTCTTTTCCGCCTGCATCTTCTTGAGCAGCTCGGTGAACTCCACATTCTGGCTTCCGCTCAGGCTGCGGGCACGCTCGATCAGCTCCGGGGCCATGCCCAGGGAGGATGCCACCTCGATGGCAAAGCTGTCGCCCGGGATTCCCGCGCTGAAACGGAAGGTGGGCTGCAGGCTCTTGAGGTCGAACTGCATGGAGGCGTTGAGGCAGCCGGGATGGCTCTCCGCGAAGATCTTGAGCGCCGTGTAGTGGGTGGTGACCACTGCCTTGCAGCCAATCTGGGTGAAGCTTTCCAGGATCGCCTGCGCGAGGGCTGAACCCTGCTGGGGATCGGTGGCGGCTCCGATCTCATCGATCAACACCAAGCTGTCGGCATCCGCCGCGGCAAGCATGCGCTGGATCTTCTGGATATGCGAAGAGAAGGTGGAGAGGGCGCTTTCGATGGACTGGTCATCGCCGATATCGGCAAAAACCTGGCTGAAGAGGCCGATCTCACTGTCCGCGTCCGCGGGGATGGGCAGGCCGGAAAGCGCCATCAGGCAGAGCAGTCCCACCGATTTCATGAGTACCGTCTTGCCTCCGGTGTTCGGGCCGCTGAGGATCAGCACCCGGTGGCTGTTGCCAAGTTCGAGGTCGAAGGGGATCACCTTGCGCGGGTCGCCCAAGCGCAGAATCAGCAGCGGATGGCGGGCGGAAAGCAGCTTGAGCGATGAACTGGCTACGATCCTGGGTGCTTTGGCGTCCAGCTTGCGCCCCAATGTGCCGCAGGCGTAGCGGTAATCCAGTTCAGCCAGGGTCTCCTGATTGACAAGCAGTTCCCGGGACTTCTCTTTGATCTGGGCAGTATAAGCGGTGAAAATGCGGAATATCTCCCGTTTTTCCTCCTGCTTGAGCAACTGGAGTTCGTTGTTGAGCGGCACCACGCTCTGCGGTTCGATGAACAGGGTGGAGCCGCTGCCGGAATGGCTTTGCACGATGCCTGGCACAAAGGCGCCGGCGTTTTCCTTGATGGGCAGCACAAAGCGGTCTTCCCGGCGGGTGATGAATTTGTCCTGCAAAAAGCCTTCGTAGCGGGGGTCGTGCAACATGCCCTGCATGGTCTTCTGGATGCTGCGCTGGAGGGACGCGTTGCGTTTGCGGATGCGGGAAAGTTCCGGCGAGGCGCTGTCCAGGACCTCCCCTTCGGGATCGAATATCTCAACGAAGCGCCTGCAAATCTCCCCCTGGGGCCTCAACCTGTCCCACAGTTTGCGCAGCAGGGGAAAGTCCTCCACCCGCTCCCGCGCGGAAGCCAGTTGGGTTGCCAGGGCGGCGTTCTGATACACCAGCAGAAACTCCTCAAAGCTAAAGAGGGAATGCTTCGCCTCGCTGAACAGCTCCCGCAGGTCGCCCAACTCCTCAAAACTGAACACCAGCCCGCGTTCCACGCATTCCTGCAGCTCCGAGACCAGCTTCAGGCTGCTTTCGATGGCTTTTTTGTCCGCCAGGGGGCGCAACTGCCGGGCTTTGGAGCGTCCCAGCGCGCTGTGGCACAGGCTTGCCACCTGTTCGGTGAGCGCGGAATACTCAAGATCCGCGTAGAGTTCGGGATTGTTCATTTGCTCTTGCCGGACTGCCCCGCCTGGGCTTTCTTATCCGCCTTCATTTTGTCCATGACCTTCAGATAGCGATCGTACTGCTTGAGCTTGATGGTGTTCACCAGATCGGTCTTGAGGGTGTCCACGGCAGCATAGACCCGGTGTTTGGAGCCCACCTTGAGCGGGGTGGACAGCGAGGGAATGTAATCCATCATCATGGTAAAGACGATCACGACAAGCAGGCCGTTCAAAAAGCCCAGCCCCATGCCCAGAAACTTGTTGGCGGTGGTTAGCCGGGCGGACTTCAGCAGCAGTTGCAAAAAATACATGACCAGGCGGATCAGCACTATCATCAGCACAATAATCAGCAGCAGGGCGATTATGGTGGCGAGGACGTTGCCCATCTTGTAATTGGCCAGCAGGCTGGTCTTCACCAGGGGAAAGAAATGGCCGATGAGGAAAAAGGATGCCACGATCCCGCCGCCGCGGATGATCATTCCCGCCAGGCCTCTGCGCCAGCCCTGCACGATAAAGCAGAGCAGAAACAAAAGTATGATCCAGTCAATAATACCCATGTCAGACTCCTCGTTTGTACCTTAAAAAAGCTGACAGGGATTAGGTATCCCTGTCGCTTCAACAATAAAATCCAGAAAGACGCTGCAGATATCTATCTGTAACGTTGCATTCTGCGCTGCAGTTTCAACATCTTCCTGCGAGCAGCGTTGGCTTCGCGTTTTTTCTTAACGCTGGGCTTCTCGTAGGCCTGGTTCTTCTTTATCTCTGAAAGAATTGCGGCTTTCTCGCATTTCTTTTTGAAGCGTTTCAACAGATAATCGAAGGATTCGTTTTCTTTCGCTACGACTGTCGGCAAGCAAATCACCACCTTTATTTTTATTCAGAGGATCACAATTTTTCAAAGCCTTATCGCTGTCAAGCGAAAAAACGGCCTGTTTGAAAGTGCTGGTTTGGGATAACCGCTGTAAGAATTAGTCATTCAGTAATGCCAATCATGTCTATGGCTTTTGGAGCGCGGCAGGCTGGATTCTCTTTGCTTGACTGATAAATGGTCAAATGAGAAGTTGCATCTGTTATCCATGTTGATTGACATGATGTTGTAACACATAGCCCTATTGTATAGGAATGAAAAATATGCGACAGATGAACACGTTTCTGGCTTTGCTATTTGCCATTATTTTTGTTGCCTCGCTGAATGGGACACTATATCTATTGCTCCGCTAACCCTGTTGCGAGACCCAGACGTTCGTATCTTTCATTGACCATTGTCCGCCTATCGGCCTGAATAGATAATCCTTCACATTCACGCAATACAGTATTAATAATCTGCAATATCCTTCATAGCGCCGTCCCTTGCTGCTACAGCGTTTGATGCCATCATCCTTAGGTCATCCCTCACCGGGTTAAGGATGACTGCCGGAAGACCCCTGTCTGGGAGGGTGATGCAAATGAGGGCCATCCCCCTCATAATATATAGGTGCTATGATAGGTGGAAAGGTGGAAAGGTGAAATGGTGGAAAGGTTCCCCCGAACAAACCCTACCAGACTATATACTGTGTCATCCCGGGCAGCGACCCGGGATCCAGTCTTTTAAGGTTTCAAACAACCACCCGACCACAAAACAAAGCACACCAGGCTACATACTGTGTCATCCCGGGCAGACGGGGTCCCCTTTGGGGTGGCTGACCCGGGATCCAGTCTTTTAGAATAATCATCCACAAATTACACAAATTAACACAAATTAAAAGAACAAAATACGGGCAAATCCTGAACCTATCTTACATCAATCCGCGGCAATCCGCGCCTTTTATCCGCGTAAATCTGCGTGAACCGCATGTCCCGGAAGCCAGCCTTTTGAGGAGAGCCAGTTGTAACAATACAAGCTACACAGGATCAGTCGCGGTCCACATTCACTTCCCGGGTGGATACCTGCCCGATGAAGGCCCGGTCGTGGGAAACAAAGATCAGGGAGCCGTTGTAGTCGTGCAGGGCTTTTCCGAGCATCTCGCGGCTTTTGAGGTCGAGGTGGTTGGTCGGCTCGTCCAGCAGCAGCAGGTTGTATTCCCCCATGAGCAGCATCAGGAGTTGGAGTTTGGCCCTTTCCCCCCAGGAGAGCTTGCCGATCCGCTCTTCGATCAGGGAGTCCTTCAGGCCGATGCAGCCCATCAGGGTGCGGATCTGGCCTTCCTCCCTGCCGCTTGAGAGCAGGTAGGCACGCACCATCAAACGCGGGTCAAGCTCCGTGAGGTCCTGCCGGTAGTAGCCAATCCTGATCCTGTTGGCAAAGGAGATGGAGCCCGCGTCAGGCGCAAGTTCCCCCGCGATCAGCTTCAGCAGGGTTGTCTTGCCGCTTCCGTTGGCGCCGGAAAGCCAGATTCTCTCGCCGGAACCCAGATTGAGGTAGAAATCGCTGAACACCGGGCTCCCGCCATAGGAAAAGCACAATCCGGAGATGTTCAGCAGTTCCTTGCGGGATTGCTGCACCTGGCCGAAATCCAGCTTGCGGGGCTTCTCGAAACTGGGGCGTTCCACCGCGTAGCGTTCATTGAGCATGGCGATGCGTTTTTCCACGTTGCGTGCCTGCTGCATCTGGGTGCGGGCGGCGTTGAAGATGGATTCATACACCGCGCCCCCGCCTTCGGAACGGGTTTCAGGCTGGAAGCTGCTGGCCCAGGAACGCCGTTTTTGCGCCGCCTCGCGCAGGTTACGGAGCAGATTTTGCCGCTGCCTGTACTGGACAAGCTGATGCTCTTTCAGTTGGGTCTGGTCGCGGGTGAAACTCTCATAATTGCCCATGCGGACTTCCAGTTTGCCGTCCGCCAGTTCGGCTATCTTGCTGGCGGTGTTGTCGATGAAACTTTTGTCGTGCGAAACATACAAGACCGCTCCCGCGTAGGCGTTCAGCCAGTCCTCCAGCCACCTGATCTGCTCCAGGTCGAGATGGTTGGTCGGTTCGTCGAGGATCAGGATGTCGGGCTTTTCCAGCAGCAGGGCGGCCAGTTGCAGGCGGGTGGACTCTCCCCCTGAAAGGCTGGCGCAGAGCCGCTGTTTGAGCTCCATTAGATCCATTTCCAGCATCACGGAGTTGACGTCTGCCTCCCAAGATGCCAGATCCAGGCTGTGATATTCGTGCCACAGCGTCGCCAGAGCCAAGCCCTCGGCCTCGCTCAGTTCCTGCTTGTGCTCCAGGTGCCTGAGGCGGGAGATGACCTCATACTTTGCCGGAGCGACTCTCAGCAGAAAGTCCTCCACCGCGAGGGAGGCGCTAACTTTCGTATCCTGGGGAAGATAGGATATCACGGGCTGGTGCACGGGATAACTGATGCTGCCCTGGCTGGCTTGCAGGTCGCCGAGGATGATCCGGATCAGGGTGGTCTTGCCGCAGCCGTTTTTACCGATCAGGGCGATCTTTTCCTGCTCCGCAATGACCAGGTCTATCCCGTTCAGGATGCTTTTATATTGGTCTGGATAGCGATAGTGGATGTTTTTTAGCTGTATGAACTGCATGCAAATCTCCTTTACAGTTTTCTGGGGATGAGCGCAGTAACAGCCCGTGAATTGAGGTGTTCAGATGTTATTCAAGGCATGAGCTGCTACTGGTTTTTAACTCTGCTTGCGCATCTGACTAATCTCCTCTGATGATTGTTTGGTTACATGATCCCGCTTACGCTATAGTTGTCAATATCTTTCTGGGGGCTCTGCTGGTAATGAGCGGGTTTCAACCCCTGATACTGCAACTGGGTGACAACCGGTTCCGTTTCCTGCTCGACGGCGCAGGTGCGGAGCGTGGCAAAGCTGATTCCCAAAGCTGCCAGAGCCGCCAGAATCCACCACCAGAGGCGGTTTCGCTTGCGGGGAGCCGGGGCGGGAGTGGCGGGAGCGATGGGCACAGGTTTACGTGGGGGCGCTGCCCGGGGCGTGGAGTATTCAGGTTTGGGAGCGGGGGCATCAGGTTTGGTCTGAGCGGCTTTTATGGTTTCAGGTTGGGCATCGGGAGCGGCGGTTTCCGAGGCAACTGCCTTTCTTTCCAGATCGATGCCGCTGCGGTCGCCCTGTTTGAAAGGCAGGCTGTATTTGCGCAAGATGATGGCCAGTCCGTTGGGGGTTTTGGCTTCTCCAATGCCTCGTCCCGGCACCTCAAAGCCCCAGCCTTCGCCATCCCGAAAGATTCTGCCCAGCACCACGGCGTTCCAGGGCTGCAAATCCATCGCCAGTTCATGCACGCAGAGGGGTTCCGCGCCGTCCGCGCCAGCATCGAAAACCTTGAGGAAAACCCTGTCCAGCACACCCAGGCGCACCGGACCTTCCGGCGCTTCCGGGGAAGGGCTGCTGCTGAGCGTTATCACCAGAGATTTCACTTCCTGGGGCAGTTGCGCGAGATCAACCACAATCCGCTCTCCTCCGGCGGTTTGCACTCCTTCGTGGCGCAGGACTCCATCCTGGTAACTGGCCTGGTTAAAATAGACCAGCGCGTCCGGGGCGGGCATCAACTTATCCTTGCCCAAAAGCAGCGCGGAGGCATCCAGCAGGGCGCTCTGCCCGTCTTTGAACTGCCAGCTTATGTCTATCCGCAGTTTTGAGGGGGCCTGGCCTCCGGCGGCCTGGAGCAGCTCGGCATGACCCAGGGCCTGGCCTTTTTCCACATTGATACTCATAATTTATCTCCTAAAATGTAGTTATGTTATCTGTCTCCGGCGGCAAAACAGGAGGCGAATACCTCCGCCCTGTGCCGCGCGGATATGCTATGCAGTTGCAATCCTTGTTCCCGATGCCGTGCCAAAATCCTCAAAAAGAGTTGGGACGCACGGTGTCCCTCTGCCAGCAGCGCGCTCCACTGCTCCCGGAACTCGCCCTTGTTCCAATAGAGGTTGATGATCCGCGCCAAATCCTGCAGGGTGGCCATTTGGCTGAAACTGAGGCGGTCGGAGGCCAGCACCTGCCAGGGCGGGCCGTCCATCCAGATATAGCCCCGTTGGCGGGCGATGGCTTGCATAGGCGTGCCGGAAAGGATTTTGAGCGTGCCCAGTTGGATTTCGTGGGGCAGGCAGGCGGCCAGTTCGTCAAGAGAATGCAACACGGAGGAAAGGGTCTCGCCGGGCAGTCCCGCCAGCAGGTCGGCATGGACGCTCACCTGGGTGCGCCGCCGCAAAGCGAGCAGCATGGCGCGGGCTTTGGGCCAGTCCGACCTTCTGCCGCAGGCTTGGTTCACCGCGCGGTTCACGGTCTGGATGCCGGTCTCCAGGCGGATGCGGCCTGCCGGGGCCTGGGACAGCAGCTCGATATCCTCCTCGGACAACAGCTCGGGATAGATCTCAAAATGCCATTCGCAGGAGGATTCCAGGCCGATAGCGAACCGCCAGATGTAGCGCGCCAGGGCGGTGTTGATGTTGAAGCTGCGGTCAACAAACTTGATGGTGCGCGGGGCGAAGGACAGCAGGCGATGCAGCTCGGAACGCAGACGGCGCCTGTCCGCGGCTTGGGACACATCGAAGCGCGGCTCGTGGCGGTCATCGGTGGCGGAAAGGCAGTAGGCGCAGCGGAAGGGGCAACCCCGGAAAGTCTCGTAATAGACCAGCCTGTCCCGCAGGGCGGGCCTGTCCGCGGCACGATAGGGGAAGGGCAGTTCCCGCAACGGGGGAGCGGGGTGCTCCAGTTCTCCACCCGGCAGGGTAAAAGCGCTGTCAGCCAGATGGCGCAGGGCTCCCTCGCCGGGGCCTTTCACCACATAATCCTGCGGACGCAGCCCATAGGCGGCGCCATCCGCGTCGGGGCCGCCGAGGACTATCCTGCTCAGGGGTTGCAGCTTGGCGAGTTCCGGAAGCAGCGCCTGTAGCATGTTCCGGTTCCATACGTAGGCGGAAAAGCAATAGATGTCGGCCTTGTGGCAGGCGATTCGCGCCAGGATCTCAAACAGCGGCTCGCTGGTGGTAAACTCCAGCAGCTTCACGCGCAGGGGCAGGCCTTTCAGACAGTTGCGCAGATAGCGCAGCGCCAGGCTGGACTGGTACCAGGCGCTGTTGATGGTGATCAGGCAGAGGCGGCGAGCCTTGGGAACTGGTGTAATCAGATGCTCAAATTTCCTTGTAGGCCGTCCAGCACTTAAAATCCTGCGGCAGGGCTGAAAATCCGGCTTTTTCATAGACCCGGTTCGCCGTGGGGATTTCCGAGTAGAGGTAGAGGTGGTTGTCGTTGATCCGGTGGCTGTATTTTACCAGATGATCCAGCATGGCGCCCGCGTAGCCGTGGCCGCGGAACTTGTCCCGGGTGAAGATGTCACTCACCCGGCTGTATCCGGCGAACACGCTCAGGGAGGCAAAAGAGGCCAGTTCATCGCCGACAAATCCCGCCAGCAGATGATAGGATGGACTCAGCAGGTGGCGTTCCACCGCTTTGATTGTCCAGTCGCCGCCATATTCCAAGGCGATGGTCTCCATGATGTCGATGCTCAGGGTGCGCAGGCGTTCGATGCGCAGTTCCGGCACGGGCTGAAAGCTGCCCTCATGGTCATACAGGAAGAACTGATCCTCGTGGATCTGGACTGTGAAGCCGCGGTTTTCCAGGGCGGTGCCGATCTTCTCCAGTTCATTGGGTGTGTAGGACTGGTAGATTCTGGGGACTATGCCCTTGGACTTGAAAAAGAACTCGATATCGCGAACCGAAGCCTCCGCTCCAAGGTGGTCTGTGATGATCGCGTGGTTGGAGTCGTGGGATCTCTTGTTGCCTTCATTCCAGAAAAGCATCCCGTAGTCTTTTGTTGTCATGTTCGTAAACCGCTGCGGAAAGCGCAGCTCGGTTTCCAGCATGCGGTTCATGTTGAATGGGAAGGCCATGGCATCCTCCTTTCATGGTTGCATACAGCTAAAATACATTATAGCCGGTTGCTCAAATTTGTCAAGCAAGCTCTTTTGTTTCGGAACTGACGTGTGTTTGGAGTTCAAGCCGGCAAGATAGCTTGCTTTGATTTCCTCAATCCCAAAGCCGGCTTGGACTCCAAACATTCCTTGGGTGCTTGTTTATAAAACAAACTAACCCAGACTACATTACCGTGTCATCACGGCCTGCGAGCCGTGATCCAGTCTTTTGGAAACAACCGTCCAGCCTAAAAACAAGCGGCATCAATTACTTGATACTCGTATTAATAAACCGATACATTCCGCAATATCCTTCATACCGCCATCCTTCGCTGCCACAAGCGGTTAAGCCATCATCCTTAGGTCATCCCTTACCAGGTTAAGGATGACCCCCGGAAGACCCAGGCTGGAGAGGGTGATGCAAATGAGGCCACCCCCTCTATAATATATAGGTGCTATGATGAGTGGAAAGGTGTTTTTGAGGTGGAAAGGTGGAAAGGTGGAAAGGTTCCCCCGAAACAAGTTCATCAGGCTATATACCGCGTCTTTGGGGGGGGGTGGCAAAGTCCGTTTGCCACAGAGACCGGAGGTCTCTCCCCAACAGGCAACTCCGTTGCCTCTGCCGAACAGACTTCGGCAGCCCGACCACGAAACAAACCCTACCAGACTATACACTGCGTCATCCCGGGCAGATAGGCCCTTTGGGGTGGCTGACCCGGGATCCAGTCTTTTAAAATGAGAGCCAGTTGTAATAACGTAACCGAAATAGTATCAGACGGATGTTGGTGTACGCTTCATTTTTGGAGGATCATCTTTTTGGTAACTACTCCTGCTTTGGTTTCAAGACGGCAGAAATAAACACCGCTGGATAACTGGTTGCCAGCGCTGTCTCTTGAATTCCAAACATAGTTGTGGTATCCTTTGGAGGCACCGGTTACTTCGATGTCATGAACTACCTGTCCCCGGATATTCAGAATACGCATCCGGACATCACCTGCTTCAGGCAAATACATTGAGATAGTGGTTTCCGGATTAAAGGGGTTGGGATGGTTTGAGAGAGACAAGGGCAATGGTGGGTCGCAGATGTCTTCATTATCGGTCTGTGTGTAATCAATTGTCAGTTTGGGGCGGTAAGAATCATTTGGGTGTTCTTTAGAGTAGAATTTGGAGAATTTTTGATTTTGATTTGCCACGATTACAAATCCGTGGTTCTCTATCTCACCGCTTGTCCATCGGTTGACTAAATCCGTTATATCAATCTCAAAATGAACAATGGCATTCCCGCCTGTTCCTGTAAACACATAATTCATGTTTATATCCTGAAAATAAGCGATATGAACGGCAGGATTCCAGGTTTCTTCTGTCCAATTTTCACTAATGGCATAGAATTTGGTTGCAGTCGTTCCACCTGAAGGACAGCTATAGAAACGTGTCAGGTGCAGGATTGCAGAGTTTACGTCAACTGCCCGTAACTCATCCAGATTAAAGCGCATCATAATCCGTTCAAAATGTCCGGTATTGGGAAAATTGGCAGTCCAGAGCTCGGTTATAACGGGCGTGATGCCTTCGTGGTTGGGATCGGAATACATGTCGTCGGAAGGATTGATGCTTATTGTCTTCGCAACTACAGCAACTACCGACATGAACAGTAAAAGCATAACCAGGTTTTTCTTCATTTTGTCCCCCTATATCGATATCTGGATTCTGGCCAGTAATTGATCAGGATCCGCAAGGCTGCCAGGAGCTTTGTCTATCATTGACTTGTAAGCTACCCTGAGCATTGAATTTGGCAGAGTCTTGAAGTTGATGCCCAATTCAAGATACTGATTGACGGCATCATCGCCAATGTCTCTATTCCAGTTTTCATAATACGCATATGGTTGGATGGCAGGCAAAGCCTTAAGGTTGGTTCCAATTTCCCAACCGGCTTGGATATACCAGGCTTCCATTTTTTGCTCATCCCGCTCAAATCCTTTTCCTCTTTGATATTCAGAACTTATCCACAGAGAATGGGCCATATATTCCAATCCAGCCGCCCACCTATATCCGTTCTTTGAATACTGATTGAATAATGAGTCATAATACTTTCTATTCACGTGGTCATAGACAGCAATGGCCGATAACCCGGGCACAGGGGTTTGGAATACCACACCACAATTGTATTCATGTTCATTATCAAGAGTTGAGTTGCCACCATTAAGGGCGCTTATCTCCGTTTCAATGACCATATTATGTGGCAGTTCATGATGGGAGCTGGCCACAATGCCAATCGGATGGCAGGAACCAAAAGTTAACGAATAATGCGGCTTTTCCGATGCTAAAAGGCCATCACATTCAATTCTGGAAGTGAAGCCTCTCAATACGTGTCCCTTTCGCAGGCCGAGTTTTATGTTGCGATGCAGCTTGTACATAATCTCTGCTTCAGGAATATCCACAGTTGCAGCGTTTCCGGAGCAGGTACACATTCCGATGGCGGTCGAATACTCGGCGCGGTCGGCCAACTCACCTTCAAAGCATATTTCCGCCTTTCTTACCTGGAACCGGTTTGCGTTGTCATAGCTACCGTCATTTGCTCTGTCTCCCCGAAAGAATTTGGCGTCAAGCATGATTGAAATATGGGTTTGTGGAGGCTCTATCTGGGCAGATAATGCGCACACAAACAAGGTAAAACAAATTGCAGTAATGAATTTCATGATAACCTCTTTTATCCTATAATTAGCATTGTTATGACTATGTTTGAAAGTCAGTTACGGTTTATCTGCCTCTACACTGGCCTTTTTAGATTCCCCCGCCGCCGGGCACATGCTACATGAACCATGGCAGGATGTCTGCCGCAAACCGCAACTACAGGCAGCAGAGCGTTTTGTTGCTATTCTGTATCCTTTGTAAACCAGATAGATAATTGAGCATAGGACAATTATGAGAACTATTATCAGATCCATGTTAAAGCTCCTATAATCCAGCTAATCTGCCAATTTGATACACTGCGACTGTAATGAAGTATGCCAGCAGCGTAAGGCCAATCAATTGAAACATCGCCCATTTCCAGGAGTTGGATTCTCTCTTTGTCACGGCGATGGTAGCCATACAGGGGGCGCTGATCAAAGAAAACAGCATTATACAAAAAGCAATCAAAGGATCGTAGTTTTTTTTCAGTTTGCTTCTCAGGGATTCTGATTCCTCATCTGCATCGCCAACGGAATAAACTACGCCAAGCGTGGATACAAAGACTTCTTTTGCGGCAAAAGCTCCAACCAGGGATGTTCCTATCCGCCAATCAAAGCCCATGGGGACGATGACGGGCTCGATAAATTTGCCCAATCTCCCCGCGGCGCTATATTCCACGCTTTCTTCAGCCTGAAGGTTATCCAGGGCTGATAACTGTATCGCTTGCAGTGAATCCGCCAGTTCGGACTGAACGATTGTTTCCCTTTGAGCATCGTATTCCTCTATTCTTTCTTTGGAGAGCATGGGAAAAGTGGACAGAGCCCAAAGCAGGATGGATAACCCCAAGATCAGCGTACCGGCTTTTTGGAGGTAGAGTTTACCCCTGTCCCACATGTGGATAAGAGTCCCTTTGAGGGAGGGGAAATGATAGGGGGGAAGCTCCATCATAAAGGGCACTGTTTCCCCTTTGAAGATGGTTACCCGCATAAGCTTTGCCGAGATGATGGCCAAGAGGATTCCGATGATGTAGATCAACCACAGCATTGGGGCATGCCATTTGGACGGGAAAAAGGCTGGGATGATCAGAGTGTAGATCGGAAGCCTGGCTCCACAGCTCATCAGGGGAACCACCAGCATCGTAACCAGCCTGTCTCTTCTGTTGTCCAGGGTTCTGGTTGCCATAATCGCGGGGACGGAACACCCAAATCCTATCAACATCGGGATAAAGCTTTTGCCATGCAGCCCGATCTTGTTCATCAACCTGTCCATGATAAAGGCTGCTCTCGCCATGTAGCCACTATCTTCCAGGATAGAGATGGCCAAAAAGAGGAGCAGAATATTCGGTAAAAACACCAACACTCCTCCCACTCCACCGATAATACCATCCACGAGCAGTGATTTTAACAACGATTCGGATCCCTCGGGCCAAAAGCTTGCTATCAAATCTCCCAGCCACGCGAAGGCGCTTTCCACCCAACCCATCATAGGCTCCCCGACTGTAAAGGTAAGCTGAAATACCAAGTACATCATGATCAGAAAGATCGGGATGCCGGCATATTTGTTTAACACGATGGCGTCGATTTTGCTGCTAAGGGGCTTTTTAAAGGACAGCTTGGAGCTGACGCATTGCAAAAAGACGCCTTCAATATACTTGTATCTCTGTTCTGCCAACAGGGTTTCGATTTCCTTGTTATGTTCTCTCTCCAGATCGTTTACCAGTTCCCTGGCGGTTTGCTTGATTTCTGCGTTGGCGATCTCTTGTTCAATGTCCGGATCACCTTCCAGGAGCTTGAGAGCCAGCCAACGCGAAGCGCCCGAAGCATTCTCTTTGGAAAGCTTCTTTTCCAGGATATCCAGGGCCCGGTTTACGCTGTCCGAAAAGTGGGCTGTTTGGGAAACCCTTTGGGATGCTCCGAGGGCAACCTTCACGCTTTTTATCAGCTCATCAAAACCCTTGTTCTTATGTCCCACGGTCTCCACCACTGGAAGCCCCATGGTTTGCGACAACTTTTTGGTGTCTATCTTCCAGCCTTTGGCAAGGGCGAGATCCTGCATATTCAGGTTCAGCACAACCGGAATGCCAAACTCCATAAGCTGCAGGGTCAGATATAGATTGCGCTCCAGATTGGAGGAGTCAACCACGTTTACTATCAAGTCCGGGTTCTCTTTCCACAGCATGTTGCGGGCCACCCGTTCTTCCTCGGAATAGGGAGTAAGGCTGTAGATACCAGGCAGGTCAACCAAGGCGAAATCCGTCTTCTTTATTACTCCTTTTTTTATTTCAACCGTTACCCCAGGGTAGTTGCCCACGTGTTGGCGGGTGCCGGTCAATCCATTAAAGACCGTCGTCTTCCCCGCGTTGGGGTTCCCCGCGAGAGCTATCATTTTCATTTCCTGTCTCCTGTATATTTGGAATTGCGATAAACTTAGTCTTGCCTAACATTGTTGGCAAAAAAATATCAGCTCACTCTGAAGCATTGGAGTAGCTCGGCACTGAGAGCCAGTCTGCTACCCTTAAGCTCGATGATGTATGGGTTGTAGTCTGAAATGATCTCAAATTCCACTCCATTCACAAAACCCATCCCGTTCAGGTGTCTTACGATGCTATCGCTCGCTTCTATGGAAGCAAGCCGGTGTTTCTTTCCTTTCCGCAGGCAGTTTTTGTGCATCAATCCTCCAGCAGGATTCCCTCAATTTTGTCCAAATCCTCTTTGCGAAGGGAGAGGTTGTATCCCTTCACAATGATTTCCACGGGATCCCCGAGGGGCGCGACCCGCTCAACTTTCACGATGGAACCGATGGTGAGCCCCATTTCCTGAAACCTGCGTGCGGTGACCCCGGAGAGCTTGTTTGTCGTGATCTTTACCCTTGAGCCCGGCTTTACCTGGTTAAGGCGAACCGTAGATTCGTTCATTTCATCTCCTGATTTTAAGTTAGTCTCAAAGTTTTCAACAGTCTGCGTAATGCATTTGCGGCAATAGTCCGCCTGCGGTTTCTCGCCGCAATAATAATCAAAGCCCTTGATCCATGAATCACCCGCCCGCGGACAGCGCTCCACAAACTCTATGAACTTCGTAAATCTATCGATTATCTCCGTGGTGACGGCATGCTCCATCTGGCACGCGACGCTATCCGCTTCGGATTCATCTATGGAAAGCACCTTGATGAGGAAATCCTTTAGCACTTCATGCCTTCTAACAACATCCTGAGCCACCTCCATGCCCTTCCTGGTGAGGGTGATCTGATCATAGGGAGAGTAGTTTACGAGGTCTCGTTCTGCCAACTGCCTCAAAGCGCCGGTTACGGAAGAGGCCTTGACTTGCATTTTCTGGGCGATGTCTTTGGCTTTGGCAGCTTGCTCCACCACAACAATGTGATAGATCACTTCCAAATAGTCTTCCAGGCTTTTACTTAATACCATTTCAGACATCTTTTTACCTCGATTTTCGTATTGCTGGCGCAAAGTTAGGCTTGCCTAATATTTTGTCAACCGAAATGTGCAAAACAGTGCAGTGAGTGCGTTTGAACGAGGGCGTAAAGCCGCGGGTTGCGAAAAAAAGATGCCGTTCGATATTTCACTTGCGGCATACCTGAACGGCTCCCGCTTGCTAAGAAAACCTTTATTATATTAGCTTACCCGCCATATCTGGTATAGCAAGGACACCAACGGACTCTTATCCCCCGCCCAAAAAAGTGCTTGCCAAAGATCAAAGCCTGCCAAAGGATGCGGTATCAGTTCACGATCCTGCCACAGAAAGGAGTTTGAATGGATAGTATCCCGAAGCTGGGCATCTCTTCCTGCCTGCTGGGCAACAAGGTGCGCTACGACGGCCGGCACAAATATGACAACTGGCTGGTGGAGACCCTGGGACGCCACGTTCAATACGTTGCGGTCTGTCCGGAGACGGAGTGCGGCCTGCCCGTTCCCCGCGAGCCCATGCGGCTGGTGGGTGAAATCGGCAAACCCCGCATGATAACCGTCAACAGCGGCATCGACCATACGCCCCGGATGCTGGACTGGTGCTCGCTCGCTATCGCCCGGTTGGCGGAGGAGGAACTCTGCGGCTTTGTTTTCAAAAGCAAATCACCCTCCTGCGGCCTGGAGCATGTGAAGGTCTTTCCCGTTGGGGGCGGAACCGTGGCCAGGAAGGGCATGGGTATCTTTGCCCGTGAGTTCACGCGCGCCTTTCCCCTGCTGCCTGTGGAGGAGGAGGGACGCCTGCAGGAACCTTTGCTGCGGGAAAACTTCATCGGGCGCGTCTTCATCATGCGGCGCTGGCTGGAACTGCAAAGACAGGGGCTGACTCCGGAAGCGGTGATGGATTTTCACCACCGCCACAGACTGCTGCTGATGTCCCACAGCCCTGAGGCTTGCCGCTTTCTGGACAAGCTTGTGAATGATGCACAACACCATAAGAAACAAGACTTTGCCCAGACCTATCTGCGCCTGTTCATGCAGGCTGCCGCCAGGCCCCAAAACCCTGTCATCCCGGACAGCGAGCCGTGATCCAGTCTTTTGGAAAAAACCGTGGAAAGGTGAAGCGGTGAGACCCTTGCCAAATAATGCGCCTGCCTGAAACAAATGCCGCCCTCATTTGACAGGGTGGGCTAAGTCTATATTTTCCGTAGGTCATCCTTAACCCGGTGAGGGATGACCTAAGGATGATGGCACCAAAGCGAGGAGCAGCAAGGGAGGGAGCTATGAAAGATTATGCAGAATATTGCCGTTGTATTTGGTGAATGTAATACTATATTGCTTGCGTTTGTTTTGGAGCTTGGTTACCATTTACAAAAGACTGGATCCCGGGTCAAGCGGTTCACGCAGATTTACGCGGATAAAAAGCGCAGATTGCCGCGGATTGATGTAATATAGGTTCAGCATTTGCCCTTATTTTGTTCTTTTAATTCGTGTTAATTAGTGTAAGTTAAGGGCTGCCG
>DFUX01000087.1:13660-26634 GCA_002379855.1 Cloacimonetes bacterium UBA4175 | reverse complement strand
GTCCCCGCCAAAGCGCGCAGCGGTTTGGTGGGATGGATTGAGCCAGGAACCAGTCTTTTAGAATAATCATCCACAAATTACACATATTAACACGAATTAAAAGAACAAAATAGGGGCAAATCCTGAACCTGTATCACATCAATCCGCGGCAATCTGCGTCTTTTTCCCGCGTAAATCTGCGTGAACCACTTGACCCGGGATCCAGTGCCAGGGGTGGCAAAGTCCGTTTGCCACAGAGACCGGAGGTCTCTCCCCAACAGGCAACTCCGTTGCCTCTGCCGAACAGACTTCGGCAGCCCGACCATGAAACAGACCAAACCAGACTATATACCGTGTCATCCCGGGCAAGCTTGCTTGACCCGGGATTCAGTCTTTTGGAAAGGTCGTGGATAGGTGGAAAGTAGCCCCTGATTTGTTATATCTCCTCAGACCAGCCCTGTCTCTGCGCCCCTCATACGCTCATCGCTCATTGATCGCTGATTGATCGCTGACCAACCGTTGGGCAATTTATCGCCCGGGAATCAGTAGGAGGTCAGGAAGAGATCGAAGTATCAGGGACTCAGGACAGGTATCTGCGTGAGCCGTTATCAGTTGCGATATAGCTATCCGGTCTGCCACCGGCATTCGCAAATCTTCAAAAACGAAAAAGCTCAAGTATGAAGCGAGGCATTTTCAGCACTTTGTTCTTGACTTTTTTGGAGCTATCCAGAGACTGTAAAAATGCGCAAAATGTTTAGTTTTGCCCTTCGCATGGACAAGCTAAGCATTTGCGCGGCAGAAACTAACTAACATATAGAAAGATAAAGGAGCACCATTATGGAAAACATGATGTTACTGGGCGACGAAGCCTTGGCACAGGGCGCTCTGGACGCGGGAATCTCTGGATTCTACGGTTATCCGGGCACACCTTCCACCGAGATCATCGAATACGCCCAGCGCAGCAAACAAGCGGAAGCAAACAATGTCCACCGCACCTGGTCTTCCAATGAAAAGACCGCGCTGGAAACAGCCATCGGAATGAGTTACACCGGAAAACGGGCGCTGGTAACAATGAAACACGTGGGTCTGAACGTCGCGGCAGACCCCTTTATGAACTCAGCCTTCACAGGCGCGAACGGCGGTCTGCTGGTTGTGGTGGCGGATGACCCCAGCATGCACTCATCGCAGAACGAGCAGGATTCCCGTTTTTACGGCAGGTTTGCCATGATCCCGGTATTGGAGCCTTCCAACCAACAGGAATGCTACGACATGGCCTTTCACGGCTTCGAGCTTTCCGAAAAATACAAGGTTCCTGTATTGATCCGTTTGACGACCCGCCTTTCGCATTCCCGGGCAGGCGTGAAAACCAGGCAGGCATTGCCGCAGAACCAGATGAAGAAACCGGATGACCTGTTTCAGTTCATGCTGCTCCCAGCCGTGGCGCGCAAAAAATACAAACACCTGATCGAACTGCAAAAGGACTTCGAGCAGGAATCCAAAAGCAGCCCATTCAATTCGTGCGACTTTAGCGGAAGCGACAAATCCCTGGGCATTGTAGCCACCGGCCTGGCCTACAACTATCTGCGCGAAGCGTATCAGGGCAAGCCAATACCCCACCCCGTGGTCAAGATTTGCCAGTATCCCCTGCCTGTTAAGGAATTGCGTGAGCTCTATGACAGTTGCAACAGCCTGCTGGTGCTGGAAGAGGGCATGCCTCTGGTGGAGGATATGCTCAAAGGCCTGGCGTGGAAAGGCAGCAAGCCGATCAAGGGAAGGCTGGACGGCAGCATCCCGAGGGATGGAGAACTCAATCCCAACAAGGTCGCCCAGGCTTTGGGCCTGCCCGATACCATGGGCCAACCCATCCCTGAAGTGGTCAGCCCCCGTCCGCCTGCTTTGTGCGTGGGATGCCCCCATGCCGACAGCTTCCTGGCTCTGAGCGAAGCCCTCAAGGAATACGGAAGGGGACACGTTTTCAGCGACATCGGCTGCTACACCCTTGGTTTCATGCCCCCCTACAACGCCATCAATTCCTGCGTGGATATGGGAGCCAGCATCACCATGGCTAAAGGCGCCTCGGACGCCGGCCTGTATCCCGCCGTCGCCGTGATCGGTGACTCCACCTTCTCCCACTCTGGCATGACCGGCCTCCTGGATTGCATCTACGAAAACGCCAATGTCGTGATCGTGATTTTGGACAACTCCACCACAGGCATGACCGGAGGACAGGACTACACCGCCTTTGGCAAGCTGGAAGACATCTGCGCCGGCCTGGGCGTTGCCAGAGAACACATCAGGGTGTTCAAGCCCCTCAAAGCCAACTGGGGCGAAATGATAGCCGTCTATAAGGAAGAGCTTGCCTACGAGGGAGTATCTGTGATCATCCCCCGGCGTGAATGCATACAAACGCTGAAAAAGAAAAACAAAATGGAGATACCATCATGAAGAAAGATATAATCCTGGGCGGTGTGGGCGGACAAGGCATCCTGACCATCGCGACGATTATTGGCGCGGCAGCCCTCAAACGCGGCTGGAACCTCAAGCAGGCCGAGGTGCACGGCATGAGCCAGCGGGGCGGGGACGTGCAATCCCATTTGCGCCTTTCCGACAGCCCGATCTGGAGCGACCTGATCCCCTTTGGCCAGGCGGACATGATCCTGGCCGTGGAACCGATGGAAGCTTTGCGCTATCTGCCCTATCTGTCTTCCGACGGTTGGCTGATCGCGAACAAAACTCCCTTCAAGAACATCCCCACCTATCCCGATGAGGAAAAGATATACGCGGAGATAAAGAAACATGCCAACCATGTGTTGATTGACGCGGACGCCATCGCCAAAGAGGTGAAGGCCAACCGGGCTATGAACATCGTAGTTTTGGGCGCGGCGGTCAAGCATCTGGGCTTCACCGCGCAAGAGATCGAAGAAGCAATCAAAACCATCTTTGCCAGTAAGGGTGAACTGATCATCGAAGCAAACCTGCGAGCCCTGAAGGCTGGCATCGAAGCATAAACAAACATGGGAGCGCCTCTTTGGGGAGACGCTCCCCCACTCTTTGCCAGAGATCTGAAGAGAGATACGAATGGAACCAGGCAGAAAACCCGTCATTCGCACCTTGCTGATTTCGCTTGGGGTGTTGTCGCTCATGCCACAGATCGTGTTTGCGGATTTGAGATATGACATCATCGAGGATTTTGAAAGCGGCTCTGTGAACCTGGTATCCTGGGAAGATGAAGACCTGAACCCCAATTCCTGGCAATTGACCAGTTCGGGCACCCACGACGGAAGCGCCTGGTCCCTTCATCTCTATGGTAACACTTGGAAACAACAGTTTATAAACCCGGTGTTGGTGGATTCGGGAGCGGTATTCCAAGTCGCCGCCAAAACCGCCAACGGCGCTAAAATCCAGGGTATCGGTTTCAGCGACGGCATTAATGAGCTTTTTTACTCGTTCTCCGGTTCGCGCGTCCTGGATCTCGAAACCTGGGTTCCGGTCTATCAGGGAGCTTTTTCACATGGCGTCTGGAACCTCTATCAACTGCCTATTGCCAGCGACTGGTATTCCTTTTTCGATTATCTGCCCCGGATCAATTCATTGATTTATGTCAACGACCTGGATGGCGTGAGCAGCAGGAGCTTCTATCTGGATACCATTATAGATATCAGTTCGGATCTGGCTGTGGCTCCCACGGTATCGGTGTCCCACCAGATCAGCTTTCAGGGCAGAAACAGCTCGGGAAAACGCATTGTGGGAGTGCAGTTCTACAGCAGCGTGACAGACCCCGACAGCAACAGTTTTACTTATTCTTGGGATTTCGGCGACAGCCTGTCCAGCGCCGAAGCCAATCCCTACCACGTTTACACGGTCACCGACAACCATCCCTACCGGGCGACGTTGAGAGTGACCGACAATACAGGCAGGTGGGGCATGGCATCGTGTCTGGTCAATGTGGATCAGGGGCCGGACACCCTGCCATTGCGGATGAATTTTGTCGGCGACATTATGCTGGCGCGCAGATATGAATCCGGGGACGGCATTATACCCAACCAGGGAGTCAACGCCATCTTTGCCTCCACTCTTGACCTGCTTGGCAACGCGGCCGACATCACAGTGGCAAACCTGGAAGTGGTGCTCACAAACCAGGGCAACCGCCATCCCACCAAAAGCGTGGCTTACCGGGGCAACCCCGCCAATATCAGCGGCCTGGTTTACGCGGGAATAGACAAGGTTTCCCTTGCCAACAACCATACCCTGGATTATGGTTTGGAAGGGCTTAACCAGATGACATGCCTGCTGGAACAGAATGGGATCGCCTTCAGCGGCGCCGGAGCTAACTCCTATGAGGCCTACACCCCGTCTTTTATCAACCGCAATGGCCTTAACATAGCCTTTTTGGCAAGCAGCGACCGCACCGGGCAATATAACAACGCCCAACCCTATCTGCAGGCTGGTTACAATAAGTTCGGCTTTGCCTACATGACCCCTTATTATATGCTGCAACAACTGGCCGCGGTGGAGGGTGTGGCAGATTTGAAAGTAATGGAACTGCATGGAGGCAGCGAGTATTCCCTGGCTCCGGGCAGCGGTTATGACAAGGGTAATCCCTTTGCGGGGGATGTGGAAGATGAGGACTATCTGCTCAAAACAGACGTTCCTCACATGTGGGATGTGGCAATCCGGCACTTTGCCATAGAATCGGGTGCGGATCTGGTAATAGTGCATCATCCGCACATCATACAGGGCCTGGAAATCTATCAGGGCAAGCTGATAGCACATTCTCTGGGTAACTTCGCCTTTGACCTGGAATATCCAGAGACCATGCCCTCCATGATCCTCTATGCGGACGCGGATAGGGAAGGCTTTTCAAACTATACTGTAAAACCGGTGTTTATCGACAACTACATCCCCAAGCCCGCCACAGGCCAGTTGGGAAGCCATATCCTGGATTATCTGGCCATGCGCAGCAGCCAAATGAATACAAAATTGATGGTGGATCATCAGGACATGTCTGCCAGAGTGCTGGTCTCAAACACTGATGCAAACGTCACGAGCCATCATTACGTTTACAATCAGCATCTCTATCCACAGTCAGAATCCGTGAATATCACTCCACCTTTCAAACTGCCCCGTTACGGCAGCATTCGGTCGCTTGACTCGGTGAGTCCGGTCTCTGACGCGCAGGCACGTTTTGGCGCCGAGACTGTCTGGTATGGCAATTTTGAAGATGAGGGCTGCACTTTGTGGGATGTGGACGAGTTTGCCTACCAAGGCGCTTTTGACGGTCTGCGTAGCGCGTTGCTTTCCCCGGCGGCGGGCAACACCAAAACCGCCACCATCAAGAAACGCTGCAAGTGGTATGACAACACCAAAAGCTTTACCCTGCATGGCTGGATCAAGACAGTGAACGCCTCGAACGCGAACATAATGATCCGTTATTACAATGCCCGCGATGGATACATGGTTGGCTCTGAATACATCAGCGCAGATATAAACGGTACTACAGACTGGACCTGGTATCAGAAAGAACTGAGCATCCCCGCCAATGTCTGGTATTACGATATTCGCCTTACCTGCACCAATTCTGGAACAGGAAACGCCCAGGCCATGTTTGACAACGTAGGCCTGATTGAATGGACGCCGTGGACTCCCCAGACTGAACTTGGAGACATCATTTGCCCCAACAATTATTACTGGATACAGCTTAAAACAGGCGAAAACCCCAAATCCATCAATGTGAGGCTGACAGAACAGAAAATTAACCCCTCCAGCTCCGCCAGAACCCATACTCCGCCCGTGACGCCTGGCCTTTCCAGTTACCCCAATCCATTCAAGACAGACACCCACATCACATTTAATGTAAGCAAAAGTTCCAAAACCAGCCTGGCGATCTACAATATCCGTGGGCAGTTGGTTCAGAAACTTGCCCAGGGACAACTTCCGGAAGGAAAACACGTCTATACCTGGAATGCCCGCAACGCCCAGGGCCAACGTGTGGCCTCCGGTGTTTACTTCGTCAGACTGGAACAGGGAACCAGGCGGGAAACCCGCAAGATAGTGCTGATACATTAGGTTTGCGGGCAAATGGACAGAGTGATTTGATAATGACAGATGAACTGATAGTATTTAGTGTTTTCGAGATTACCAGCCACCTCAAACAGGTCATCGAAACGCAGATAGAGCCTCTGTATATCAGGGGCGAGGTCAGCAACTACACCCGGCACAGCTCGGGGCACATCTATTTCAATCTCAAGGACGACAACTCCACCTTGCGCTGCACCTTTTTCCGCTACGCCAACCTGACACTGGATTTTGAGCCGGAAAACGGAATGGAGGTTATCTGCTTTGGAAAACTGACCGTGTATGAAAAAGGGGGCACCTACAGCCTGAACGTGCAATCCATGAGCCTGGCAGGCAAAGGGGAACTGGCACTCCGCTTTGAGCTTCTGAAGAAGAAATTGCAGGAGGAAGGCCTTTTCGACCCGGCAGCCAAACAGCCCCTTCCCCGTTACCCGAGGAGAATCGGGATCGTTACTTCTCCCACCGGAGCCGCTTTGCAAGATATCCGCAATGTGCTCTCAAGGCGTTTCCCCGTGGAGGTGGACGTATTCCCCGCCCAAGTTCAGGGAACCGGCGCTCCCGCGCAACTTATCGCGGGTATAAAATACTTCAACCGTGCCAAGGATGTGGATCTGATCATCCTCACCAGGGGGGGGGGCTCGCAGGAAGACCTCTTTTGCTTCAATGATGAAAAGCTTGCCCGGGAAATATTCGCTTCCCGGCTGCCTGTAATCTCGGCCGTCGGACACGAGATAGATTTTACCATTGCGGACTTTGTGGCTGACCTGCGCGCGCCCACTCCATCCGCCGCCGCCGAGATAGCTGTCCCCGACAAGGCTGACCTGCTGGCTTACCTGGCTTCGCTTGATTCGCGCATGAAGATTATGGCTTCCAGCAAAGTTGACCGTTGCAGGAGCGTGTTAGGTGAAAGCAAATTGGCCCTTGCCCGCTTGAATCCGGAAAGACGGTGGCTGAGTATGAATCAGAGGGTGGATATGGCGAATCTGGCGCTGCTCCAGATACAGTCATCCCTGAAAAGCAAGCTGCATCAGTTGGAATTGCGAAAAAGCATGGCGGAGAACAAACTGAAAAGCCACCACGCTCAATACAAGCTCATAACAAGCCAACGCCTGAAAGAGATACAAATGTCCCTGGGATACGCCATCTCCCTGGCAATGCTTGAAAACAAAAACCGCCTTGAACAGCTGAGATTACGCCTGGAAGGCTATTCCCCGCATAGATTTCTCGACCGGGGGTGCTGCTTTGTCTCCAAGGATGGAAAACCCGTTTCTTCTGTGGAGCAAATCAGTCCTGACGACATGCTGAAACTTCTGTTCAAAGACGGTTCTTCAGATGTTAAAGTAACAAATGTCCATCCCCGTGGTCTTGCTGATGATGCGAAATAGTATCAGAATCCTTTTGCTGATGGTGGCTTGTCTCGGTTTGGCCTGCCTGCTTCAAGCCGAGATCAGGGCGATTTGGGTTCTTCCCTGGAGTACCAATACGCCTCAAAAGATAGACAAGTTCATCGCCGATGCCGCTTGCGCCCGGCAAACCGATATCATGATCGAGGTGCGCTATCGCTCTGACGCACTTTATCAGACCAACAGAACCCCAGATCCTTACCCCAATCCGGAGCCTCCAAGCTATATCCTGAACGGTTCGGACTTCGACCCTTTGGCCTACGCTTTGGAGGAAGCCCATAAAAATAACCTGCGCTTGCATGCCTGGATTGTGGTTTTCAATGCTACTCCCACGGACTCGCTCAGAATCAGGCAAAACTATATCTACACCCAGCATCCGGACTGGATAACCTATAACAGCAAAAACAAACGCCAGCGATCTACCTCTCAATTTGGCTTATTTGTAGATCCCGGCATCCCCCAGGTGCAGGATCACTTGCTGAATGTGATCGGAGACATCGTTTGCGGATATCCGGAGCTCGACGGGATTCATTTGGACTACATCAGGTATCCGGAAGCCGATCTGGGCTATCATCCAATATCTGTGCAACGTTACCGGGAGGAATCAGCCAACACCTCCATAAGCTTCAACCAATGGAGACAGCTTCAGGTTACAAGCTTTGTGCAGCGCACCAGAGACTTGTTGGATACCCTGGCTCCCAATATCATCCTGAGCGCAGCAGTCATGGCGAATTACACCAATGCCATAAACCTTTACGCCCAGGACTGGCTGGACTGGCTGCGGCAGGGTTATATCGACTACGCGTTCCCCATGGCTTACAGCCTCGACAGAGGCGAGTTTGACAGACAGCTGAGGCAGATGGAAGCCATGCAAATGAATGACCGGATTGTGGTTGGTCTGCGTGCCTGGAAAAATGGAAACAAATCTCTTTTACCGGGCAAAGACAACTCGTCTTACAATATAAACGAACTCGCGGCCCGCATTGAGAAAGTCAGGTCAAAAGGCTTTGGCGGAATTTCCCTGTTCAGTTACGATGGTTTGTCCATTGATAGGGCGTTGGATGTTCTGGCTGATATGTCATATACCGATCAGACGGTTGCTCGTCTCGACAACAAGCTGTTGCGTTTAACCGCGTCAGAACTGTATTCCGCTGGAGAAGATATCAGGGTTGTGGGAGTCAACCACGGATACCTGTTTTATCCCAAGGTGAGAGAATCAGGCGCGTGGACATTGGAAATCCGCGATGCTTCGGATAATGTAATCTACACTCGTGATTCGTTCTATCAACAAGGGGTGAATTCAGACCGTTGGAATGGGGTTTTGTCGGACGGGAAGCTGATCGCTCCGGGGCTTTACGCCGCCAGCCTCCATTGCGGGCAAGACAGGTTTGAGATTCTGATGCCCGTAACTTTTGAGGAGCTTTCTAATTGAGCTACCAGCGCAGCAAACAAGCCGGGATTCTCACCACCGCCGAGTTTATCCGCTTTGGATTCAAGTCTTTGGTGGGAATTATCCTGGCCCGCATTCTGACTCCCGCGGAACTGGGTTCATACCGTCAACTCTTTCTTATCTACACAACATTTTCCACCCTTCTGCTGCTGGGAATACCCCAGAGCGTGATGGTATTACTCCCCAAGCTCCGTCATATCGATTCCAAACGCGAATACATAAGCAAAGTAGTAAACCTGATCACGATTCTGGCTTTTGTCTTCAGCTTGGCAATATTTGCTTTCAGGCATCTGATCGCCGACAAATTCCACAATCCCGGCATGAGCAATTTGCTGGTGCTTTTCGCGGTGTATCCCCTGTTCATGTTTATCACCCAGATCTATTCGGCGCTGATGCTGGGTCTGAAGCAACCGCAGAAAACAGCTCGGTTCACCATTTTCAGCGTTGTCACGGATACCGTTCTGATCCTGGGCCTGGCTATCCTGACCAAGAACCTCGCTTATACCGTTTTTGGGGTGATGCTTTCCGCTTTTTTGCAGTGGGGCTTCGCCCATTACAATCTCGTCTATTACAAAACCAAGGTAGGTTTTGACCTGGAGTTTCTGCGCGACCTCCTCCAATACTCCCTCCCCTTGGGGCTTTCATCCATTATTGGAATGCTGTCTATCCAACTGGATAAGTTCGTCATTTCCGGATTCTTCCGGCCTGCTGATTTTGCCGTCTTTTCGATTGGCGCCATGGAGCTGCCTTTTGTCTCCATCCTTTCCAATTCCGTAAATTCTATCCTGCTGCCCCATATAAGTTCAGATACTGACAATCTGGCTACCACCTATCGGGCTGCGGTGCGGAAAAACGCCCTTATCGTTTTGCCTTTGTGCGTCATCTTCTTTATCCTGGCCAAGCCATTGATCACTCTTTTATACACCAGCCAATATGAGGCATCCGTTCCAATTTTCAGGGTATATCTGCTGATTCTCCCCTTGCGCATAGCAACTTTCGGCATCATCTTCATGGCTTTGGGAAAAACCAGATATATAATGTATAATGCAATCCTGACCCTCCTGCTCAACCTGGTTCTGAACCTCATCCTGGTCAGGCAGATAGGCATGATCGGCGCGGCCCTGGCAACTGTTTTGGTGACTTGGATCTCAGCAGGCGTGTATCTTTATTGGATCAAACACAAACTGGGTCTCTCACTGGCAGCCCTGTTCCCCTGCACGGCGATTTTGCGAACGGCTTTGGCAGCGGTTATTGCCGGGGCATTTGCTTATTTCACGATACAATTGAACCCTGGTTATCTGTTCTCAGCCTTGGGCTTGCTTGTCTTTATTGTTTCTTATGTGGTTCTGGGATACCTATTGAAAGCCATTTTGCCCTATGATTTTCAACTGCTCAAAGAGCTGCTCCTCAATACCCTGCGCAAGACCAAGATAATTAATTGAAATGGATACCTTCCCAATGGCCAAACCGAATCCCCGTAAGATACTGTATATCTCATATCATTTTCCCCCTCTGGGCGGCATTGCTTCCATCAGGGCTCAAAAGAACGTGGTCTATCTGAGCAAGGCTGGTTATGTCATCCATGTTCTGACGGTTTCGCCTGCTTTGATCCATTATCAGAAAGACCCCGGGCTTTTGAGGGGAATACCGGAGTCCATCAATGTCCATCGCTCATTTTGTCCCGATGTCAATTGGTTGTTTAAAGCTCTGTATGGATTGAAGTGTCCGCGCTTGGTCACCTTTCTGCGCCAGAATCTTTTTATCCCCGATCCCGAAGTGCTGTGGCTCCCCTTTGCAAAGGCCTCGCTGAGGCGGCTCCTGCGCGGACAGGCGCCTTTCTCAGCGGCGGTTATATCCTCCGGCCCGCCCTCTTCCCTGTTTCTTGGCATGTATTTGAGACGCAAATATCAGATACCCTTTATCATTGACTTTCGCGATGAATGGACCAACAATCCCGAACGCCTGAACATCAAGTTCCCCCGCAGAACCCAAAAGCTCGAAATGAAGCAGGAACTCAAAGTTCTAAAAGAGTGTTCGGGAGTGGCTTACCTTACCGAGGCCATGCAAGGCAACTTCCTGTCCAGATATCCATTCCTCTCGGAAGTCCCATCGGCCATCATTCCCAATGGCTTTGATCCGTCGGACTTTCCCGGTTTGGCTTCCAAAAAGAAGGACGATGCCTTTCATCTGGCATATTTTGGCAGCTTTTATGACCGCCGCCAACCTGACTCACTCTGGTCGGCAATCTCTTTGCTACTGAAATCGGAAGCGATTCCACCCCATAAGATTCGCGTGGATATCTTTGGCAAGAACACCAAGTCCTTTGTTTTGGGGAAATTCCAATATGACCAAAGCATCAGAAGCCTTATCACCTTTCATGGCTTTGTCCCTCAAAAGCAGGCGTTGAGCGGGATGCTTGCCGCGGATGCCCTGCTGCTCTACATCCCCTCGGGGCAAAACACCGATTCCGTCTTTACCGGCAAAATATTTGAATACCTTGGCTCAGGCAAGCCGATACTGGCTATCGTGCCCCCTCATGGTATAGCCGCTCAAACTGTCTTGCGTGCAAAAACAGGCTTGGTGGCTGATTATATGGATATCCCGGGTATCGCTGCCAACCTGAAGAAGCTCTATGATATGTGGGAAACAGATTCTCTTGAGGAACTTGCCCCGGATACAGAATACGTGACCACCTTCACCAGGGAAAAACTGGCTGCCAAACTGGCCGGATTGATCGATCGGGTTGTCATGGGCAAGCCTGCTGACACGAAAGGCACGCAATGATAAAAGTACTTATGCTCCCCTCCTGGTACCGCTACAAGCGTAATCCCTCCGCTGGGATTTTTATCCTCAATCAGGCTAAGGCTCTTGCCAGAACAGGAGAAGCGGATGTCACCCTCCTCAACTGGGGACAGAACCAGTTCCAGCTAAGGATTCGCGATCCCTTGCACTCCCTGGGCGCACTGAAGGGACGCGTTTTCTCCAGGCGGGACACCCGGATATTGGAGACTGGACTCACCGAACTGTGTATCCCCCACCTCACCTGGACAAGCCGTTTTCTGAAGGGCAACATCGAGAGACTGGCGAACAAGGTCAATCTCGACTTCACTCCTGATATTATCCATGCCCATGTTGCTTTTCCTGCCGGATATCTGGCTATGCTGCTTTCCCAGAAGCTGGGTGTGCCCTATATTATCACGGAGCACAGCGGCCCTTTCCCTTTCCCGGAGTTTGTCAGCTCCCGGGGCGTCTCCCCCTTGGTCCTCGAGCCGCTGCGCGAGGCGGCCAGGATTGTTTCGGTGAGCAGTTTTCTCCGGCAGGAGATCAAAAGCAAAACCGGCCTGGATTCCCTTGTCATCCCCAATTCTCTTGATACCAGTTTGTTTCAGCCTGGCAACCCCGCCCCTTCAGATGGTAAGTTCAGGCTATTTTGCCTCTCCGGCTTGAATGTGGAAAAGGGTGCCACCGACCTCCTGCAAGCCTTGAAGATCGCCTCCCAAATGAACACGGATTTTCATCTCAACTGGGGTGGACAGGGCAAGCTGCAAAAAGACATGCCGCGGCTGCTGGAACAATACGGACTGGAAGGCAGGGTAACGCTTTTAGGTGGGCTGAAGCCTGAAAGTACTGTCAGCTATTATCAAGGTTGCGATTGCTTTGTGATGCCGAGCCGCCTGGAATCTTTCAGCATGGTTGTTTTGGAGGCAATGGCTTGCGGAAAGCCCATCATCGCTACCAATTGCGGCGGGCCACGGGACCTGCTCTGTAATGAGTGCGGCATCCTGGTGCCAAAGCAGAATCCCCTTGCTTTAGCCAAGGCGATCGCACGTATGAGGCAAAAACATGGCGATTATTCGCAAGAAAAGATCAGGCAACGATGTTTGGAAAACTATTCCCACGAAGTTGTCGGCGAACGCCTTATCGAACTTTACCTTCAGGTATTAAGTCGCTTGCCGTAGCACCTTATATAATGGGAATACAAGTAGTCCGATGGCCTCTGGTGCTGCTTCCCCCGCGTGCGTCAGGCTTGGCTAAGTCTATATCTTTCTGGGGTCATCCTTAACCCG